>JBDTLC010000177.1:0-31287 GCA_039935015.1 Paralcaligenes sp. | reverse complement strand
GCTGCGTCGATAAACAAGCTGGCGCAATCGATGGCGTCGAAACGATACGGTTTGCCGCAGAAGTTGCAGTCGACATCGATATGGCCTTGCTCGTTCAATATGCTTTCGATTTCGCTGCGGCCCAGCATGCGTAGCATATCGGCCACGCGTGCGTGTGTGCAAGGGCAATGCCAGCGTACGAGCTGAGGTTCGAAGGTAAGAAGGGTTTCTTCCGGGAACAGGCGGCCGATGAGTGTATCGGTGTCCAGCGCCAGCAGCTCGCCAGTTTTCAGAGTTTCCGCCAGATATCTGGCCCGCTCCCAGGCGCTTTCGTGTTCCTCTGCGCTTAGGGTGGTGCTACCGCCATGATCGGGCAGGCGCTGTATAAGCAGACCTGCGCATTGAGTGGCATTGGCTGCCAGCCACAAACGTGTGTCCAGCTGCTCAGAGTGGCGCATATAAAGCTCAAGCACCTGCGCCACGGATTCGCCTTCCAGTGACACCACCCCTTGATAGGGTTGCGCCTCGGGCCTGTCGCGGCCCGGGTCGAGCATCACAATGAAACGCCCCTGGCCTTGCGCGTTAAGCAAGTTCTGAAGGGTGGGGAAGGGCGGCATGGGCATGTCTTTGCGCAGGCTGGCGGTAGCTCGGATCGCCAGATCGGCGCTGCATTCGACCACAATCAACGCGACTGGCCCATCGCCCTGCAATTGCAGCACCAGCGAGCCGTCGAATTTGATGTTGCCAGCGAGCAAGACGGCTGCGGCAACCAATTCTCCCAGCAGTTGCTGTACGCATTCGGGATAGCTCTGGTGGGCCATACCTGTTTGCCAAGCCTGCTTTACTTTGACGCCTTGAACCCGAGCGCTGTGGTCTTCGAAAAGATATTTTTTCAATTGATCTGTCATAGCTCAATTGTAGAGGCAGCCCTCGCGGCTGCCAAACCGCCGACTAGCAAGTTGGTATTTATAATCTGCGCAACTGGCAGCCACAAGGGCTGTCGCTACCATTCTGCGAAAATGCCACCTAACGCGGACGGCGCTGCCACTTCGTTCGCGGTTAGAGTGGCTGGGGGAGCTTAACCAATTCTTTGCGATATTGACGCCCACGCTCGACATAGTGGTGGGCGTCGTCGTGCATATTCTGTATTTCTTCGGCTGAGAGTTCGCGGACGACCTTGCCCACGCCAATTACCAGAGAATTGTCGGGAATATGGCGGCCTTCTGGCACCAGGGCGCCGGCGCCAATCAGACAGTTGCGCCCAATGACGGCGTTGTTCAGGACGACCGCTTGCATGCCGATTAGCGATCCGTCGTGGATGGTGCAGCCGTGCAGCATGGCCTGGTGTCCGACGGTCACGTTATTGCCTATAGTCAGAGGGCAGCCGGCGTCGACGTGCAGGACGCTACCTTCTTGAACATTGCTGCCGCGCCCTATTTTGATGGGAGCGTTATCGCCACGTATGCTGACATGAGCCCATATACTGACCCCGGCCGCCAGCGTGACCTCGCCGATGATGTCGGCACTTTCGAAAATGAAGGTGTCCGCATCGATACTAGGGGTTAATGATTGAAATTGATAAATGGCCATCAGGGATTTGCCTCTTTATTGACGCCCGAGTCGGCGTGCCAGAAATAACCGTCTTTATCGACGGTAGCCCTATTGCCGCTCAGACACCAGTCATCTACGAATTTGGCGCGCGTGGCGAGGTCGTTGCGCCAATAGCCCAGAAACAGTATTGGGTCGAGGTGGCCGTGCATATCGTAGCGGTTCAAGGCGATTTCGCCGGTTTGGCCCATTGCGCAGCGCTTACCCTGAGCGTCTAGCACGGCAACCCTGTGTCCAGGATACGGGCGGCCCATGCTGCCGACCTTCACGGGCCACTTCTGTGCGCTATTGCCGATCAGGAAGTACATTTCTGCGTGGCCGAACATTTCGTTGGGAGCCGCGCCCAGAGCGTCGACGCACCAGTTTGTCGTGGTCTGATCCAGACTTTCGCCCGTGGTCGCGATCGCGCGCAATGCCAATTGATATTGGTCACGTGGGTTGTGGACTTCGTCGATCATCTTTTTAATGGTCGTGGACAAAAGGAGGGTATTGGTGACCCGGTAGCGCTCCATAATTTCAAAGGCCCGAGTTGCCGAGACTGTGCCCAGCGTGGCGACGATTGAATGGCCGAAATACAGCGTGGGCAGCAAAGCGCCCATCAGGCCCCCTGTTCGGGTCCATTCGATGGGGCTCCAGAATTGATCGGATTTTTGCGGAAACCAATTTTGCGATGCTACAAAACCGGGCAGAGTGCCGATGAGGGAGCTGTGCGACAGCAACCTTCCCTTCGGATTCTGGTTCGGCTCGCAGGTATATAGCAAAACAGCAGGGGCACTGGATTGTGTGGGGCTGCTTTTGAAGGTGGCTGGTTGGCGAGCCAGTAAAGTGCGCCAAGGGATAATATTATCGTGCTGGAAACCCAGCCCTATGATTTGTGTCAGCGCCGGGCAGCGCATTTGCGCCTGTATCAAATCGGGGCCGCCCGCGTCGTCGACAATGGCGACATGGGCCTCGGCGTCGCTCAGACGCTTGCTTAAGTTATCGACGCCCAATTGTGCTGACATCGGCACAGCAATTGCACCTACGCTGAAAATAGCCATATAGGCAGCCGCTGCTTCGGGGCGTTGCTCCATTACGACAGCAACACGGTCGCCGCGCGCGACTCCCATACGAATTAAGCCGTTGGAGAGCTGGTTGGCGTTTTCGGCCAGCCGGGCATAGGTCCAGACTTCCCGTCGACCGGCTTCATCTTCAAAATAAATGGCGATGCGTCGGCCTTCATGCGGGTTTTCTGCCCAACGATGCGCACAGGCCTGAGCAATATTAAATTGAGAAGGGACGAACCAGTGGTAAGACGGGTACAGCTCCGGGTATTGGTCGTTCATTGTCTTCTATGATGCTTGGGCGCGCGGGGAAGTTGAAATTTTTCCTAGAGCATGAACGACAAGCCCGTTCTGTGCAATCCCCCCCCTTCATAAAACGCAAGCCCCTAGGGTTTATACCGATGACTTTGCTTCCGTGTTGCTCAGGCGCATACCCAGAAGCCGATCGTGGAGAAATTGCTGATCGTTATCCAGCCAGGTCCAGAGAAATAGCGTGAAGGGAGCCGCGACGATCAATAGATCGGTAGATTTGTAACCGGTGGCGTGTGAGGCGGCCAACAACAGCATGGACGCAATGAGCGGTATGGGCCAGATCAGGATATAGCGCAAGATTAGGCGTGAGGTAGGCGGAGATAGCCCGTTGCGGTCGATGAGGCGGATGTTCCAGGTTTTCATGGGCAAGGTTTGCCCTTGTTTGCGCCAGCACAGCACGAAATACACGCCGATGGCTATAAACAATACGGCCTGGCGCCCGTGGCGGAACATGAGCCCGCTGCGGCTTTGGGTGAGTGTGTCGAACAGGTAGCTGGTTAAAAAGATAACCCCGAAGAGCAACACGGCCTCATACATCATGCAGGCAAACCTACGCCAGCGGGTAGGAGTTTGAAAAGTGGGTTCTAGCGGCGACGAGCGCGCAGCATTGGCGACGAGAGATTTGCTTGAATTCATACGCGCCATTATCCCGTACTTTGGCAGGCTTCACAGCATAAAAGCCGCAACAGCGGCTTTTATGTACGGTATCCCGACGCTGCTTAGCGCAGCCCGGGAGCGGCTAATGCTTAGTGAGCCGACTTGACCTGAGGGGCGCTAGAGTGAGAGCTGAATAAGCCAGCGATTTTCGTGGCCAGATTTTTCAGGGCGACCATAGGGCGGAAGCGGAATTGGTCTTCAATCGCTTGCAGCATCAGTTCGCGTTCGAGTTCGTCAGTAAGACGAATGGTTTGGTTCAGGTTTTTCATACTGTACTCCACTTAAATTGAACGTTTCGTTCAGGGTTAACCCTATTATAGGGGTTAACCCTAGATTTAAGCAAGTATTATGTTGCGACGCCGCATGGACTGTTGCTTTTAAGGTTTACGGTAGCTGGCCTTGACCATTTCAAAGCTGAACATGCGACAGTCCAGGGCGCCATTGTATAGAGGGTAGCGTCGTTTGGGCTTTAAACGTAGTAGCTGCGGCAGGTCTAGATCGCTGGAAATGATGTTGATTTCCCACCCGCTGTAGTTCCTTTTAAGGTTTTCCGACCAAGAGCGCCATAAACCCGCCTCGTCGGCCGACATGCGTTCTCCGTAGGGCGGGTTGGTAATTAGCCAGCCCGATTCGGCAGGCGGCTCAACCTGGCGTGCGTCGCCCACTTCGAAGCGTATCGAATCGGTTGCCAGCCCTGCTCTCTCGGTGTTGCGTTGTGCGGCTTCAATTGCTTGCGGGTCCAGATCGTAGCCAACCAGCGGACTTTCCAGTTGCGGTGCAATATGGCTGCGCGCCTCGTCCTTGATATCGTGCCAGTGTCGCGCATCGTGGCCGCGTAGGCGTTCGAAGCCAAAGGGGCGCCCGATGCCGGCGGGTACGCCCAGGGCAACCCAGGCCGCTTCGATAAGAATGGTGCCACTACCACAGAAGGGGTCGAGCAGGGGCTGGGAAGGGTCCCAGCCTGATAGCGCCAGCAGTCCCGCAGCTAGGTTCTCACGCAGCGGGGCACTGCCCTTGTCGAGCCGCCAGCCGCGTTTAAAGAGAGACTCGCCCGAAGTGTCCAAGTAGAGAGTGGCGGTGTCTTCACTAAGGAATAGGTGGACGCGTGCGTCGGGCCGCACCGTGTCGATATCGGGACGCGCGCCTTCGCGGTCGCGCAAGCGATCGCAAATACCGTCCTTGGCGCGTAAATTGCAATATTGCAGGCTTTTCATGGGGCTGCGGATGGCCGAGGTATCTACACGCAGGCTTTGCTCGGCACCGAACCAGCGCTCCCAGGGGGTTTGATAAGCCAGGTCAAGAATGTCGTCTTCATGGTGCGCCGGACCGTGCGCCACCTGCACCAGAATGCGTGTGGCAAGTCGCGAATATAAATTGGCACGCTCAATACCCGTCCAGTCGGCCATAAAGTGGCATCCGGCACGAGCGGCCTGTACTTGATCGAAGCCCAACGCCTGTAATTCTGCGACCAGCGCCTCTTCAATACCTTGCGGACAGGGCGCAAAAATCGGAAAAATCTCGGCTTGCGCGACAGGCCGGGGACGCCGGTTTGCGCGTGGCGCCATAATCTTGCCGGGTTCGTCGTTGCCTGGGGTTATGGGCTCTGCCGGAGCGTCGGGCATGGGTGCGCCGCGCCGTTGGGTTCGTACACGGTCTTGCTGGGCGACTTGTCGGGCACGGCCACCCGCCCGCACGCGACGCTCGGCGCTGATCTCAGGCGAACTGGTGGGGGCTTTCTTGATGGCCAGAATTTTGCGGGGTTTGGAGCTGTCGGTCATAGGGTCACAACTTAAAACGGCCGGACTACGACCAGAACAATGATAATCAGCAGTAGGATGACGGGTATTTCGTTAAACCATCGGTAAAACCTGTGGCCGCGGGTATTTTGGCCAGCAGCGAATTTTTTTAACAATTGGCCGCAGGCGTAGTGGTAAGCAACCAGCACGACAACAAAGAACAGCTTGGCGTGCATCCAGCCTTGGCCCTTGCCGATTCCATAGCCCAGGAACAACCACAAGCCGAAAATAAGCGCCAGAGCCGCGATCGGCGTGACGAAGCGATACAAGCGGCGCGCCATACCCAGCAGGCAGTCCGTGGTGGCCGGGCTTTGCGTTTGCGCCAGATTGACGTAAATGCGCGGCAGGTAGAACAGGCCCGCAAACCACGAAACGACAAAAAGTATATGGAGAGTTTTGATCCAGAGCATGTATGGAGACCTTAGCCGCGTAATTGACCTTCGCCCGAAAGTACCCACTTTAGTGTGGTCAGGCCTTCGAGCCCCACCGGGCCGCGGGCGTGCAGGCGGTTGGTTGAAACACCGATCTCGGCGCCCAGACCGTATTCGTAGCCATCGGCAAAACAGGTGGGCAGGTTGACGTACACGGAACTGGAGTCGACCTCGCGCTGGAAGCGATGAGCGGCCGACAGGCTTTCGGTAACGATAGATTCGGTATGGCCCGAGCCCCAGCGGGCGATGTGGTCGATAGCTTCGTCTAGACTGTCGACGACCCGGATCGCGAGTATGGCGGCTAGATATTCGGTGCCCCAATCTTCGTCGGTGGCCGCTGTGGCAAACGGGATCAGCGCCCGGGTTCGTTCGCAGCCGCGCAGTTCGACTCCGCGGGCGGCCAGGCGCGCGCCCAGCGATGGCAGAACCTGGTCGGCGATGTCGCGGTGCACCAGCAGAGTTTCCATGGCGCCGCATATGCCGTAGCGATAGGTCTTGGCGTTGATGGCAATGTCTTGAGCGAGTGCCGGATCGGCGGCGGCATCGATATAAACGTGGCAGTTGCCGTCGAGGTGCTTGATCAGGGGTACCCTGGATTCGGCCGCCAGCCGGGCAATTAGCCCTTTGCCGCCGCGTGGGATGATCACGTCGATGTACTCGGTCAGCGTGATCAACTGGCCCACCGCGGCGCGATCGGTGGTGCCCACCACCTGTACGGCATGGGCGGGCAGGTTCGCTTCGGCCAGGCCTTCCTGGATTATGGCGCCCAGCGCCCGGTTGGAATGGAAGGCTTCGCTGCCGCCGCGTAAAATGGTGGCATTGCCCGATTTGAGGCAAAGCGCGGCCGCATCGATGGTGACATTGGGACGCGACTCGTAAATAATGCCGATCACCCCTAACGGCACGCGCATTTGCGCCACGCGCATGCCGTTAGGGCGGATGCGAGACGCCGTCTGGCTGCCGACCGGGTCGGGCATGTCGGCAATTTGGGTCAAGCCAGCGGTCATCGCGTCTAGTGCCTTGTCTGACAACGTTAGACGGTCGATCAAAGCCGGCGTTAGCCCTTGGGCTTTGGCGGCAGCCAGATCGATGGCGTTCTGCTCTTGCAAATAGCCGCGCCTGGCTTGCAGGCGCGCCGCCATGGCGCGCAGCGCGCAGGCCTTGGCCTGCCCTGATGCTTTCATCATGAGGCGTGATGCGTGGCGGGCCTGCCGGCCCAATTCTGTCATATTGCAGGTAGCCGCGTCGTGTGGCGCGGCCTGGGCAAGTGCGGAATCGGTCATGGTCGCTATCTTATGAAGAATAAAGTGATTATCTCAGTTTGGCGACGGCAATGCGTAGGGTCAGTCGCGCCAACTCTTCCCAGGGGTCATCCAGGCGTCCGGGTACTTTCAGCCCCTTGATCAGCCGGTCGACCTCGTGAGCGTGCTGCACTGCGGCGGCCCAGGCTTTGGGCGGTATCCGGGCCAGCGTCTGGCGCACCAATTGCTCTCGCGCGCCAAAAATGCGTTGACGGCGCATTTCGCTTCCCAAGTCGCGCCCGCCTGCCTGCGCCATTGCCAGACGCGCCATGACGCGAATTTCGTCACCCACGGCCCATAGCACCAACGGCAGCGCCTCGCCCTCGGCGCGCAGCCCCGCCAGTATGGTCAGCGCACGAGTCGGCTGGCCGGCCAGCATCGCGTCACGCAAGGCGAACACATCGTAGCGCGCGACGTTAAGCACTGCGCGCTCGACGTCGCCAGCGTCGATCTTGCCTTCAGGATATAGCAACGCCAGTTTTTGTACCTCTTGGAAGGCCGCCAGCAGATTGCCCTCGACTTTGTCGGCCATCCATTCCAGTGTGGCCGGGTCCAAGCGCTGGTTCTGCCTGGCCAGTCGTTGTGCAATCCATTGGGGCAAAGCACCGCGTTCAACATTGGCCAGTTCAATTAAGGTCCCTGCCTGAATCAGGCTGCTGGCCCATTTACTGGCTGCGGTGGCCCGGTCCAGACGTGGCAGGCTGATCAGCATCAGAGTATCGGCAAGCTCGCGCGCCTGAACCATCGCCGACAGCTTCACCAATGTCTCTGCGCCTGTCTTGCCAGGTTTGCCAGTGGGGATTTTTACTTCAACCAGACGCTTGTCGCCAAATAGAGAAATGTTCTGGGTCGCGGCCGTGAGCGTGCTCCAGTCGCTGCGTGCGTCCAGGACCAGGCTGACGCGTTCGGCATAGCCGGCCCGCATTGCGGCGGCGCGCAAGCCGTCCGTGGCTTCGATGACCAGCAAGGGTTCGTCACCCGATACGACGTACATGGTGTCAAGCGAAGCCTGCGCCTGTTGGAGATGCTGTAACAGACTGTCGATGTCGAAGCGGCGTCCCATGGCGGCCTTATTTCAGGCCCGTCCCCGAATCAACGCGGGGAACGCTAAAGGGGGTGGCAGCCGGCGCAGCCTTGTGGCCTGACGGCGTATCGGACGGATTGATCTCGATGTTCTGTGTGCCTGCGCGACGGGCGGCTTCGATGACCTCGGGCGAGCTCAGGCGGCGCACAACTCGATCCACCAGGCTTTGTTGCATTTCGTTGAAGACCGTGCCGATTTCACCTTGCTTGGCCTGGACCGCATTAGGATCGTAGGGCAGATCGCGCGACGAAGTGAGTACGGTGGGTGCGAGCAGGACATGGCCTTTGGCGTCGACCACTTCGAGCGTAAACGACAAGTTCAGCTCGTACTCGTCGACCAAGCCTTGTGCATTGATCGACAACTGGCGCAGCGACTGACTATTGGCGAGTTGTACCAGCTTGACTTGAGCAAGGGCGGGATCTTCGACAATACGCGTGTTGGGCGAACTGGCCCGGATGGCACGGCGCATTTGAGCGCCAAAGGCCGAGTTCTCGGCAATATTGGTGTACAGACTATCAAAAGGCAAAGGCGCGGTGCCGCGCAGGTGAAATCCGCAGGCCGCGAGCACGGCACATAGCATTGCGCAGGCCAACCCGCGCACACCACGTATCTTGAGGCGGCCACGTTGCGGCACCCCTTGCGGGTACCACCCGTTGCGCACCACGCTTTGCGTGGGGAGGATAGCGCTCGGAGGCTTGAGCCAAAAACTTTGCATAAATGGTTTATCCCACTATATTAACGAGCTTGCCGGGCACGACGATGGCTCGTTTGACGGGGCGTCCTTCAAGAAAACGACCGACCGCTTCATGCGCGACAGCCAGCGCTTCGATGTCGGCTTTGCTGGCGCCATTAGCTACGGTCAGTGCACCGCGCAACTTACCGTTGATTTGCAAAACGAGTTCGATTTCGTCGGCGATCAGCGCCGTGGCATCCACGGCAGGCCAGGGAGCGTCGAGCAGGTCGCCATAGGTTTGGTCGTAGCCCAGGTCTTGCCAGAGCTGCCAGGTGATATGAGGCACGACTGGGTACAGCACGCGCAGCAGGATTCCCAGTGTTTCGGCCAGTGCCTGTGTGGCGCGCGGGTTGTCCTCCAGCTTGGCCGATTCAATGGCATTGAGCATTTTCATGCTGGTCGATACCACAGTGTTGTATTGAATCCGCTGGTAATCGTAGTCAGCCTGCTTGAGCAAGCCGTATATTTCGCGGCGCAAGACTTTGGTCGTCTCGTCGGCGGGCGCGTCGACCTGCATGCCATGCGCTGCCGCAACGCGAGCTTGCCGGCTATGGCATAACGCCCAGAGCTTGCGCAAGAAGCGGTGGGCGCCATCGACGCCGGAGTCGGACCATTCAAGGGTTTGTTCAGGGGGGCTGGCGAACATGACGAACAGGCGCGCCGTATCTGCGCCCAGCGTGTCGATGAGCGATTGCGGGTCGACGCCGTTGTTCTTGGACTTGGACATCGTGCCGATGCCGCCGTACTGTACGGCTGAGCCGTCCGAGCGTCGACGTGCGCCCGTAATGGCTCCCTTAGCATCATAGATATTTTCGACCTCTTCGGGCCAGAAATATTCGATACCGCCTTGGGCGTTCTTGCGCGAATAAATATGGTTGAGCACCATGCCCTGGCACAGGAGCTTAGTGAACGGCTCGTCAAACTTCAGCAAACCCAGATCGCGCATGACGCGCGTCCAGAAGCGTGCGTACAGCAGATGCAGCACGGCGTGTTCGATGCCACCGATGTACTGGTCCATGGGCATCCAGTAATCGTTGCGGGCGTCGATCATGGCTTGATCGTTGCCGGGCGAGGTATAACGCATGAAATACCAGGAGGAATCCACGAAGGTGTCCATCGTGTCGGTTTCACGCCGGGCAGCCTTGCCACAGCGCGGGCATGAGCAGTTCAGAAACGCTTCGTGTTTGGCCAGCGGGTTGCCGCTGCCATCGGGGATCAGGTCATCGGGCAGCACCACCGGCAGATCTTGCTCGGGCACGGGGACGGGTCCGCAATCGGTGCAATGAATGATGGGGATGGGCGTACCCCAATAACGTTGGCGCGAAATGCCCCAGTCGCGCAGGCGCCAGGTGGTCTGTTTTTCACCTAATTTTTTTTCTGTCAGGTCGCGAGCCACGGCATTGACGGCATCGGCGGTGCTCAGGCCGTCGTACTGGCCCGAATGCATGGTGCGGCCTGTTTGCTTGTCGCCATACCATTCATGCCAGGTCTCTGTACTGTAGGTTTTGCCTTCGTGGGCAATAACCTGCACGATGGGCAGGCCATATTTTCGGGCAAAGGCAAAATCGCGCTCATCATGGCCGGGTACGCCCATGACCGCGCCGTCGCCGTAGCTCATTAACACATAGTTGCCGACCCATACGTCCACCAGCGCACCGGTAATTGGGTGGGTCACCACAAGCCCTGTAGGCATGCCTTCTTTTTCGCGCGTGGCTAATTCAGCCTCGGTTGTGCCGCCTTGTTTGCAGGACTCGATAAACGCGGCGAGTTCGGGCCGGCTTTGGGCCGCATGCACCGCCAGCGGGTGCTCGGGCGCCACGGCGCAAAAGGTGACTCCCATAATGGTGTCGGCGCGCGTGGTAAAGACATACAGGCGTCCATTTTGTATCAGTTCGCCCGAATCGTTCTTGATCGTGTGTGTAAACGCGAAGCGTACGCCTTCGCTCTTGCCGATCCAGTTTTCTTGCATCAGACGTACGCGCTCAGGCCAGCCGGGCAGGTCGTTTTGCACATATTCGAGCAGTTCGTTCGCATATTCGGTGATGCGCAGGTAATAGCCCGGGATTTCACGTTTTTCAACTAGGGCGCCCGAGCGCCAGCCGCGCCCGTCTATCACTTGCTCGTTGGCCAGTACTGTGTTGTCGACCGGATCCCAGTTGACAACTTGGGTCTTGCGGTAAGCAATTCCTTTTTCCAGCATTTTCAGGAACAGCCATTGATTCCATTTGTAGTATTTAGGATCGCAGGCACACATTTCGCGAGACCAGTCGATGGCCAGCCCCATCGCCTGCATCTGTTTCTTCATGTAGGCGATGTTGTCATACGTCCATTTGGCCGGCGGCACCTTGGATTTGATGGCGGCGTTTTCTGCTGGCATGCCAAAGGCGTCCCACCCCATGGGCATCAGCACGTTATAGCCGCGCATGCGTAGCTGACGCGTCATCATGTCATTGATGGTGTAGTTGCGCACGTGCCCCATATGCAGCTTGCCGCTAGGGTAGGGCAGCATGGAGCAAGCATAGAACTTGGGTTTGGCCGAGCCATCGGGAAAAGTGGCGTGTTCGGTGACACGGTACGCGTCGCGCGCTTGCCAGTTTTGATGGGAGGCCGATTCGACGGCAATGGGGTTGTAGCGTTCCTGCATGGGATTTGGGTGGCTTTCGGGTGGATGCACAAGCTCTGCATTATAGGGCGGGGTCGCCCCGATGGTCGAACAGCGCGTGCGCAGGGTGTTTTGACAAAAAAAACCCTGCCGTAGCAGGGTGTTTTACGAAGAAAACCACTTATTTAAGTTTGGTTTCTTTGTAGTCGACGTGCTTGCGCACGACGGGATCAAATTTCTTGATCAGCATTTTCTCGGGCGTGGTGCGTTTGTTTTTGGTGGTCGTGTAGAAATGACCGGTGCCTGCGGTGGACTCGAGTTTGATTTTCTCGCGTGTGCCTTTTGCCATGATGAGCTCCTGATAGTTAAAACGCTAGCGCGCTGGCATCAAGCCAGTGCGCCGCGGGCGCGCATATCGGCCAAAACGACATCGATTCCGTTTTTGTCGATCGTGCGGATCGCCTTGGCGCTAACACGCAGGCGCACCCAGCGGTTTTCGCTCTCGACCCAGAAACGGCGCGATTGCAGGTTAGGTAAAAAGCGACGCTTGGTTTTGTTGTTTGCGTGCGAAACATTGTTGCCCGTCATCGGGCCTTTGCCGGTAACTTGGCATACGCGTGCCATGGTTATACCCCTTGATAATCTGTAGGCCAGTTAAAAGACCGGTGTCATTCGTGAAGCCTGATAGTCTACTACGGTTTGCTATTTGGGATCAAGTCGATCGTAGCGCAATGCGGCCAAACGCCTTCTCGTTCACGATCTATTTAGAAAAAAATACCGAATATGCCTGTTGAGCCCGGCCTGATACAAGAAATCGGCTACCATTCGGTGGCCGCGTCAAGTGGCGCCGAGGGTGTCGGGAAATGGCGACAAAAATCGATGAAACAAGGGTAAAGATGTGCCCGAATGGCGCTATTTGATGATAAATTGAAGGGCGGTTACAAGATGTTTTGATCTTGGCATGGCCCATGTTTGTGTTATTTTTCAGGTGAGTTGTGGCTATAAGTGGGTTTTGTGGTGACCTTCCTTTGCGGCTATAGCTGAGTCTTGTAGGGGCACCCCTTGTGGGTGCCATATTGGCAGTTGCGCAGAAAGTCCGCGCTCTCCCACAAGGTTTGTGTGTTCACCATTTTGGCCAGACGTTGTTCCAAGTGCATTCGTGATTACATGGTTTTAGATTAGGAGGCCATTTGTGAGTTCGGTTTTTTCGGCTATAGAAAACAAGATCGCGTCTCTACCCGTCTCTCTTGAGCTGGTTCTGCCCGACGGCACACATTTAGGTAATCCGGGTTCCCAAGTTCGGATGATGGTTAAAGACAAGGCCAGCCTAGTGCACTTGGCGGCGGGCCAGGTTGGCGTGATCGGACAAGATTACGTTGAGGGCAAAATAGATATCGACGGATCCATGCGCGATCTAATGCATCTTGCCGCGGCTATTTTGCCAGGATCGCCCGTTGATGCAGCGCGCGGCGGCTGGTTGACGGGCTTGGTGCAGAATCTGGTTTCGGTGTGGCGGCATTCAATTGAACGCGATGAGCGCCAGATTCAATTTCATTATGATCTGTCCGACGATTTTTATGCATTGTGGCTTGATCCGTTACGCGTATATTCCTGCGCATATTTTCGTGAACCCGGCATGACTGTTGCCCAGGCTCAAGAAGCCAAACTTGATCACATATGCCGCAAATTGAAGCTGCACGAGGGCGAGCGGATGCTTGACGTGGGCGCGGGCTGGGGTGGCTTATTACTTTGGGCGGCCGAACACTATGGGGTGGACGCTACCGGCATTACCTTGTCGAAGAACCAGCATGCCCATGTGAACCGCCTGATTGAGGAAAAAGGCTTGAGCGGGCGGGTTCGCATGCATCTGCTCGATTATCGCAAACTTGACGAATCCACGCCCTATGACAAGATTGCATCGGTGGGTATGTTCGAACACGTTGGCCGGGCCCAATTGAAGGGCTATTTTTCCAAGTTGTGCCGCTTGGTGCGTCCAGGCGGGTTGGTGCTTAATCACGGCATCACGGCGGGCGGTATTGATAATCCGGAATTGGGCTCGGGCATGGGAGAGTTCATTGAAAAGTATATATTTCCGGGCGGTGAACTGACTCACATCAGCAATGTGCTGGCCATGCTCACGGATGGCGGGCTAGAAGATCTGGATGTTGAAAATCTTCGGCCTCATTATGCACGCACCCTTTGGGCATGGAGCGACGCGCTCGAGGCTCGTTTGCCCGAGGCCCGCGAAATTTTGGGCGGCGAGCAGGGTGAACGTTCGCTGCGCGCTTATCGCATGTATCTGGCGGGATGTGCCATGGGCTTCGAGCATGGCTGGGTCGCTCTGCATCAGGTGGTCGCGCAACCTATTTCTAAGGGCCGCACTGACGAGCTCGACTACCCAGCCGACGTAAGCTATCCGTGGCGACGTGATTATATTTATAGCCTGCGGTAGAGTGCGCCACCCTGTATGGCTACAACCCGCCAGTACCAGCCATGCAGCAGCAGGGCCGACAGGCCCAAGCCGACCAGGGCCATCAGCCACATCGTGGCGGCGCCAGGCGGTGCCCCGGGCATACTCAATGCCAGCAAGGGCTGCAGGGCGCCTGCGGCTGGGCCGTATCCCAGCCACCAGCCTCCCACCAAGCCGATGCCAGTCAGGGCGATGATCTGCAACAGCAATGGTATGACCGCTACCTTATAGGCCCGCAGTAAATAAGAGCCTATGCATTGCATGGCGTCGCACAAATGGAAAAAGGGAAGAATTTGCAGCAATGTGGCGGCCACGGCGGCGACCCGTACGTCGTCGGTATAGGCGGCCAGGATCAACGGACGGCCGACGATCAGTAAGCTGGCGGTGATGAGCGCTCCGGTCAACACCACGGCGATTCCAGCCAGCCCCATTTTGCGGGCGTGCTGAAAATCGTTGGCTCCTATGGCCTGCGCGGTCAGCGATGCCGATGCAATTCCCACCGCCATAGGCATCATGTAGCACAGTGCCGCCAGGTTAGAGGTAATTTGATGTCCGCCCGATACGAACATGCCCTCGCGCGCAACGAGCAAGGCCATGAAGCTGAAGGCGCAGACTTCCACGAGGTACGAGCCCCCCATTGGCAGCCCCAAGTGCAGAAGCTCTTTTAAAACGGGCCAGTGCATGCGACCCAGTGTCGGCCTAAAACGAGTGTAGTAGGGGTCGCGGTGGATTATCCATAAACCCGCGCCCAGGCAAAGCCAGGCTGTAATGGCTGTGGACAGGCCCGCGCCTGCTGCACCCATCGCTGGCAGGCCGAGTTTGCCGAAGATGAAGATCCAGTTGAAGGCGAATTTGAAAGCGACGCTGGTCAGGTTGATGGTCATGACGGTTTTAGGGCGCGACACAGCCGTGCCCAGCGCGTAGATCGTGCGAAAAACCAATGTGGCCGGCAGGGCCAGTATGAGGGCCCGCAAATACCAGGTCACGCCGTCGCGCACAGCGGGTTCCACTTGGCCCGACAGTCCTAACCACACGTTGGGAAATAGCATGGTCAACGCGCCTATCATAGACAGGCACAGCGCCAGCCAAACGCCTTGCCCCCAGGTCTTGCCCACGTCGGTATAGCGTCCCGCGCCGTAGAGTTGCGCCAAAATAGGAATGAGCGCATGCACCACTCCCATAAGTCCGACGAAAATGGTGATGTAGATGGAAGCCGCTAGCGCCATGGCTTGCAGATCGGCGGCGCTGGCGTGGCCCGCCATGGTGGTGTCAAGAACGCCAAATGCAATCCCTGCCCAAGAGCTGATAAGTACAGGCCAGGCTTGTCTGAGCGTTTCCCTGATGTAAGACCAGAAGCGTGCGGGTGGCTGCACCGCTGGACTCATGGTTTGGTGATACGCAGCAGGCGAAAAATTTCCCGGCGATCCGGTCCGCGTTTGCCTTGCCACAGCACCGTGGCTCCGCCCGATTCTCCGGCGCTCGAGTACGCAGACCGGCCATTTGCAAGGCTTTGCGGCGAGGTTTGTTGCAAAATCAGCGTGCAGCGCGAGTCGTAGCTAAAATTGATGCGGTTAAACACGAGAAACGAGGCGCGCTGACCCGAGCCGACTCCAAGGGCGCGCACGCACTCACGTGGGCCTTTATAAATTTTCAGGGCGGCACTTAATTGCGCCGATACATCGCGGTAGCTTCGCACATAGTCGATCGCTGGCATCCAGAGCGTGGCCAGCAGCACCCATGTCGTCACTAGGCCGCAGGCCGACAAAACTGTTCCGCGCCACAAGGCCAGCGGCTTGCAATGCAGTCGCCAGCGTACCAGGCCAAGCCAGGTGATGGTTGCGGCCAGCGCGATCACCACCGCGGCAGGGGCAACATGGGGCTCGTAGCCGGTGGTCTGGCGCGCAATATTATGGGCGATTTGCTTTGGCCATCCGGTTTGCAAGGCTATCCACCCTAACCATACGGTGGCTGCGGTCAGGGAAAAACACATGACGGCGAACCAGTCCAGCGAGTTGACTACCCCGCGGCGCAGCGTTGGCAGGGAAAATGCGGCGAGGATCGCGACAGGCACGGCCATCAGGCTGTATTCGGGCTCGAAGACATCAGCCAAGAAAAACATGAACACCAGCGGCCAGGTGGCGAACATCAGGGGGATCCAGATATGCGGCGCAGCCAGCCACGAACGCCAGCGCCAGATGGCCAGCAGGGCAAAGGGCCAGGTCGGCCAAAGAAACCACGGCAAATCGCGCAGGATGCTTACCGCGGTTTTGTAATGGGGCCAGGAAAAAGAATTGATATTCCACAGCCACCAATTTTCCATCCAGTAACCGCCGATCTGGTGCGCGGGGATCCACCATAGCGCCACCAGCGAAATGCCCACCACGGCAGCGATAATCAGCCATTGTTTGGAGTGCCACAGAGCGCTGCGTGGCATGAAGATAAAGGGAATGGCCAACATGATGGGTAGCGCACCGATCCAGCTTCGGGTCAGGAAAGCCCCTGCCAATGCCACTCCGAGGGTTACCGCTCCGGATAGCGGGCGGTCGAGCATGCGTGCCACTGCATAAAAGGCTAAGGCTTGAAACGCAATAATGGCAGGCACTTCCGAGGTTTCGTGCATGCGCAATAAGATGCCCGCCGTAGCAATAATCAGCAGCAGCGCCGCGTCGGCAATCATCCGGCCGTAGTCGCGTACCGTAGGCTCGCCGCCAAACGGCAGAGCCAGCGGCTGCGGTTCAGGGCGGCGCCCGAGCAGATAGGTGCCATACCACACAGAGCTTGTGACCAATGCAAACCAAAGCAGATTGGGCAGGCGCGACGCCACGATCGATGCGTTGAGCGGCGAGGTAAAGTGCTGGAACAAGGGGCCAAACAGCCAGATGCTGAAGGCGCCCACCCAGGTCGGCAGCGGGCCGTCTTGCGCATGAGCAAGCACCCCTACTTGGGGAAGCAGCCAGGCGTGTGCCGGACCATGAAGCGCGGTGAGCATGGTGGCTAGGCCGACCACGTCATCAGTTTTCCAGGGGTCTCTGAAAAACAGCCCGGAAAAAATGTAAACGACTCCCAATACCAGTAACAGAACCCTGGGCAATTTGGTCGTAGCCAGCGCTGTCAGGCGAGCCGGTGTAGATCGGGAGTCGTTGGGTGACACGGAAAGAGGCGCCCCGAAATTGAAAACAAAGAGGATATCTTAAAGTAAAAAGGCAGCCTCTAGGCTGCCTTCGACGGGTGGATGCAGATCGCGCCGGTTTACGATGCCTTCTTGGTGGTGCCTGCGGTGCGGGCAAAGCGGGCGCGGAATTTTTCAACGCGGCCGGTTTCCACAAGACGCGTTTGGGCGCCGGTGTAGAAAGGGTGCGATTCAGATGTCACGTCGCACTTGAAGAGGGGGTAGGTTTTTCCGTCGAGCTCGACTTTTTCGCGGCTGGTGAGGGTCGAGCGCGAAATAAATTTGGTACCGGTTTGTTGGTCTAGAAATACCACTTCGTGGTATTCGGGGTGGATGCTTGCTTTCATGTTGATTCCTGTTATTCGTGGGATATCCATCCCAAATAGTTCGGGTCGCCAGTCAGTTGTTATTTATGCCCGCGGCCTGTGTATCTGCTAGGCGCAAGAACCGAAAGTCTGACAACGTGCCCTGTAAATAGCCAGCTATTGTAGTATGAAACATGTTTGTTTGTAAATTTTCAAATGGCAGCCCGCTTTAAATTGTGGCCATTCATGTAGCAGCAGGCCTTGTGCCTGCTAAAACAGGTTTAACCCAGCGAACGCAACACAGCGCGTACGGGACTCGCGTCGGCCTCGATAAAAGCCAGGGGGAGCGCGATCAGTTCGTAATCGCCTGCCGGGACTTCGTCGAGTACCAGGTTTTCCAGCACGCGGATATTGTGCTGCAAAATGGTCTGGTGGCTATCGAGCGTTTTGCTCGAGGCCGGGTCGATACTAGGCGTGTCGATGCCGATCAGCGTAACGCCCTTTTGGGCTAAAAAAACGATAGTTTCAGGCGCGTAGGCGGAGAATTCATCGCTCCAGTGGTCGCTAACGGCCCGCTGGGCCGTTCTGACTAGAATGCGTGGCGGCATGTCGGCCAGAAAGGGGCGCAAGTCGGCGATGGTGATGAGTGGGCGGCCACGTAGAACATGAATTACCCTGCAATGGCCCAGGAAAGGCTCGAGCGCGACCGCGCCGATGGCTGCGCCATGTGCGTCGTAGTGCAAGGGTGCATCGGCGTGCGCGCCCACGTGCGGCGACAACGTGATTTCACTGACATTGACTGGGCAGTTTGCGCCTATCGTCCAGCGCCATTGCTGACGATAGGGCGTGTCGCCGGGGAATACCGGCGAGCGGGTGGAGACCGGAGGTGAGATATCCCATAGGCGTTTTGTCATGGTTGTGCGAATGGCGCTATCAAAGTGTGTAAGTAATTGAAGCTTATACCATTGCCGTCTTTAAATCAGCCCCCGTTCCGCCAGGGAGACAGTTTGGCCTGCGGTAATGACCAGATGGTCGAGCAGACGAATGTCGACCAGCGCCAGGGCGTGTTTCAGGTGGCGGGTGAGCGCCAGGTCTGCTTCGCTGGGTTCGGCGACGCCCGAGGGGTGGTTATGGGCCAAAATGAGGGCAGCGGCGTGATGCCGCAAGCCGGCCTTGATGACCTCGCGCGGATATACCGAGGCCTGGGTCAGTGTGCCGCGGGAAATTTCCTCGGCGATAATAAGACGGTATTGGCTGTCGAGGTAAAGTGCCATGCAGTGCTCGACACGCAGGTGCCCCAAAGCCGCTGTGCAGTAATGTTTGACGCGTTGCGGCTGGTCGAGCGCCTGGCCCGACCGCAGGTCTTCTTCGAGCGCCCGGCGGTTTAATTCGTTGATGGCGAGCAGTTCGCACGTTTTGGCCAACCCAAGTCCGTCTACGGCCATCAGCGTTTGCGCATCGGCCGCCAGAAGGTCTCGCAAGCCTCCAAATTGTGTGATCAGGCGCTGCCCCAGTTCTATGGCGTTGCAACCTTTGGTGCCGGTGCGCAAAATGATGGCCAGCAGTTCAGGAGCCGTTAAAACACGGGCTCCGTGTGCAATGAGGCGCTCGCGCGGACGCTCTGGGCTGGGCAGGTTCGTGTGAAGTGTCATAAGAGGCTCTAAAATAGACGTCAATTGCGATGACCTTGTACGGTGACAGATTTTGACTTCAATTCTCAATTCAGTGAACGCTTTTGTCCGTCCTGATTCCTACCTGACCCTGCATTACCGGATTGTGCTTACTTCGGGCCCGGCGGCTGGGTCGGTGTTCGCCGACACCTTTGAAGGACGCCCTGCAACTCTGCAGATGGGTAGCGGGCAGTGGGCGCCGGGCATGGAGGAGGCTCTGGTGGGTCGTACGGACGGTAGCAAATTCAGTATTGAGTTGTCTGCAGCTCAGGCCTATGGCGACAGGAACCCCGATCTGTTGCAACGTGTGTCTCAGACGATGCTAGCCACCAACGCCGCCCCAGACTCTCAGTTTCAACCCGGTGATCTGGTTGAATTCACTGCACCCAACGGCGGTCACTATTCGGGCGTGCTTAAAGAGATGGGCGATACTTGGGCGTTGTTTGATTTCAACCATCCGCTGGCGGGTGCCGACATGCGGATTGACGTTGCTTTGTTGGGAGTGTTGTGATGGTTGTGACAGATAAGGAAACGCGCGGTGACCTCGAAGTCGTTCTGGCTCAACCGCGAGGATTCTGCGCGGGCGTGGATCGTGCGATCGATATCGTCGAGCGGGCCCTCGAGATACATGGGGCGCCTATTTATGTGCGCCACGAGATTGTGCATAACCGTTATGTTGTGCAAGATCTGAAAGCCAAAGGAGCTATTTTCATCGATGAGCTGCATGAAGCCCCCAAGGACGCGATCGTTGTTTTTTCTGCGCATGGTGTGTCACGCAAGGTGCGCGACGAGGCGTTGAGCATGGGCCTGAAGATATTCGATGCAACATGCCCGCTGGTGACGAAGGTGCATATGGAGGTTGCGAAAATGCGCGCAGCCGGCCGAGAGATCATCATGATAGGCCATCGGGGACATCCCGAGGTCGAGGGCACGCTGGGCCAGGCCGATGGCGGCATGTATCTGGTGGAAACGGTGCAAGATGTGGCGACACTGCAGGTGCGCGATCGGGAAAATCTGGCGTTCGTGACGCAAACCACGTTGTCGGTGGACGATGCGGCAGCGGTTGCGCAGGCTTTGCGGACTCGCTTCCCGACGATTATTGAGCCCAAGAAAAGCGATATTTGTTACGCAACGCAAAACCGCCAGGACGCGGTGAAGCTGATGGCGGCCGATTGCGATTTAGTGTTGGTGGTGGGCAGTACCAACAGCTCTAATTCAAATCGCTTGCGCGAGGTGGCTGAGCGCAAGGGTGCAGTCGCGTATCTTATTGATGGCGCCGACATGATCGATCCGGCCTGGCTGACACGACCCCGCCGAGTGGGCGTTACGGCGGGGGCCTCCGCGCCTGAAGTGTTGGTGCAGCAGGTTATTGAACGCCTCCGACAGCTAGGCGCTGGATCTGTGCGTACCTTGGCAGGAACTCAGGAAAACGTGTCATTTCCCCTGCCCAAAGAGTTGTCTCGCAAAATTTAAGCATGTAGCGGCACCCCTTGTGGCTGCCATGTCGATTCAATGATTACCTGCGCAGCCACCTGCGGATATGGTCAAAACGGTCGAAGCCCCAAAAGGGCTCGTCGTCCACAAAGATAAAAGGCGCGCCGAATACGCCGCGGGCGGTGGCTGCTTCTATTTGTTCTTTCAGGGCGGTCTTAAGGGAGTCTTGCTGTATACCCGTCGCCAGATCGTCTGCATTGATACCCATATCGCGCGCCAGCGCCAGAACGACATCAGTATTGCTGATGTCCTTTTGTTTCGCAAAATAGGCACTGTAAACCGCGTGCGCAAATTGTCGAGCGCGGGCGTCGTCCAGGTTCTTTTCGATCCACAGCATGGAACGCGCCGCCGTCACGGTCGAAATCGGGAATTGGGCGGGTTGTACGTAAGGAATATTAAAAAGTGCGGCGCTACGAGCGAAGTCGTGTAGCGCGTAGCCGCCCTTGATGGGTACCTGAGCAACGGGCAGCACCCCCATTTGCTTGAACACCGGCCCCAAGAGGATAGGGCGCCAGCGTACGGTGCGCCCGAATTCGGCTGCCAGGTCGTCTATGCATGTGCTGGCGCAGTAGGCGTAGGGGGAAGAAAAATCAAAATAGAAATCGAAGGGAGTCTTCATGACGTTGTATCATGCCTGCCAAGGGTTGTGAAAGGATGGGATCCCATATGGGCCGCCTGCTTCAAGTGTATACCGCGACGCTATGGCCTCTGTGCTGTGTGGCCGTCTATTGGTTATGATGCGTTTGTATGGTGCGCTTGAGCGTGCCCGTTGGCTTATTAATCTTAGCAGGCTATGAATGAAAACAAGCGCAAAGCTACTTAGCATCGTCGTGGTTCTGGGGGTCGCCTACGCTGGCGGCTCCTGGTATATGGGCAAGCGGGCTCAAACCGTTATTGAGCATGCGGTCGATCAGACCAATCAGCGTCTGGTCAAAGTGCTGGGCCCGGATCTGGGCGGCAGCGGCTTGAAAGTGTCTGTCGCCCAATACAAGCGGGGCCTGTTTTCGTCTGACGTCGTTTATGCGTTAACGATGAACGACAATGACGGCAAACCTTTAGACTTCAAATTAGCCGATCATTTGCAGCACGGCCCGTTTCCCATTGCTGCCTTGCGCGCGGGCAGTTTTGCACCCATGTTGGCCTATAGTCATGCACAGCTGATTCCTACTGCGGCCACCCAAAAGTGGTTCGATAGCACCAAGGGCGAGGCGCCAGTGGTGGCTGTCACCACCATCGATTTTTCGGGCAGGGGTGACTCGCAATGGGAACTGAAGCCGCTGGCTCACGCCGACAACGGCAACAGCATCAATTTCAGCGGTGGCAAGATCCATATTGTTTTTTCTCAAGATTATAAAGACAGCACTGCTTCGGGCCGCTTCGACTCGATTGAATTTGCCCAGGCGGCGCCTCACGAAGAGGTGAAGGTCAAAGGCATTGCGTTTGACAGCAAAACGACGACGCCCGCTGACGGTGTCACGCATATCGAAAATCGCTTTAACGCCAACAGCGTGGCTTTTTCGTCTGACAGTGGCGAGTCCGTACAAATCCAGAAACTGGCTATCGGGCTTGATACGCAACAAAAAGATCAGTTGTTCGATGCCAAGCTGCATTACGAGCTGGGCCAAGTTAGCGCCGCGAAGGCCGATTTAGGCAGCATGTCTTTTACTGGCAGCGCCAGCCACTTTAATGTCGACGCCGTTAATGCGCTGGCAAATCAGTACAACGCGTTCAAGGCTGCACATGGTGTCAAAGATGACGCAGATCTGCAGTTGACCGACGCCGAGTCCGCCGTCTTACGTGAAAAATTTATGGAGGTGCTGGCCAGCAACCCTTCCGTTTCGGTCGATTCGCTGGTGTGGAAAAACGACAAGGGTGAAAGTACGGCGTCGTTAAAGGTTGATCTGAGCAGCCCCGCTGACAAGACCGCCGCTAATAAGGCTGGACTCGACACCTTGCTACCGCAAGTTCTGAAGCAGATCGCGCTGAATTTTTCAATTTCCAAACCCATGCTTGCCGGATTGGTCAGCCAGTTGCAAGGCGGGGCGCAGGCCAATCCGCAAGCCGATGCGGTGGGCGCAATGCTGTTCGATGCCTATGCGGGCAAGTTGCAGTCGGTCGGCCTGGCCAAAGTGGATGGTGACAAGGCAGTGGCCGCAATCAAATACGAAAATAACAGCGTTGACGTTAATGGCACGAAAATGTCGGTGATGGAATTTGCGCAAAGAGCTATGGCAGTGGCGATGTAGGGTGGTGATCGTACGGCCGGCAGCCTTGGTGGGTGATGCCGACGAATAGACCTTGCTCAGTGTTTGGTTGGCTTTAACAGATGTGTATAATAGCGGGCTTGGTCGGGATGGCCCGGGTATAGCCCCGTCATCTGCGAAGCCGATGTAGCTCAGTTGGTAGAGCAGCTCATTCGTAATGAGAAGGTCGAGGGTTCGACTCCTTTCATCGGCACCAATAAAATCAAGCATTTACGCCAATCGGAAACGGTTGGCGTTTTTGTTTGTCGGCTGATGTAAGCACTTTGTAAACAATTTTGGTAAATGCCACTCATGCGGCTCAACCGGTAATGTCACCGAAATTTGGCTCGCCAAGGAGCCCGTGTGGCTTAGAAGCTGGTGAATATAGAGCGCGGAGCGTTTGCTGGTAATCAGCACGTGCCTTAGGCAAATTTGCCGACACCACAAATAAGCCAATCAGAGGCAACAACCATGCTTATTGTCAGTGTCCGTCGGGGCATTTTTTAGTTTTCTAAAATTCTTGGTACTAACTTAGCACTAGCCTTGCAGTAATTTTGAGGTGCACGGCTAGGCTTTCCACTGGTTTTTTTAACTGCAAAATCACGGCAACCGCAAGATTGCGGTGATACAGACAAAGTGGGCCGGCTATCTATTGCTTGCTGTAAGCTCTTTTGGGACTCATGGCGCATAGCAGCTAGAAAGGCTCTATCGCTTTCTCCACCATTCAGTAAAGGTGTCGGTTTGTCCGGAAACTCCAAATGCCAGCTTTCTTCAGCCAACACGGCATGCGTATTAGGCCATTTTTCAGACGCGATGGTATTCGCCGCTTGCCCTAATGGATAGAGGGTATCTTTATCAGTTGCATCAGAATCTAACTGTGCATGGACATGGAGCGTTGCCAACCACGCCGAAAGGTCAGCAGTGGCAACCGTTGATTTCGATGGTTCAACAGGGCCAATTATTTTTCCACTCCATTGATTTATCCTGGGTACCAGGTCAGCCGGGAAGCTCTTGTTTATTGCGCTTTCGATAAGCAACGACAAAGCATCCCGATACGTTCCTCCAAGTTGTTCTAGCACAATATACGGGGCCTCATCGAGGCAGACTCGCATTCTTAGCTTCAGTAATTTGGCATGTTCTCCGGATTCCATCGCAGACCTTCCCATGCAACCTTCTTAAATAAGGTGCCACGCCAACCGGGGAAGGTGCCCGGTTTTTGGTCCGTCGAGCTAGGCGCGGCGTAAACTTTTGCCTGAGAACGTCAGACGACAGCTAAGTCACCCATAACAGGCGCTCGCTGTACCTTGGGTGCTCCTGCCTTACGTGCCTTCCATAAATCATAAGCGGCTTGCTGTCCTATCCACAGGTCGGCCCGTCCGCCATTCTCGACGCCGAGCCAGCCTTCTAAACGTAGTGCCATCTCGGGGGATACGGCAGCACGCCCATTGAGCACACGTGAAAATGCAGCACGCGTTACGTTAAGCTGCGCGGCGGCCTGAGTCACAGTCAAACCTAAAGCGGGCAAAATATCTTCCCGCAAGGTTTCTCCAGGGTGCGGCGGGTTAATTTGTGGAGTCATAAAATTTCCTTAGTGATAGTCCTGATAGTCCACCAGCACAGCGTCCCCATCATCAAACATAAAAATCGTACGCCAATTGCCGATTTAATCGCGGCGCAAGTCCTGCGTGTCGCACGGCGCTTCGCACTGGTAGCACTAGCGGGAGAGCTTGCAACCGGGGCTGGCTTAACTGGTTGGGCCAAAGGCGAAGCCAGCGCAGCAGCGCGGGAATGCTTCGCCAGTTGGTTGGAAAACTTCGGTGGGGCAGGCAATCAAGAGCAACGGGCAATACTCGCCCATGTCCGGGGATTGTGTGGGGGTTTCGAACAAAATGCAGTGACGCGGACACTAGTCGATGTAGGCTGGCTTGTTCCATCGCCTGGCGAGCGTCACACCGCACAGCGGCAAAACATCGTCGGCATGGGCCGCACCCGTGTGTACGTTTTCAGCGCACGCATGTGAAAGGCTCACGGTTGAGAGTGGGGGCCATCAAAAAGTGTGGTCCCGTGTGGTCCCGGTCCCAGTCGAAAATCTAAGTCCTTTAAACGGCGGTACGGAATTGGCCCACACGGGACCACTGGCCCAAAGAGGTGTGGTCCCACGGAGAACCTCATGGATAAAGGCTTTGCCGCACGAGACCACAGGGACCATAGGAAAAACAATGATCTAGAAAAAGTGGTGAAGGCCCAAAGCTTCTTAGCAGAAAACGTAGAGAAACACCCTAAGTGGAGAATTTATTATGGCCACCACGGCTACCACACCACCAAACGCTGTTGATCTACTAGCCTCGGTGGATACCTGGGTTGCAACCCTACCCTCCAAGCCATCGCCAACTAACCAAACCATCTCCTTACCGCAGCGTCCCTCAAATATAAAACTGGCGGCTCGGCTTGCAAGCCAGGTCGAAGATTTAGACCTACTGTTTCGTGGGCTGGTCGAGCGGGCGATTGTGTGTGCCGATCCCACTCACCAGGACGTTTTGATGCGAGCGACGTTGCGATGCCAGCAACAAGCGATGCGCACGACCCAGGCCTTGGCTACGCTGGGTGTACCTCGGCCTGTTATTTTCGAGCACGCTATCGACTCCTGGGATTGAGCACGGTTGATTGCAGCCTACCACGGCACCATGCTACCCTGAACTTGTCTTTCGAGCGGACTATCGACGATGAGCAACCACTGGACCACCGAACAATGCGCCGCGCAAGCGCTGGCCATCCGTCAGTGGCGACCGCGGGAGAAATCCACTGGCGCCAAGGCGAAGGCAGGTAAATCCCGCGCTCGCTATAACTCAGCTAGGCATGGCAAGCGCAATAGCGAATGCGAAAGAATGCTGAAGGCCGTGGCGGGGTTGTTTGCTTCGGTGGATGCCACCTTGCTTGAGGTGGAAGGCGAATGACGCAGGGATTTCCACCCGGTTATTCTGATTGGCCACTGACCCGTCCCCTGCTGCTCGTGTCCGAAGGGTTTTATGAGGTGATCCATTCAGATGGGTCGCGTGGTGTGCATCTGCCCGATGGGAGCTGGATATCGCTTGATGCGGTGCGTGCGTACGACTTCACACCGCGCCACCCCCGGGAGGCTGGGACTAGGGCAAGTATTACCGAAGAGTTGATCCAACCTGCATACAGGCACCCCATGGCGGTTTTTTTTAATGTGCCGCGTCCTGACGCACCCCCGAGCGATTTCTCAGAGGACCAGGTCCGGGCGCTGCTCAAGGCCGCGCAATCGCGAATGGAAATTCAAGATCCGAGTCGTCCCTGGCCGGACTTGAGTGGTTTGCCGGAATTTGATGTGCGTAAATTGCTGGTGCGGGTGATTGACTTGGAGAACAGGAGCCAGGTACGTGATGCCCCAACATGGTCAACCGCATTGGCGGCACGGGCCGCAAGACAGGCATTGGAGAAGCGCAGGAAGGGGCCATCGCTCCCATTGGATGGGCCCGGTCAGGGTTGACACCACCTGCGACAAACCTCAAAAAGCGATTCTTGAAAACTCACCGAGACTGTGGCGTGAACGTTGCGAATCCTGCTAGTGCAAAACCATAAATTTTGAAGGATTCTTCATGGTATGGTGGGCCCAATAACCATGCCTACGCAGCTTCTCGCCGGATGGAGAATAGTCGTCGGACGCGCAGTCAAGGTATAGTGACTCGGATATATTTCAGTTCATATGATGACTCACGTCTAGCGCGAAATCCGGGCTCAACAGTGCTTGTTGGGTTCGCTCACGATCAAGGCGGTAACTCCATCGGGTTCGCTCTCGAAGTTATGCGTGGCAGAGGGGTGGTTGCGTCCGAGTTTTTGGGTTCGCCTGGGATGGCTACATGGCATCGTGTCGCGTCGATAGAATCTAGGTCTACGGGGTTCCACTACTTAATGTTCTGAAAGCTAAGTCAGATGCTCACCAAGTATCAGCCCTTAATTCTACACCGGCAAGTGGAACCAATCCTAAGCCGGCAGCGGGCCAGGTGCCAGGCCGATCTTCGACCCGACAGGGTCAGGGTAGCGTAGGCCAGGCAAGTAGCAGCATGTCCAATTGGAATAAGTACGACCACCCTCCACAAATAAGCCAATCAGACGCCGCAGCCATGCTAATCGTCAGTACCCGTCCGGGCATTTTTTAGTTTTCTAAAATTCTTGGTACTAACTTAGCACTAGCCTTGCAGTAATGTTGAGATATACCGTTAGGTTTCTCGCTGGTTTTTCTAACGGCACAATTACGGCAACCGTAAGACTGCTGTGAAACAGACAATGTGGGCCGGATATCGCCTCGCGGCCTGCGACTTCAACGATTAACGATTTCCTATCCACAAGCGCTTCTTCACTTTTCGCCCTCCAAAATAAGGAGCCACACTAGCCGGAGAAGATGCCCGGCTTTCACTCCGACGAGCTAGGCGTGGCGTAAACATTCGCCTGAAACCGTCAGGCGGCGGTCATCGCTCGGATTAAGCGAGGCTATGGCCGGGACGGGTCACAGCCAAATGTAAGCCGGCGCCATTAATTACCGCCAGTAACGTCTTGATGGTCGGGTTGCCTTTGGGTGACAAGGCGCGATACAGGCTTTCACGCGGGATGCCTGCACGCTGCGCCACGCTGGCCATGCCCTGGGCTTCGGCCACATGCCGCAATGCTGCCAATAGCGCAGCTTGGCCACCGGGCAGGTCTACTTCATCCAGTGCGGCCGCAAGGTATTTGTTTATAAAGCCCGGGTCAGCCTTCAGCATCTCGATGACTGCTTCGTCATGGGGGCGGCTTGCAGGTGTTTTATGTGTGCTCATGGTGTTTTCTCTCTATCTTGCCAGTTACGCCAACGGATTAACGCGGCATCTATATCGGCTTTCTGTTTACGCTTGTCGCCCCCGGCCAATAGCAATATCAAATGACGGCCGGCCTGGGCGTAATACACGCGGTAGCCCGGCCCCCAGTTAATACGCAGCTCCCATACACCATCTGCAACAGGCTTACAGTCGCCAAAATTGCCGTCAGCCTTGCGGTTTATGCGGGTCAGAATGCGGGCGCGAGCTTGGCGGCCAGCTAAGCCGGTCAACCATTGACTGTAGGGGTCTTGCCCATCAGGGCTAAGGTAATCTTCAACCTGGTACATGTTTTTCGGCCGTTGCAAGTCCAGCAGCAACGCGGCCACATAGGACGACAACGGAATAACGCGGCGGCCTGTACGGGGTTTTCCAGCTTACGGACATGCTCGAACTATCGTTTTAAATGCTGGCGTTCCAAGGCGTCGTTTTTGGCGCGGGCTTCTTCTCTTGCCTTTTCAATACTCCACGCGCTTATGTCACCAAAGGTCAAGCGCAGGCTTTTACCCGTTTCGTCATAATCCGGTGATTTCCATGTAAGCACTAAGTAAACAATTTCGCTCAACATGCCTAAATAGCAATCCACCTTCTCATTAATGTAAACAGTCAAAACCCGTATTAATACTAGAGTTTTACTATTTTAATCAACGGAGCTAAATACCCTAAAAATCCATCTATTTCCTATTCACAATGAGAAGGTCGATGGTTCGACCTCAGCATTAAAATCACGGGTTGATACTTTTGTCCTGCAGGATTACAACTGCATACAGTAGGGTACGGCAACCACGATGCCCTGGATAGTCATCATGCAAGTCACCTTACAGGCCAGCGCTGTAAGGTGCTGGCTTCGTAGACTTCGACGGAGGGCTAACTCGTCACTTGACTCTGAAAGGTCGAACAAGTTGAACCGGCTGGCAACAAAAATTAAATTTAACGTGGCACTATCGGGAGTTAGATAATGGGAACTGAAGAACTTGTTGTCGGCTTTATATTTCTGAACTATCTCATTTTAATTTTAATTGCTGTACCGATAGCGTGGATCTTGGCCAAAGCAGGATATACCCGCTGGTGGGCTATTTTGACGTTCATACCTGTCGTTAATCTGCTTGGGTTATGGATACTCGCGTTTTCGACCTGGCCGGCGCTGGCTGAAAAATCGGATAGTTGATGACGCGGGGGTTTTTCTTCGCCGGTAGTCGCCGCGCCGTTCCGCTGACTTACCGTCGCTTTATGGACGACGCCTGCGGGAATATGTACAAACGTGCCTGCCAAGCAATTCGTGGTGGGTGCCATCACACGAAAATTGAACCTGGCCGGCATTGACGTAAAACGACTCGGCCCAATCGTGACTGCGTGGCGGCGGGCCCGTTCCCTCGGAGCCCGACGACACCGTTATGTGTATGCCCTGCGCATCGGCCTCGGAAGCAAGGACGTTCATCTTCACGCCAATCTTAAACAGGCCGCCTGAGGCCTTCTTAAACATTGAGGGCGACGCTGCGGTCACCCGGTTTGACTCCGAGCGCTCTTGAATTCATAACTCGATTTCCCGATGTAATGTGCCTGATGTTTTCAAACATTCGATATTCGACCCACCCCTCCAGCACCCGGGTCGGGCATTGCTAGCGGCCGAGGCGGCGTAAATCGTAAGAAGTGTGGGGACGCAGCGCCAGGGCCTCCAGGATGCCGGCACGTCGCGAGCCGGCGCTGGTTGATTCAGAGATCGAGTGCATATTGACCTGCCGAGCAAAGGCATTTAAAACGTGGCCAGTGCGCACTTGGCAATTTGTCGGTTGCCTGTACGCAAATTGAAGACTTGCTAACGAAAGAGTAGAAATAAAACGATGATGAGTACTAAAGTGCCTAGGCCGATATACATGATTGCCTCCATCTCGTTGTCCACCCTCGTCGAAGGCAGTAAGGAACGAGCCGATGCGACGATTTGAGCACGTGTTCGTGGGCCGGTCTGTGCGCTAGCAAACGTAGCGTAAAGTCATGCGTCACTGTTTGTCGCAAGCTCCTTAGATAATGGTTTTGCTGGCCTGGCTTTGACCTCTTGGGCAACGCCATACCGAGAATCTCAATAAAAAATTCGGCACAGTGCCGTTCTAAGGAGAAAGAGAAGCATGACAACGATTATTGTGGTTGAGCCGTGCTCGCTCGTGCGTCTGGGCATATTGCGATCGTTGGACGTTCTGGCGCCCGCTATATCGGTCGAGGCGTCGGACTACTCTTGCCTGTTTCAGGGCGGGCCCAAGGTTGGCAGCACCGATCTTGTTGTGTTGTCTGTTCCCGATAAAAAAGAAAAAACAATTGAACTGGTTAATGCTGCAGAACACGCATTTACGCCAAAATCGATTCTGTTGTTGTCTGATGTCTCTGCGTTAACCTATATGGTATCTGACATATCTTCCGTCTTGGCCGGATACATGGCCAAAAGCTCGTCGCCCGCTATGCTGGTGGCAGCCGTACGGCTGATACTGGCCGGAGGCAACTGTTTCCAGCCCACAACTCAACCGTCTCAAACGTCAGCTTTGCATTTTTCCGTCGCAGCAACTGCTGTTGACAGCTCTTCTGTAGCCGCTGCGACAGAGGGTTCGTCGCTGGTAGCCGCCGAAGCGGCAATGCTGAATCTCACGCCACGCCAATATGAAGTACTAGTCCTCTTGGCGCGCGGTTACCCGATGAAAATGGTCAGCCGTCGACTGAATATTTCAGTGGCGACCGCCAAGACCCATACGTTAGCGCTCTACCAGCGACTGCAAGTACATACTAGCAACGCAGCCGTCTACGCTGCGTTCTCGCGTGGAGCGACTCTTGGTTGGAAGGAAAACGGGCTCGTTTCGTCTGCGTCATCCGTGCCCGTGCGCAATGACGTGGCACAGGAAACTCGGGCGGCATCTGATCCTGGCGGCCGATTGGAAGCGTCCATTGCAGGAGCGGGCGGCAGATATGTGTGATGCACGGGCAAGCGAACGTCTGTCACTGCAGCCTGCGTGTCTGCCGGTTTCAGCACCGGAACCCCGATTCACCCGCCACAAAGAATAATTCCGGGATAATCCATCCTTTACTTCTCGCGATCTGGTGCAACGAAGGGGAAGCGGGCCCGCGCTTTGGCACCAGCCGCGCCGTTAGCGCGTACAAAGCGCTTCGTATCGTCTCGTGTGACCTGGTAACTCCAGTCTGGAAAGCGGCCAGATATTTTTGCAACGTCTTTCAGAAAAAGTCTGCGGCGCTGGCTGGCTAGTACGCGTTGGTGCACGAGATCCGGATCCCAGTCGGCTAGTAGTCGAGAATACAGGTCGGCCTCCACAGACCTCACATCGGGCCGGCCTGAAAGGTTGATCAGTTCTTGTGGATCATCATCGAGATTGTAGAGTTGCCCAGGATGGCCGTGTGTGTAGATGAATTTGTAATGATCAACCCTGATCATGCGCGATGGAGCTATCACACCCATATCTGTATATTCAGACTTCACTTGCCGCAAGGCGGTGTCCGTTTCGCCCTTTGCGAGAGAGGCGA
>JBDTLC010000176.1:0-19161 GCA_039935015.1 Paralcaligenes sp. | reverse complement strand
ATTGGCATAAGCATTATTGATACAATGGGTATCCATATTTTTATGCTCTGTGCGGTCCGTGATCGGTCAATCGTGGTTGTAGTGAGAATAATTAGTTGGCCAATAAGGTTAAGCCCAACTATACTTGTAGACCAAGTTATATAGAATGGTGGGCACCGTGCTTGACGATTCAACAGAATCACTACTATTTACCTATTTTGGTACTAGAAGCCCGTTTTGGCATCTTGCGGCTGATAGCGATGCTTTGCAGCTGTGCGGCGTTCAGGGTATCCCGAATCTGGCCGTTGCGCTGGCCCCAGAACAGGCTGGCGGGATCAGGGCATTTACAGGGGTGACTTCGCACGTTGAAATTGACATCAAACTTTTCGGCGAACCGCAGAAGCTAAGCCTGGTGGGTAAGAAAAACGGCGTCAGTTCGTGGTCGGGCACGGCGTCCGATTATATGGATACGCAGGCCGTTGCCAAAGATCTTACCCATGGCTTGGTGTTTGCAGAGCAAGTTATATCGGAAGTGAATTCACTGGTCGTTATTATCGACCATAACAGTAATATTTTACGATTCAACCGGTTGTGCGAAGAAGTAACGGGGCTTAAGGAAAAAGACGTGATCGGAAAGAATGCGCATGCATTCATGCGTTCCGACGAGCAGGCCGCTTCGCGTGCCAATATCACCGATTTCTTCAAAAACTCATCTTCTTACGAAGTAGAGCGTCATATCAATACGGTTCACGGTCAACGCACGATTTTGTGGCGTAACAAGTTTGTGCAAAGCGGTAGCGGTCCCGATGAGCGCTATCTGGTTTGTTCGGGCACGGATGTGACCGAGGAGCGCAAGGCCCAGGCCAAATTGCTCGAATTGGCAACCGTTGATACGCTTACTGGTTTGCCTAATCGGTACGCCATGTATGAAAGAATTACGAAGTCTCTGCAGGACGGCGACCGCTTCGGTATTCTTTTCCTCGACCTCGATAATTTCAAGAAGGTCAACGATCACTACGGGCACTTGGTTGGCGACAATCTCATTCAGGCGGTAGCTCTTAATCTCAAGGCGTGCATGCGCGAGGGTGATAGCGTCGCCCGCCTGGGCGGCGATGAGTTTCTGGTCTTGGTTCAGAACGCTTCGTTTGATTTGATGGAAAGTGTCGCCCAGCGGATTATCGACCGTTTGGCAGCCCCCATCAGCCTGGGACTGATCGAAGTCTATACCGGTTGCTCGATTGGTATCGCGCTTTGTCCAGAGCATGGCGACACACTGGATCGTCTCATTCGGTGTGCCGATACGGCCATGTATGTCGCCAAGGATGTCGGCAAGCGTACGTACCGGGTGTTCTCCTCCGATATGGACAACAGGGTCTCCGAGTATGTCTGGCTAGACATCAACTTGCGTAAAGCGCTCGAATCTGACGACCAACTGGTGCTTCATTATCAACCAAAGCTATGCCTGAAAACAGGGGTCGTTCGCAGTGTAGAGGCCCTGATACGATGGAACTCACCCGAACGCGGGCGGATAGAACCAGTGGATTTCATTTCCTACGCCGAAGACTCCGGACTGATTGTGCCGTTGGGCAGATGGGTGATGAGAAGCGCGGCTAAGCAGGCCGCGATCTGGAAGGCGCGCGGGTTGGATCTTCGTATTGCTATCAACGTATCGGCACGACAGTTAAGCAGTTCGACCGTCATTCAAGACTTTGTTGAAGCGCTGCGTCAGTCCGGTCAGACGGGGTGCCTGCTCGATGTCGAGTTGACAGAAAGCTGCCTGATTAACGACGAGGCGATGGCTCATGCCGTTATTCGCCAGTTCCGCGAACTGGGCGCTAAAGTTCATCTGGACGATTTTGGAACTGGCTATTCTTCTTTGTCTCAACTGGCCCGTTTACCTCTTGATGTCATTAAGCTGGATCGCAGTTTCATCAGCTCCATTGACGAGAACACTACCTCACAGGCCCTGGTACGGTCGATGGTGGCGGTGGCGCAACAGCTGAAATTTCAGGTGATAGCCGAGGGTGTAGAAACGGAAGCTGAAGCCGAATTCCTCAAGAATATCGACGTCGACGATGCCCAAGGCTACTTGTACAGCAGGCCCATGCCCGCCAAAGATTTCGAGGAATGGCTCAACAACAAGGGTAAAAAGCTCAGGCTCGTGGCCTGATCGTCCGAAATGGCAAATAGGCCGGTTCGTTTGCCTGCAAGTCTTGAAGTAGGCAGATTTTCGCGCTAAAGCGTGGCCTTCTGGGTGTGGCTGGCATGCCTGTTTTGAAGAATGACCAGTCGCTCCATGTAGGCAAGATCCTTCTCTTCAAGTAAGAAGGCGGAGGCTGCCCAGTCTTCGGTAATTTCCATCAATTCGGCGCGGTCGATAGGCAGCACTCTATTACGGGTGCGCAGCATGGCACGTATGCCATTGAGTTTGGGTCGGATGACGTCAATAAAGGTACGTACCGAAATATAGGCGTTGTCTTTATCAAACAGACCATCGACCAGGCCTTTGTCGAAATACCATTCGGCGGTGTGCGATTCGCCGGTGCTAATCAGCTCTTCAGCTAGCCGCATATGTGATTTGCGCGCGACCAAAGAGTAGGCTCCCATGCCAGGGAACAGATTGAAGGCGATTTCAGGGAAGCCCATTTTTGCGTCTTTCTGGGCCAGAACGTAGTGATGTGCCAATGCGGCTTCGAAGCCTCCACCCAGTGCCGTTCCTTCGATCATGGCGATCGAAATGGCTCCGGTTCCGAAGCCGGTCATGGCCTCGTAGATAGAGTCGATGCACGCGCGCGCATAGGCCAGCAAAAGCTCTCTTTCGCCAGCACGGATGTGTGATGTAAAGAGTTGTAGATCACCGCCTATGTTGAAGACTTGCGGGACAGTTGAGCCCGTTATCCAGAAATCGATAGGTAGCCCGGAATTGCGCGCGGCTCGCCCCAAGCGGGCGATATCTTGCAGAAGGATGGGATTAAAGCAGGGTCGAGGCTGGGCGTGCAGCATCATCCATAAAATGTTGCGGCCTTCTTCGTAGAAAGGTGTGATCTGTGTCAGGTTTTCGGCTTCGTGAAAAGGTCGGCAGGCCGGATGGTCTACTAACTTCATGACATGGCCCGATGATTGTCACTTTTCTCATTCAAAACTGTGATCGCGATTCGTTTGGAATGCAAGCGTGAAATGAGGAGCATCATTATATTTATAAATAGCAACTGAATTTATAAATATGAGTTGAATCGCGAGGTGTCCGAACAACGATTCGCAAAGGCAGTATAAATGGTGTGTAGGCCGCCGCAGCGATCTGGCAGAGTTGACGCGTGTTTTTTGTAAGATTTTGGAATGTACGCGGTATATCGGGCGGCAGTCATGGTTTCCTATACTGAAAACATCCGTGCGGAGATGAGCTTATCCTATATACGCCGCATACCAGTTTGTGTGTCGATCGCAATCCATTACGGCTGCTAACGGCTACCGATATGTTAACAGGGAAAACTGTTCAGGAGCGTCATTTTTCTGCGATGAGGGAGTGCATTGCGCACTTTTTTTGGATCGTTCTGGCGTCGAAGTCTTAGCCCTCTTAGGGTTGTCCCGATATCGTAACTACTTATATAGCATGTCTGGTTCGCGGGTTATCCTATGACACAGTAGGAGTTACTTTGTAAAAAATGGAAATGTCAACTATTTATAGTGCGCCCTGAATACGTCATTGATAAATCTCAAATAATAAATGGTACTCATACAACAAGAACAGAAAGACGTGGTTGAACAGGAACCCGCTTCAAACGCAATGGTCTTACTCACTCTGCAATTGAATCTCCTGCAACTGCTCTTGCCCATGGATTGCTGGATTATCGGGCAGTTCGATGATATCAATATGCGGGTTGCGGCTTGTCTGGGTAGATTAGATGGCGTGTCCATAGGTAAGCTCGACCATTTATTGAGTTATCCATGGGCCGCCGAGTCAGAATCATGCGGTTTTGATTACCGCCCTCTTACCGAAAACGAGCGGGCCGAGGTAGCTTGCATCCTGGAAGCACGTTCTTTGCCGGCTTACGTTCGCGTGATCGCCTTGTGTCGGCCTGATGGGAAAAAAGTCGGTCGAGTGTTGGGCTTAAATAGTACGACGCTGCCGTTGGCGGCGGCCGGGTCTGGCATTACGCGTGTCGGCGAAATCAACCTGTGTCTGGAAGTCATCAAGGTGACACTGGGTCTTCAGGTTGAATTGCTTGCTGCCCAAAGGCTGGTCGCTGAAACTCGCCAGGTTGCGCAGGTTGATGCGTTGACCGGCTTACTCAATCGGTCCGGCTGGAACCAGCAACTGGTAGCGGCGGTTAACGGCAAGAGTGAAATTGCAGTTTGTATCGCCGACCTGGATTGTTTAAAGCGCATTAATGATAGCCGAGGGCATTTGGCCGGTGACGAGCTGCTGAAATTGGCGGCCAAGACGCTCGTGTCGAGCTTTCGAAATGACGATTGCGTTGCACGGGTGGGCGGTGACGAGTTCGCGATCATGGTTCGAGGCATTACCAAAGACGAAGCGCATCTCATGGTGGAGCGCTTGAAGTTAGCTCTCAGCCGGGCCGATATCGAATTGTCTGTGGGTGTGGCATTTCGATCCGAAGGCGACTCCTTGCAAGAAGTCATTGCCATGGCTGACGCGCGTATGTACGAAGACAAGAATAAAAGGCAACACGCTTGTTTGAACACCCGAAATGACCTGAAACCTAGAACGGGTTCGCTTGATCTGTAACGGTCTGCATTAGCGCGCGGCGTCGGGGGCTATTCTTTTGCCGGACTGTTAGCGTTTTGGGCTATTGAAATGATCTCGGGGTCGGCAATCAGATCAATCAGGCCATTCGCTTCGAGTATGTCAGAAGGCGCTACGGATCTGGCAATGATATGGCCTTGTACATAATCGGCGTGCATGGCCCACAGCATTTTAAGAGTGGCGCTGTCCTCCACCCATTCGGTAATGCATTTCATGCCAAGGCTATGACTTAATTCGATGATGGAGCGGATAATCGCGATGTTGGCTGGCGTCGATAACATGTCCTTGATCAGACTGCCGTCAATTTTGATGAAGTCGGCCGGCAAGCTCTTAAGGTAAGAAAAGGAGGTGTAGCCGGCGCCAAAATCATCCAGCGCAATGCGTACGCCTTTGCTTTGTAGACGCTTCATGAACTGTCGGGTATTGTTCAGGCTGTTGAGTGCCACGCTCTCGGTGATTTCAATGCATATTTGGTTGGCCAGATGCTCGTAGCGAGCCAGGGTTGCAAAAAAGAGGTCAATGAACTTTTCGTCGTTTAGAGAGGCGCCATTCAGATTAATGTAGACCGACTGAGTGCTTGTCAGGCTGTTTCGATGCTTGTTCAGCCATTCCAGAGTGGATGAGAACACCCATTTGTCAATAATCGGAATGGTGCCGCTTTCCTCAGCGGCAGAAATGACGTTTTCGGTAGGGATGAGGGCTCCGTCGGAGCTGTGGACGCGCAGCAATACTTCGAAGTCCAGCGTCTTGAACGGGTCGTGAAGGCACATGACAGGCTGCATCTCAAGAAACAGCCCTTTAGGAGCCGCACCGCTTTCAAGCTCGTTGAACAAGCGTAACTCGTCGTGGTGCTCGCGCAGTTCTTTGGCGTCTTGGCCGTACACGACAATGTTCTGAAAGCTCTTTTTGGCGTCGTGGCAAGCGCGATTCGCAGCCGACACGGCATCCTTGACGTCCATCCCCGGAGCTACGTCGACAATTCCGATAGACGCCTTTATCTGAACCTTGTGCGCCCTGGCTTGAAAAGGTGCCACATGTATGGTGTTGAGCAGTTCCTGTGACGTATGCGTTGCAGCCTGAGCGCTTTCGCCAGAGAACAGAATAACAAATTCATTGCCGCCAAGCCGACCCAGGTGTTTGTTATCTGAGAGCACCGTTTTGATGCGCTGGCAAACTTGTTGCAGGACTTCATCGCCTGCAATATGGCCAAATAGCCCGTTGACGCGTTTGAAATGATCAAGTTCCAAGTATGCCAACGCACAAGGCTTGCCGCTTTTGACGTCTTGCTGGAGGTCGGCGAACGCATTTTCGATGCCATGCTGGTTTAATGAGTCGGTAAGCGGATCGATGTTGGCCAAGACTTGCAATTGATGAATGATTTCGGCTTGTTCGGAAATGTCTTGCAGCGAGCCTTCCAGCTGGCTCCCCATCTGCGTAATTTTGACGAAGAAATGCCGCGGCGGCTTCGGTGTGTTGCTCGATCCGAGCATTTTTATCTGCGTTCCCTGGCCCGCCAGCGTCATTTTGGCAAGTTGACTCCAATCTTGCGGCGGGAAAAAGTCGGTCCATCGGCTTAGCTTGTCGGGTCCGAATGAAAAGCCCAGCATTTTTTCAAATACAGGATTGGCCCGTTGAATAATACCAGCCAAGTTCAGCGTGAACATGCCGATGGGGGCCGCTGCGTAGTTGCTCAGTAACGCGGTTTGTGCGCGAACCTTGTCTCTACGTTCGTGCTGCATGCGTTTGGAGACAGTAAGCGCGACGATAATACTTGAGAGCAACAAGGCGAGGCTGCCGGTGAACCCATCGGCAAAAGACGATTTGCTAAAAGCTACATACGCTATGCCGGCGGCTATGAGGCTTATTGCCAAGCCTATGGAGATAAATTGCCAGAAGTCAGGTCCTTTGCGAACTCTATAAAGCATATAGCTGGTAAGAAATACGGCTGCGCTACCCCCTAAGGTAACGGCGACCTGCATCACAGGTATGTACAGTGCGTGCGGCAGGAAGAAAGCAGTCGTTAATAATACAATGCCGGCCCATTGCGTAACGCGCAGCATGTGCGGCCGGTTAATCTGTTTTAGCTGCGTCTCAAACAGCCTGGTAAATAGCGCGTAGGTCAGTAAATAGTAGGTGGCGACGGTCATTTGTCGTATGAATGGCATCCATTCAAAGGGGATGACGTATCTCAGCCAGTGGGTATCCCATCCTACAGCCATGGCCCCCATACGCAAATTACCCACCAGCCACGTAGCCAGCAGCACATACGTCCATTCCCGATTAATCAAGGCGATGATCAGAATGAACGCTGACAGCGTGAGCAATCCTCCCTCCATCACGCCATTGTTGCGCTGAAAACGGTCTGCTGATTTTCTAAGGTCTGTGGCCGACCAGAGATGTGCAGCTGCAGTCGTTGGCTTGAAGAACGTCGCCATACAAAGCACCGAAGCAGGCGGTTGCAGGTGGTTCACGTCAATTGAAAAACCCGTTTTGACAGTGTTCAGCCGGCCACTATGTGTATAGCGATCAGCGTTGCCTAAGCTCGTCAGTGTTGTGGCGTTCCAACAAGCAATAGATTGGGTCTGGGTCGAAGGAATTTCGATGACTGGGTTGTCGTGCTTGGCTGACGGCAACGCGTTGATAAGTAGCCACGACGGCGACGCAACGGACTTGATACGTTGCTGCTGCGTTGCCCGTTGCGTCTGAAGTGCTCCCAGTGCCTGGGCAGGCTCCTGAATAGAGAGGTCAGGAGTAATTGACTTTACGGCAAGGCTTGCATAGCCTTGAGTTTCGTAGGGGTTGTAAAGATATGCAATGGTCAGAAAAGAAAGGACAACGATAATCGTCGGGACGGCATACAGCGAGAAAAGATAGATAAACCGATCCAGCACTGAAACAGTGTTTGGGTGGTTCGTTTCGGGCGTTTCAGCAAGTGCCATACATTTAAGTATATAAGCCTACTACATTTTGTAGAACAGCAAGAGATCATATCTCATACTCGGGAAGGAGTGATATCTCATTTATATCCTGTCACGCTAAGTAGTCGCTGGGTTTCAAAGACAGGTAAACCCATAACACCGGAATAACTTCCCGAAATATGCTCGATGAATACGGCGGCAGCACCTTGAATTGCGTAGCTGCCCGCTTTACCTAGCGGTTCGCCCGTATCACAATAGGCTTGGATTTCCTCTTCAGACAGAGGCTTGACTCGTACTTGGGTGACCGACACATCCTCGTGAATTTGATTGTTATGCACCACGACAACGGCTGTATGCACCTCGTGGGTAGCTCCGGACAGAATCTTGAGCATTCTTTTGGCGTCGCTCAGGTCGGCAGGTTTGCCCAGTATGATTTGGTTGAGAATGACGCAGGTATCGGCGGCCAACACGGGCTGCAACGGCAAAGATTGTGTACGCATCCATTGCAGCGCCCGCAATGCCTTGTCACGGGCGGTGCGACATACATATATGGCAGGGGCTTCACCGGGCAGGATTGGTTCGTCTGCGCCCGGAGGCGGCGGGACGTTGAGCACTTGATGCGGTACGCCAATTTGCAGCAGCAGCTCGTGGCGGCGAGGGCTGGCCGAAGCCAGGTAAATCATTGGACGATTCATTGTTGTTTACTTCACTTTCAAGATCTTCAGGCCATTGGTGCCGCCGCTATTACTATAAAAATCGCCTTTGGTGAGAATGATCCAGTCGCCTTTTTGCAGAAGTGCCTGACTTTTGAGCTCGTGGATAGCCGCGTCGCTGACCTTGGCCGGATCATGTGCGGCAGCGTCGAAGGCTACCGTATAGACGCCGCGAAACAGTGCGGCCCGTGTCTGGGTGGCGGGGTGACGTGTATAACAGTAGATTGGAACACCTGAGCGGATGCGCGACATAATAAGCGGCGTGTGGCCGCTTTCGGTCAGGCTGATAATGGCCTTGACGCCGGGGAAATGGTTGGCGGCATACATGGCCGACAGTGCAATAGTCTCATCACAGCGGGCAAAGGTCTCGCCCAACCGGTGTTTTGAGCGCGTTGTCATGGGTTCCTGCTCGGCGCCCAGGCAGATGCGGGCCATGGCCGTGACGGCTTCGACTGGGTACTGGCCTGTGGCACTTTCAGCCGAGAGCATGACTGCGTCGGTATAGTCCAGTACGGCGTTGGCCACATCAGACACCTCGGCCCGAGTGGGCAGTGGGCTGCTAATCATGGACTCCATCATTTGGGTGGCCGTAATCACCAACTTGTCGTGGCTGCGCGCGCGCTGAATGATGCGCTTTTGTATGCCAGCCAAGCGCGCATCGCCGATTTCCACGCCCAGATCTCCACGGGCGACCATCACGCCGTCACTGGCCTTGATGAGAGCATCGAGCGCACGATCGTCGGCCACGGCCTCAGCGCGTTCGATCTTGGCAATTAACCAGGCATGACTGCCAGCGGCTCGAACCAGCTTGCGGGCCTGGTCGATGTCGCTCCCGTGGCGTGGAAATGAAACCGCGACATAATCCATTTCCAGTTTGGCGGCCAGCTTGATATCGACTTTGTCTTTTTCGGTCAGGCTGGGGGCCGAAATTCCGCCGCCGCGCCGGTTGATGCCTTTGTTGTTGGAGAGCGGCCCGCCTACTGTAACGTGGGTGTAGACGGCCTGTTCGTCCACCTTGTCAACCACCAGCACCACACGCCCGTCATCGAGCAGCAGTTCGTCGCCCGCGCGGCAGTCGCTCACCAGACTAGGGTAGTCGATACCCACAATGGTTTCGTCTCCAGCCTCGCGTGGATGTCGGTTCGACAGTGTGAACGGCTGCCCGGCTTTAAGTGTGATTTTGCCGTTTTTGAAACGAGCGATGCGGATTTTAGGCCCTTGTAAATCGCCCATCAGTGCTACGTACCGGCCGTGTTTGGTGGCGATGCTACGAACAAGTTCGGCGCGCCGGCAATGGTCTTGCGGGTCGCCGTGCGAGAAATTCAGCCGTGCTACGTCCATCCCTGCCAGGATTAATTGTTCTATTTTCTCTGGGCTGGAGCTCGCAGGCCCGAGCGTGGCGACTATTTTGGTGCGACGTTTAAGCATAGTTTGATCGCTTGGAAACGCGCCTAAGCGCGATGATAGGGATGATGGTTAATAATAGTCCACGCGCGGTAAAGTTGTTCGGCCAATACAACCCGAGCCATGGGGTGTGGCAAGGTAAGCGACGACAGCCGCAGACGGTCGCTGCAGCTTTCTTTCAGGCTGGCGTCCAGACCGTCGGGACCACCCACCAGAAACGCAATGTCTTGCCCGCCGGCGCGCCATTTTTCAAGTTCGCGGGCGAGTTCAGCGGTGCTTACGTCCCGGCCGTGTTCGTCCAGCGCAACGCGACGGGCGTGGGGCGGCAATGTTGCCTCGATGCGTTTTGCCTCGGCCTGCATCATTTGAACGGCAGTTTTACCCGCAGTGCGCGATTCGGGCTTGATCTCTTTAAGCTCCAGCGCGCAGTCGGCGGGCAAACGCTTGGCGTAATCACGCCAAGCCGTGTCCACCCACTGCGGCATGCGCAGGCCCACGGCCAGTACGTAGAGTTTCATGGCCCCCGTCCCGGCCTGCTGACAAACCCGGATTCGCGCATATTAGACAAGGCAGTGCAGGCCCTTTAGTTTGCGTCAGCGTCGTACGGGGCGATTGTGTCGGGTTCGGTCGATTGGGGCAGAAGTTTGACGCGTACGGGTTTCCCGCCCCAGATCTCTTCCAGATTGTAATAGTGGCGTATTGAAGGCTGCATGCAATGAATAACGATATCCCCCAGGTCGACCAGTACCCATTCGCCGGTATCCTGGCCTTCATACGCAATCACGGGGACATTGACTTCGCGCGCCCGATTGGCCACGCTCGCCGCCAAAGCCCGAGTTTGTCGATTTGAGGTGCCGCTGGCGATAACGACCCGGTCGAACAAGCTGGTGATATGAGTGGTATTGAAAATTTTGATATCTTGCGCTTTGACATCTTCGAGGGCGTCGATGACGATGCGTTGTAGTTTTTGAATGTCCATGACCAGAACTATACCGTGAGATGCTAGCGAGTGGATTGATAAAGCTTGTGTCGGGCAATAAATTGTGCAACTGCAGCATTCAACAGATCTTGGACGGGTTCGCCATTGGCCACCCGCTGCCGTATCGCCGTGGCCGATATGGACATAGGTTCGAAAGGGAGCTCGAGCATCCTGCGGTTTAGCGCCTTTAGGCGCTCGGCTAGCGCCATAGGCGCCATGACGGGTGTTTGAGGGCGTTGCGCAACAGCCAAGTGGACCCGTTGTACGATCTCTTCCCACTCACGCCACGAGCAGAAATTGTCGAGCTGATCGGCGCCCAGGATCCAGTAATACTCGGCATGGGCGGGCAATTGCCTGAGGGTATCAATGGTATAAGTCGGGCCGCCACGTTCGATTTCTACCGGGTTGACGCTCAGGCCCGGCAGGTCTTTTATTGCCAGCCTCAGCATGGCTAGTCGCTGTGAAGCGGTAGCTTGCAAGGCCGTACGCTGCCAGGGGTTGGCCGCCGGTATTAGCTGCAACTCGTCAAGCTGCAAAATATCAAGAGCAGTTATAGCTAGGGCTGTATGGGCTAAGTGAACTGGGTCGAAGCTACCGCCCAGCAGGCCGATTTTTTTTAAAGCCATTGCCGAGGCTGGAGGAAATCGTACAAGCCTGCCTCGGGCGTGCCCTTTTCGGGGGTCCAGTTATAACGCCAAGTAGCGCCGGGGGGCATGGAAAGCAGAATGGATTCGGTGCGGCCTCCGGATTGCAGGCCAAACAGCGTACCTCGATCGAAGACCAGGTTAAATTCGACATAACGACCGCGTCGGTAAGACTGAAATTCGCGCTGGCGTTCGTCGTAGGGCACGCCACGCCGCCGCTCAACAATGGGCATATAGGCGGGTAAAAAACTGTTACCAACTGAGCACGTTAGGTCAAAACACGTTTTGAAATCGGGGGTGTTGAGGTCATCAAAAAACAGGCCCCCGATACCGCGGGTTTCGTCGCGGTGCTTGAGGTAAAAGTAGTCGTCGCACCATTTTTTATAGGTGGGATATTTATCCGGCCCGAAGGGCGCGACGGCGTCGTGACACACTTGATGAAAATGTCGGGCGTCTTCTTCGAACGCGTAGTAGGGAGTTAGGTCCAGCCCTCCGCCGAACCAGAATACGTCGTGCCCCGGATTGTCCGCGAGGGCGTGGGCCACGAACAGGCGTACGTTCATGTGGACCGTGGGTACATAAGGATTGAGAGGATGCAGAACCATCGACACACCCAGTGCCTCCCAAGAGCGGCCTGCTAGTTCTCTGCGATGCGCGCTGGCCGACGGAGGCAGAGACTGGCCCTTGACGTGGCTGAAAAGGACTCCGGCTCGTTCAAACAGAGAACTGCCTTCAAGAAACCGGGAAGTGCCGCCACCGCCTTCGGGTCTCACCCAGCTGTCCGCCTGGAATGAGCTGCCGTCTGCGCTTTCCAGCGCCACTACGATATCCGTTTGGAGCTTGCGAAAAAAGTCGTATACGGATGGGATTGGTACAACCATAACGGGCTTCCTGGAAAATTTTCGCTCTGAGTGTGCGAGTGATTATGTTGCAGTATCGCCGTGAGGCAGCCCGCGCCAGCCTATGTCGTTGCGATATTGTTGGCCGTCGAAATATGTTTTTTGCACGGCGCCGTAGGCGGCAGCCTGCGCGCGCTTGACCGAATCGGCAAGCACGGTAATGCACAGGATCCGGCCACCAGAGGTTTTAATGACGCCATCTTCGAGCCGTGTGCCGGCGTGAAACACCATGCAGTCCTCGCTATCTTCGGCCAGTTGCGTAATGGTATCGCCCGTGCGCGGTGCGTTCGGATAGTTGTGCGCGGCCATCACGACCCCCAGGGCGGTGCGCCGATCCCATTCGATTTCGGCCTGGTCGAGCTTGCCCGCGACGGCCTTCTCAAAGGCATCGAGCAGGTCGTTCTTGACCCTCATCATGATGGGCTGGGTTTCCGGGTCGCCCATGCGGCAATTGAACTCCAGCACCTTGACGGACCGGCTTGAATCGGGGCCTTGTGCGATCATCAGTCCGGCATAGAGAAACCCAGTGTATGGTATGCCGTCTTTGGCCATGCCGTGGACGGTGGGGAGGATAATTTCGCGCATGATGCGGTTGTGCAAGGCCGGTGTGACGATTGGCGCGGGCGAGTAGGCCCCCATGCCGCCGGTGTTTGGACCCTGGTCACCATCGAGCAGGCGTTTGTGGTCTTGACTGGTGGCCAACGCCAAGACATGATTGCCGTCGCACATGACAATAAAGCTAGCTTCTTCACCCACCAGACATTCTTCGATGACCACGCGAGCGCCTGGAGAGTTCTCGGTGCCCTGGCCCAGCATCATGTCGACGGCCCGATGCGCCTCATCGATAGTAGTCGCCACAACGACTCCTTTGCCGGCAGCCAGACCGTCAGCCTTGACCACAATGGGGGCACCTTGTGCGCTAATGTAGGCTTTGGCCGGCTTTGATTCGGTAAATGTCTGGTATGCCGCTGTCTGGATATGGTGGCGTGCCATAAAGGCCTTCGCAAAGTCTTTGGAGCTTTCCAGTTGCGCCGCCGCCTGCGTGGGGCCGAAAATCTTCAGACCGGCCGCACGAAACGCATCGACTATGCCCGCCGCCAGAGGAGCTTCTGGACCCACCACGGTCAGCCCCACGCCTTCTTTTTTGGCGAAGGCCGCGAGTTCGTCTATGTGTGTGAGCGCGACGTTTTGAAGGCGTTCGTTGTGAGCTGTCCCTGCGTTGCCGGGCGCGACAAACACTTTCTGAACGCGTGGTGATTGTGCCAGCCGCCACGCTAGGGCATGTTCACGACCACCGCTACCGATTACAAGAAGTTTCATGGTTTCTGGGTTTGGAATGACGTTGTTTTTATAGCGGGTTTAAAACGGAGGCCTTGATCGGGCACCTGCTCAGCGCGCGGGCCTTATACGGATTCATCGAGGATGGCCGAAGTATAGACGTCTTGGACATCGTCGAGCCCTTCGAGGGCATCAAGCAGTTTCTGCATCTTTACCGCATCATCGTCGGCCAATTCTGTCTCGCTAAGCGGCTTCATGATGATGCCCTGAACTTCGGGATTAAGGTTCGCGGCATCTACGGCTGCCTTGACGGCGGCGTAGTTGGCGGCGGGGCAAATGACTTCGATGACGCCTTCGTCGTCGGTCTGGATATCTTCGGCGCCGGCATCGAGCGCAGCCTCCATCACTTGCTCTTCGGATGTGCCCGGAGCGAACAGAAATTGGCCACAATGTTTGAAGAGAAACCCTACCGAGCCTTCTTGTCCGAGATTGCCGCCGTGTTTGGAAAAAGCGTGACGTACATCGGCTACGGTGCGTATACGATTATCGGTCATGCAATCGACAATGATGGCCGCGCCGCCCGGTCCGTACCCTTCGTAGCGTATCTCTTCGTAGTTGGCGCCATCCGCGCCCCCGGCGCCACGCTGAATGGCGCGCTGGATATTGTCCTTGGGCATGTTGACGGCTGTAGCCTTGTCCCAGGCCAGGCGTAGGCGTGGATTGATGTCAAGGTCTGCGCCCCCGGCCCGTGCCGCTACCGTGATTTCGCGAATTACTTTTGTCCAGAGTTTGCCTCGTTTGGCATCTTGGCGACCCTTGCGGTGCTGGATATTCGCCCATTTACTGTGTCCGGCCATGAATTGTCATCAGTTCGATAAAGGAAGCAATTTTACCGCGTACCGGATTTTACGGCCTTAGCCGATAAATTGAGTGCGTGAGCAAGTGGCTGCCATTACACTTGATGCTTTCCCTGTTTTGTTGCGAGACGTCTTGGGGATCTGATTAAACGCTGTCGAGGAAAAAATAGTATGCGCGTGGGTACTAAAGTCATTGTGGCGACGAATTCTAGGTCTAACACGGTTAAGTGGTGCGATGCGTTCGAAGGGTCTTTGCCCGAAACGCAGTTTATTCCCTGGGACGAGGCGGGCGAGCCTGTCGGCGCTGATTATGCGGTCGTCTGGCAACCCGCTCCAGCCTTGTTCTTGCGTGAGACGCGACTGCGAGCCGTATTCAATCTGGGAGCCGGTATCGATAGCGTGCTGCGGCTTGCCGAACTGCCCAGAGATTTACCTATTGTGCGTCTTGAAGACGCGGGTATGGCTGAGCAGATGGTCGAGTATGTCGTATATGGGCTGTTACGGGCGACCCGTCAATTTGCCGTCTACGAGACCCAGCAACGGGCAGGCGAGTGGGTGGGTTTACCAGCCGTGGATCGCACGCGCTGGTCTGTTGGCGTGATGGGGCTGGGGGTGATTGGCGAGCGGGTGGCGCGGGCCGTGGCCCAGTTGGGATATCCTGTGGCTGGATGGGCCCGGCACGCGAAAGAAATTCCGGGCGTCGAGGTTTACGGTGGTGCCGATCAACTGCCTGCGTTCCTGGCGCGTACGCGAGTGCTGGTTAACCTCCTTCCATTGACACCCGAAACTGAAAATATACTCAACCGGAAAAATCTTGAACAGCTTTTGCCGCACGCCTACCTCATCAATGTGGCTCGAGGACGGCATCTGGTAGAACAGGATTTGCTTGATCTGCTGGCTAGCGGACAAATTGCTGGGGCCATGCTTGATGTCTTCAGCTCCGAACCTCTGCCCAAAAGCCACCCATTCTGGAGCCATGCGGCCATAACCGTAACGCCACATGTCGCCGCTATTACGTTGCGTGAAGACACGGTCGATCAAATCGTCAATAAAATAGTTAATCTCAAGCAGGGTTTACCGATTTCTGGGCTGGTGTCTCGCGACCACGGGTATTGAACGCGAGCCATTTAAAACACTTGTTCTGATTTGCAGGGGAAATAGTTGTGTCGAAATCTCACAAAATAGCCGTGATTGCCGGTGACGGTATAGGGAAAGAAGTCATGCCTGAAGGCATTCGCGTTCTCGATGCTGTAGCCCAACGCTACGGTATTGCCTTTGAATGGGACAGACTAGACTGGAGTTGCGATTATTACGCTCGCCATGGACGTATGATGCCAGCCGATTGGAAAGAGCGCATAGGCGGCCACGAGGCTATTTTCTTTGGTGCCATCGGTTGGCCCGAGACGGTGCCCGATCATATTGCCTTGTGGGAGTCTTTGTTTAAATTCCGCCGTGAATTCGATCAGTACATTAATTTGCGGCCGGTGCGGCTCATGCCCGGCGTTAAATCGCCTTTGGCCGATCGCAAGTCGGGCGACATTGATTTTTATATCGTGCGTGAAAATACCGAGGGCGAATATTCCAATAGTGGTGGGCGGCTGTTTGAAGGTACGGCGCGAGAAGTCGTCATTCAAGAAAGTGTTTTTACTCGGGTCGGGGCCGATCGTGTGCTCAAGTTCGCGTTCGAGCTGGCTAAGAAACGTGGTAAGCATTTGACTGCAGCGACCAAGTCCAACGGAATTTCCATCTCAATGCCCTGGTGGGACGAGCGCGTCGCCGACATGGCCGCGCACTACCCGGATGTGCGCTGGGACAAATATCATATTGATATTCTGTGCGCCAATTTCGTTTTGCATCCGGACTGGTTCGACGTAGTGGTGGCGTCCAATTTGTTTGGCGATATTTTGTCTGATCTGGGGCCTGCGTGCACCGGTACCATAGGCATTGCCCCGTCGGCCAATCTCAACCCCGAACGGCTGTTTCCGTCATTGTTCGAGCCGGTGCATGGCTCGGCTCCCGATATTGCAGGGAAAGGTCTTGCCAATCCTATCGGGCAGATCTGGAGCGGCGCGTTAATGCTGGATTTTCTAGGCTATGCCGACGCGTCAGCGGCTGTGGTGGAGGCAATAGAAACGGTGCTGGAAAAAGGGCCGCGCACCCCCGATATGAATGGGTCGGCCAGCACATCCGATGTCGGTCGCGCCGTTGCCGCATTAATTGCGCAACGATAGCCGTGCTGCGACTGAAGGTAGCGGCACCCCTCGTGGGTGCCATCTTTCTAAAAGTTGAATTGCACTTCGCTATCTGGAATTAAACTGCACGAAATCCATCTGTTTAAAGTGTCTGAACAAGGAGTCCATTTTGGAAAACCAAACGAAAGCGATACGCATCGAACAGCACGGGGGGGCGGACGTGTTGAAATTCGTGACCGTCTCATTGCCTGCTCCGCAGAAAAACGAGGTCACGATACGGCAAAAGGCGGTTGGGCTGAATTTTGTTGATATTTACTTTAGAACGGGGCTATACCCGCACCCATTGCCCCATGGTTTAGGGGCAGAAGGGGCGGGGGTCGTTGACGCGGTAGGTGCCGACGTTAAGCACCTTAAAGTGGGCGATCGCGTTGCCTACGGCCAAAGCCCATTGGGCGCGTACGCCGAAGCGCGTAATGTACCAGCGCATCAGGTGGTGCGCATTCCAGCCTCAGTCAGCTTCGAGGACGCGGCGGCCGTAATGCTCAAGGGGCTGACCGTGCAATATCTGTTTCGGCAAACCTATCGGCTGCAAGGTAATGAAACGATTTTGTTTCACGCCGCGGCAGGCGGGGTGGGTCTGATTGCCTGTCAATGGGCCAAGGCCCTCGGAGTCAAAGTAATCGGAACCGCCTCCAGCCCGGAAAAGACGGCGCTGGCGATGGCCAATGGCGCCTGGAAAGTTATCGATTATTCACGTGAAAACGTGGTCGAGCGTGTACTGGAGCTGACCGGAGGGAAAAAAGTTCCGGTGGTGTACGACGGTGTGGGCAAGGATACCTGGCTCGCATCGCTCGATTGCCTGCAGCCGCGTGGTCTGATGGTGAGCTTTGGCAATGCGTCCGGGCCCGTTGAAGGCGTCAATCTGGGGATTCTGTCGTCGAAGGGTTCTTTGTTTGTTACACGCCCCACCCTGGGTACTCATGTAACGACGCATGAAAAGCTCAAGGCTGCCGCCGATGAGCTTTTCGGCTTGATCACCAAAAAGAAAATCAAGGTGCGTATCGGCCAGCGCTTTGCTTTGCGTGATGCAGGTGCGGCCCAAGAGGCGTTGGCTGGACGTAAAACCACTGGAGCGACGATTCTGACCGTAGATTAAACCCTGCCCTTGCGCCGCCACCCCTTACTCGTAGCCGTGCCATTTGGCGCTCGTCCTGCGCTCTATCATGCCTATATAGCGCAGAACCAGGATCTTCATTGGATTAGGCAAATCGACGAATTGGCAGCCGAGGACACGCCGTTTCTTGTCCTCGGCCAGGGACTCTTCGATGATTCGAACTACCAGCAATTTAGTAGAGATGGCGCCAGCGCCGGGAAATTCTACGTGGCAGTCGTTGTAAATGACGCCCGCCACATCACCCAGCAAATGCTGGTTGTCGATCAGCGCCATCCCGCCTGAGCTAAGGTCTTTAATATCCAGCGTCACATTGCAGGCTTTTGCAGCCGCATTGGCCGGTAGCACAATCGTGCACTTGACGGGTTCGCCGGGATGGAGGTCGATTCGATAGGAGTCGCGCCGCTGGATGCGTACTAGTGACGTGGGAAATTCGATACGCAGTGCTGGTTGATTGTCCAGGGTGCATGGGCTGGCTTGCGCGCTTGAAAACGCGATGCTGATTTTGTTTAACGTGGCTTCGAACTGGATACGTTCGACCTTGGCGGCTCGCTGATTAAATGTCTCCTGGGCTGAGTTGTCGATAATAATCGAGTTGTGTTTCGGATCTATATCTAGGATGGTAGTGAGAATAGCCTGAGAGCCACCTTGGAGACACATTCGTATTAGACCCTTCTGGTCTTTCAACGAGCTTAGCAACGTCAGAATTTCGAGTTGTGACGTAATCAGATATTGCTCTTCATTTTCGGCCGATGAGGCAGCAGCGACATTTTGCATAAGACGGAAAGCTTAGGGCACTTAGTGTGTTGCATTATGCAATGCACACTAGGTTTTTACAAATTATTTCAGATTTGCATTGTTGCACGGCTTCGATCACGACCGGAATGCCGCATGCTATCGACTGGCGTCAGGTGCTTCCAGGTGATAGCGCTGTACGCGCTCGACCTCAGCTTTGGAGCCCAAGATGACGCCTATGCGCTGGTGCAGCGCGCTGGGTTGGGTGTCTAGAATTCGATGCGCGCCGTCGACGGCTGCGCCGCCTGCCTGTTCGATGATAAAACTCATGGGATTGGCTTCGTACATTAACCTCAGCTTGCCATTCTTGCCCGATGGCCGCCGGTCGCGTGGGTACATGAAGATACCGCCGCGGGTCAGTATGCGGTGTACGTCAGACACCATCGAGGCAATCCAGCGCATGTTGTAGTCCTTGCCCAACGGGCCATCCTTGCCGGCAAGGCATTCGTCTATATACCGTTTTACGGGTGCTTCCCAATGACGCATATTGGACATGTTGATGGCAAATTCGGCCGTCTGCTCTGGTATGGTGATGCGTTCGCTGGTCAGTATCCAGGAACCCATTTC
>JBDTLC010000175.1:0-9923 GCA_039935015.1 Paralcaligenes sp. | reverse complement strand
GCGTCGGTTTTTTCGCGCAGTTCCTTGACCATCGATGCTGTAATTTGAGCCACTTCTTTCTCCAATCCACTAAAACTCGCCCCGGTTCAACCGGGGCAAAAATACAGGTCAAAGCACTGCACGATAGCCATCACCATTAGCGCAGCGCCCGGGCATTACGCCCGAAATCATGTATTTACTCGTGATCTTCGTTCAACTCAATGAACTCTTCGCCACCCTCGGCAATTTCCTCGACCACGCCATTGAGATGTTGCTCCCGACCTTCGAGCACGGCATCGGCAATACCCCGGGCATACAACGCAATCGCCTTGGCCGAGTCATCGTTGCCAGGGATGATGTAATCAATGCCATCGGGCGAATGGTTTGTATCTACCACGGCCACGACAGGAATACCTAACGTGCGCGCTTCGGCTACGGCAATCTTATGGTAGCCGACGTCGATAATGAACAGCGCATCGGGCAAGGTGTTCATATCTTTGATGCCGCCGATGGCCTTGTTCAGCTTTGTCAGTTCGCGGTCGAACATGAGCCCTTCTTTCTTGCTCATGCGCTCGGTGGCCCCATCAGCCAGCGCCACTTCCATTTCTTTCAGGCGTTTGACCGAACTTTTAACCGTTTTAAAGTTTGTCATCATGCCGCCCAACCAGCGACTATCAACAAAAGGCATATGGCAACGAGCCGCTTCTGCGGCGATCAGTTCGCGGGCTGCGCGCTTGGTTCCCACAAACAAAATGCTGCCACCGCGTGCGGCAATTTGGCGTGCAAACTTGGTCGCTTCCTGGAATTTGACAACCGTTTTCTCAAGATTAACGATATGAATCTTATTGCGATGGCCGAAAATATAAGGGGCCATCTTGGGGTTCCAGTAGCGGGTCTGGTGACCGAAGTGCACACCCGCTTCCAACATTTCACGCATCAAAGACATAGATTTCTCCAAGGGTTAGGTCTTGTGCAGGGCCAGTATCCGACAAAATCTGTCAAACACCCTGTGATAGGCCAAGCACGCGATTTACGCACCGCATTTGTTGCAGTTTGGTTTGAAAGCGCCAAAGCCACCCTATAGTGGTGAGCCTAAGCGAATGTTTAGCGGCGGCCCTAAGTGGCTGCGTGACAGCACGACAGCTTAAGTTCCAACCCAATCCCTAACCAACCCCGAACATACTTGCGGTGCTCTGTTTCTACTTCTGTTTCTACTTCTGTTTCCACTTTTCCACTTCTGTTTCTATTTTTCTGCTTTCGCAGTACTTCCTGCGGGCGCAGCATTTTCCTGTTTTTTTAGGAAAGTCTATAATTCTACTATCTTTAGCCCACATCATTCAAGCCACTATGAGTAGTATTGTTACCGACCCCGCCGATCTGGATAAAATGCGCGCTGCTTGCAAAGACGCGGCCAAAGTTCTGGATTTCATCACTCCCCATGTACGTGCCGGGATCAGCACGGGCGAACTTGATCGTCTTTGCCTTGACTACATCAACAACGAACTCCACGTCATATCGGCCACGGTAGGCTATGCCCCGCCCGGCTACACCCCCTACCCGGCCTCGATCTGCACGTCGGTCAACCATGTCATTTGTCATGGCATCCCCGGCGACAAGGTTCTGAAAAACGGCGACATCATGAATATCGATGTCACGATCATCAAGGACGGCTGGTTTGGCGACACGAGCCGCATGTATTACATAGGCGAGCCTTCTATTTTGGCCAAACGGCTATCAGAGGTCACTTACGAATGCATGTGGTTGGGCATACAGCAAATCAAGCCTGGAGCCACACTGGGCGATATTGGGCATGTCATACAAAAACATGCCGAGGGCCAAGGCTTTTCGGTGGTGCGGGAATACTGTGGCCACGGAGTAGGCCGCAAATTTCATCAAGACCCTCAGGTTTTGCACTACGGACGTCCTGGCTCGGGAGTAAAGCTCGTGCCGGGGCTTATCTTCACCATCGAACCCATGATCAATGCTGGCCGCAAAGATATACGCCAACTGGCCGACGGCTGGACCGTTGTGACCCGCGACCATAGTCTTTCGGCTCAATGGGAGCACAGCATTTTGGTAACCGACAGCGGGTATGAAGTGCTAACTATCTCGGACGGGATGCCTCCACCTCCCGCTTTCATAGGTGCGCCTCAATAGCGCAAACAATGAACGCGAACCTCGCATCCGCGTTGCGTGAACGCCTCAATGTACGGCGACAGGCAGCGATCGGGCAGTTTCGCGAACAGTTGCGTCCAGAAGTACTGCTTACCGCATTGCGCCGGGCTACTGATCAGGCCCTGCGCGAACTGATCAAGCTATGTCCGCTGCCACAGCACGCCACGTTGGTCGCCGTCGGCGGTTACGGACGCGGCGAGCTGTATCCGCATTCGGATATCGACGTCCTGATCTTGCTGCAATCACCCCCTTCAGAGCACGATACGCAATTGCTGGAAACGCTGGTGGCCGCTTTGTGGAATCTAGGCTTCGATCTTGGCCACAGCGTGCGTACGGTAGACGATTGCCAGCGCGAAGCCGGCAATGACATCACCGTTGAAACTTCGTTGATGGAAGCACGCTGGCTGGCTGGAAACAAAGAGTTGCTGCAAACTCTCATGCACACCATGCACGAACAACTCGACGTGCAAACCTTTTTCCAGGCCAAGCGCGCTGAAATGCAGCAGCGTCACGCACGCCATCAAGACACGCCCTACGCGCTCGAACCCAACTGCAAGGAAGCACCTGGCGGACTACGGGATTTGCAAGTCATACTTTGGGTGGCTCAAGCCGTCGGCCTAGGGCGTACCTGGCGCGAAATAGAACGGGCTCAATTGCTGACGCCATCCGAATATCGCTCTTTGCGCCGGGCGGACCTGGCATTCAAGCGCTTGCGCATCGAATTGCACCTTCTCACCGGACGGCGCGAAGACCGGGTGCTTTTTGACTTGCAACCGTCGCTGGCGGCAGTCTTTGGGTTCTCCGCGGCCAAAAACCGGCGGCCAAGTGAAATCCTGATGCAACGCTATTACTGGGCGGCCAGGGTTGTTAATCAGCTCAACACCATATTGATGCAGGCCTTCGAGGAGCGGCTTTTCCCCCAACCCGATGCCCCTGTGCAAATCATCGACGATGATTTCTGCATGGTGCAAAACCGCCTCGAAATCCGACACGAAGACTGCTTTGCGCGCAACCCGACCCTGTTGCTGCGCGCTTTTCTAATCATGCAGGAACGCGCGGAACTATCGGGTATGTCGGCCCAAACCATGCGAGCCATGTGGCACGCGCGGCGCCGCATAGATTTGCAGTTTCGCCGCAACCCGGTTAATCGGCGGCTATTCCTGCAAATACTGCAACAGCCGCGCGGCATCGTGCATGCACTGCGGCGTATGACCATGCTCAATATCCTGCCCCGCTACCTGCCCGCATTCAGAAAAATAGTGGGGCAAATGCAGCACGACCTATTTCATGCCTACACCGTCGACCAGCATATCCTGAGAGTAATTCGCAATCTGCGCCGCTTCACCATGCCGGAACACGCTCAGGAATACTCGCTCGCCAGCCAACTGATAGCCGACCTCGATCGACACTGGCTGTTGTATATCGCCGCCCTGTTTCACGACATTGCCAAGGGGCGCGGCGGCAATCACTCGGAGCTCGGAGCCATAGATGCGCGCCGCTTCTGTGTTGACCACGGGCTTGACAGCGCCGACACCGCGCTCGTCGAATTCTTGGTGCGCGAGCATTTGACCATGTCCAATTTCGCGCAGAAACGCGATCTGAGCGACCCTCGCGTCGTACACGAATTTGCGCGCCGCGTGCAAAACGAAAGACGACTGACGGCCCTTTACCTGCTAACGGTGGCTGACATACGCGGCACCAGCCCCAAGGTCTGGAATTCCTGGAAAGGAAAACTGCTGGAAGATCTTTACCGGCTCACTCTGCTGGCTTTGGGTGGAGCGCAACCCGATACTCGCACCATCCTGGCGCAACGCAAGGAAAGCGCAGCGGCCGAGACTCGCCTGATGGGCCTGCGCGATGAAAGCCGCGAAGCGTTCTGGCAAGAGCTGGACGTGGCTTATTTCCTGCGTCATCAAGCCTCCGAGATCGCCTGGCATACCCGCCATCTGTATTATCGGGTGTATGCCACCGAGCCTGTGGTCAAGGTTCGGGTCATCGGGGCCGCAGAAGGTTTGCAAGTGATGGTGTACACCCGTGATACCCGAGATTTGTTCGTCACCATCTGCGGCTACTTCGACCGCCGGGCACTAAGTGTTCAGGAAGCCCGCATACATACGACGCGCCACCATCGGGCGCTGGACAGTTTCATCGTTTTACCGCCTCCCCACGAAACCGACTACCGCTCGCAAGCCAGTCTGATCGAACACGAGCTCGCCCACCGCTTGGCCAAGACCGATCTGCCAGCACCAAGCCGCGATCTGGCGCGCCGGGCAGGCTCACGACGCTCCCGAATATTCCCGATCGTTCCCAATATAGAGCTTCAGCCGGACGAAAGTGGCGCCTCGTGGCGTCTGTCGGTCACCGCCGCGGATCGCTCCAGCCTGCTATACAGCCTGGCCCAAGTCTTTGCCGCGCACAATATCAGCCTGAAAATGGCCAAAATCATGACCCTGGGCGATCGTGTGGAAGATATCTTCATTATCGAAGGCGACATATTGGGACACCCTCGCCTGCAGTTGCAATTCGAGCGCAGTCTGCTAGCCAAACTTGACGAGGTCAGTGCATAATCTCAGAATCCATCCGGAGTGCCTTATGACTCTCAACGACTTTATCGCCAACTTCGGACGCAGCTTCCTGTTCGCCCTAGCTACTTTGTTGCCCATACTCAACCCTCCTGCTGCGGCGCCGTTATTCCTAAGTTTGACCGAGGGCGCCAGCGCGGCGGTTCGCACGCAACTGGCCAAACGGATATCGATCAATATATTCGTCATGCTCACGGGTGCCATGGTCGCGGGCAATATTGTGCTGGATTTCTTTGGCATCTCCCTGCCCATTGTCCGAGTAGGGGGTGGCCTGCTCGTCATCGCCAGCGCTTGGCAATTAGTCAGCGCATCGGCTCCGAATACCCAACATGCTAAAGATATGGCCGATGCTTATTCTCCCGAACAATTGCGAGCCACGGCGTTCTACCCGCTAACGTTTCCCATGATCTGCGGACCTGGTTCACTTTCAACCGCTATCACCGTGGGCGCGACGCTGCACGACCAAAGCACCTATGGCAGCCTGACCAAGTTGGCCGGATCGATACCGGCCATTGTGGTCGCGTCACTGATCGTGTATTTATGCCTGCGTTTCGCGGCCCAGTGCCTGAATAAGCTCGGAACCAACGGTACAGCGGTTCTGATGCGCCTGTCAGCTTTTATTTTGCTGTGTCTTGGAGTGCAAATCGTCTGGGATGGCGCGCACGCTTTGCTGCTCAACCTACTACAAGAAGCCGCAATCATCGACGGCCATTCATAGCCGCAGTATGATTGCACTTGCCTCGTGAACCAGACGCCTTCCATTGCGCAGGCGCCTGGCATCTCTGTCCAGATGTCTTGGCCACTTTCACGCAACCATCACCGAATAACCTCGCTGCCACCCCGCAAAATGATCACCCCCTCACGCAAAATTCTTCACCTTATTGCTCTGCTATGCCTCGCCGCTGTAGGGATTGCACTGATATCGCAACATATGTTTAACATCCGGCCCTGCGCCTGGTGCGTATTGCAGCGCCTGATTTACCTGGCGATTGCCGCATTCTGCTGGCTGGGCCTGTTGCTTGACCGAATTGCTGCGCTACGTCGCCTGACTGCGCTCGTCGCCGCTGTGCTGAGCGTATGCGGAATGATGGCAGCCTGGTATCAATACAGCGTCGCAGCAAAAATGTTTTCATGCGACCAGACCTTCGCCGATCGATTCATGGTAGGGGCCGGGCTGGACGCACATATCCCCTGGCTCTTCGGCATTTTTGCTTCGTGCATGGATGCAAAGATAAATATTCTGGGTCTTGACTACGCCATCTGGAGCCTGGGCCTGTTTACCGTGCTGGGCGTGCTAAGCATCATCGTCATTATTGGCCGCCGCGTTGGCAGCGCCCCGAGTTTGACTTAGCCGCTCCAGATATGCCGCATCAATATCGCCCGTGATATAGCGGCCATTAAAGCAAGACGACTCAAACTGCAGCAGATTCGGATTCAGATCGCGAATCGACTGTTCAAGATCGTGCAAATTCTGATAAACCAGAGCGTCAGAACCAATTTCGCGTGCAATTTCCTCCGAATCACGACCCGTTGCAATCAACTCGGATTGCGTGGGCATATCGATGCCGTAGACATTGGGAAATCGTACCGGTGGCGCGGCCGACGCAAAGAAAACCTTGTGAGCTCCAGCGGCACGCGCCATATCGACAATCTCACGGCTAGTCGTGCCACGCACGATAGAGTCATCGACGAGCAAAACATTTTTGCCCTTGAACTCCATATCGATGGCGCTGAGTTTCTGACGCACGGATTTTTTACGCACCGCCTGGCCCGGCATAATAAAAGTGCGGCCCACATAACGATTCTTGATGAAACCTTCGCGATAGTTCAACCCAAGCCGCGCGGCCAACTGCATAGCTGCCGGGCGAGACGAGTCTGGAATCGGCATCACGACATCAATTTCACCCAGGCGCAGCGCCTTGGCCACGTTATCAGCCAGATACTCACCCATATTCAAGCGCGCATCGTACACCGATACCCCATTCATTAACGAATCGGGACGGGCAAAATACACATATTCAAACACGCACGGTGTATGCACCGGATTGACAGCGCACTGACGACTGCTAAGCTTGCCATCCAGATCGATCCAGACCGCTTCGCCTGGCTCAACATCACGCACAAAAGTAAACCCACAACCCGTCAACGCGACCGATTCGGAGGCGAGCATCCATTCGACCCCGCCGTTGGTTTCCAATGAACCCAGACACAAGGGGCGAATTCCGAACGGATCGCGAAATCCCACCATCCCGTAACTGGCAATTTGCGCAATCACCGCGTAGGCACCTTTGGCGCGCCGATGAACTGCCGTTACCGCCGCGAAAATGGCGTTTTCATCAAGCGACACCCCGCTTGCCGCCAACTGCAGCTCATGGGCGAAGACGTTGAGTAAAACTTCAGAATCAGAATTAGTATTGATATGACGGCGGTCTATTCGGAACAACTCTTCACGCAATTCTCGCCAGTTTGTCAAATTGCCATTATGCACAAACGTAATGCCAAAAGGTGCGTTGACATAGAAAGGCTGCGCCTCATCAACATTGTCGCTGGAGCCCGCCGTTGGGTAACGCACCTGACCCAGGCCATTATCGCCACGCAAAGCTCGCATATTGCGAGTGCGAAACACATCGCGCACCAAGCCGTGCGCCTTGTACATATTAAAAAAGCTGTCTGACGAGGTCGCAATTCCGGCAGCGTCTTGACCACGATGCTGCAACAACAGCAGACTATCGTAAATCAGCTGGTTGACGGGGCCCCGTCCTGCAACCCCAACGATTCCACACATATTAAATTCCTGTTGAGTTCATCAGTACGGTAACCATGACGCGAGCGACGGCGGCAGCATTAGTTTCACTTCCTGCACGCCGCGCACCGCAGCGTGTGATAACTGGGCATCGCGCCACCACGGCTCTTTGGGCAATTCGGTATAACCGGCCGCAGCCACCAGAATCAGCACAATCAGCAGCCCTCGCAACAGGCCAAACAAAGCTCCTAACCCATGATCGGCTGGCGTCAAGCCTGTTTTCCTGACCAGCGTGCCCAATGTCACGTTAACCAGACCTACCAGCAAGAGCACGACAATAAATACCGCCGCATAAGCGGCGGCGGTGCGTAGCAGCCCGCTGTCGATATACGCGGCTAGCCAGCCAGTAGCCCGCGGCCCCCACCAAATAGCGGCCAAAAACGCCACTATGTAAGCAATAAGTGAAAGGATTTCTTTCACCAACCCTCGCAGGAGCCCAAGAAACGCCGACACGCCTAGCGTGGCCAGCACAATGTAGTCGAAGCTGGTCACTTAGTGGAGATAAAACCGTTGTCGTACCCCAGCGCCCGCAAACGGGCCTGGGCCGCCTGTGCGGCCTCGCGTGTTGGAAATGGGCCTACTCGCAGCCGATAGGTAGGTTTTCCGCCCGCAGTTCCGGACTCTACATAGGCATTCGTAACACCCGCGGCTACCAGACGTGCATGACGCGCCTGCGCGTCTTTATCTGTCGTATAGGCGGCTATTTGCAACACATAATTGCCGTGCACAACCGGAGCCGGTGCCGACCTGTTTGGGGTCCGGCCTTCCAGCAAGGCAATGGCCACTGCGCCATCATCGGTACGCTCGACCGTTTTCGGCTTGGCTTCATGCTTGGGCTCAACTTTTTTCTCGATAACCTTGGGCTTGGCTTCGGGTTTGCTTTCAGGCTTGACCTCGGGAGCAGCCGCCTCCCGAGCAACAGGCTTGCCTGCATCGGAAGTAGCCGCATCAACGGTGGGGCTAGCCGTTGTATCAGCCGGCGCCGAGGGCGCATTCGTTCCATCGGTGACCATCCCGCCCGTTTTGCCCGGCTCGGTGCCGGCCACCACTGACGCGGGCGAACTGCTGCTGGGCGCCGGCGGAACAATGACAGGCGCCACCGCCGGCGTGTTGACCGGCTTGCGATTGGACGAAGTATCGAGCACCATGGGTACCACGATAATCGCGGCGAGTACCAACGCCAGGGCTCCAATCAGGCGGCGGCGTGCGCGGCCACGAAGCTCACTGGCCCGAGCCTCGCTCGACGAGGAGCGCGGCGTGGAACGGCCTGAGCCAGCTTCCGGTTCGTTGCGAGAAAACAATCCCATGGGCAATACCTTTATCTGGCAGGCTGGGCGGCGCCCGCGCTGAAAATATTAACGAATCTTACGTCCGAGTTCCCGTAATATTGGGCCTACTGTAGCAAAGGATCCGAACACGAGAATTCTATCACCCCCTGCTGCCTGTTTTAGTGCCTCGGTAAAGGCTTGAGTCGGATTTATAAAACTTGACACAATTACTGGGTCTTTGCCGGGTGGCGGCAGGGTCTCGCGCACCATATCGGCCAGTTGCGCTCCGTCCAGACCCCGCGGGCCTTCCGTGCCAGCGCAATACCAGCGGTTGACGCGGCGCACGAGTTTGGCGACGACTCCCTTGACGTCCTTGTCGCGCAACATACCCACCACAGCATGCGTATAGGGGTAAAACGACATGGCATCGAGATTCTGGGCCAGTGCGGCCGCCGCATGCGGGTTATGTGCCACATCCAGCACAATGGTCGGCTTGCCCGGCACAATTTGCAAGCGCCCCGGCAATGAGGCCTGAGACAAACCCAGGCGTACAGCCTGCTGAGGTACCACCAAACGGTCGCGCAACGCTTCGAGCGCGGCTAAAGCGGCCGACGCATTGAGCAGTTGATTGGCACCGCGCAAGGCCGGATACGCCAAACCACTGCGACGCCGGCCACGGCCGCCATAGCCCCATTGCTGACGATCCCCCGAATAGTTGAAGTCGTGACCAAACAGCCACAGATCGGCACCAATCTCTTTAGCGTAATTGACCAGGCTTTCAGGGGGCACCGGGTCAGCGCAGATCGCCGGGCGGCCGCTACGATATATATGTGCCTTCTCCCAACCAATCTTTTCACGAGTGTCGCCCAACCATTCTGTATGATCAATGTCGACACTGGTGACAATTGAACAATCGGCGTCCACTAGGTTGACCGCGTCGAGCCGCCCGCCCAGGCCCACCTCCAGAACGGCCACGTCAAGCCCGCTTCGTTCAAACAGCATCAAAGCCGCCAAAGTAGTGTATTCAAAGTAACTTAGGCTCACCTCTGCGCGCACCCCCTCAATCAGCGCGAGCTGCTCGGTGATTTGGGCATCGCTGACATTCTCGCCATTGAC
>JBDTLC010000174.1:0-12961 GCA_039935015.1 Paralcaligenes sp. | reverse complement strand
GAACTACCCCCTGCGTTCTACACGCGACTAGCCACTCAGCCCCTGACGCAACCGCGCCTGTTGCATGTCAATACAGTTGTGGCAGGGCTGTTGGGGCTGTCGGCGCGGGCACTGGCCGAGCCGGCGTTTCTTGATGTGTGCGCAGGTTCGCAGCCGCTGGCCGGCGGCAAAACGGTGTCTGCTGTCTACAGCGGCCATCAGTTCGGTGTGTGGGCCGGGCAACTGGGCGACGGCCGGGCTCATTTGCTGGGTGAAATCGTAAGCCCTGCGGGTCATTGGGAGCTACAACTAAAAGGCTCCGGGCGCACTCCCTATTCGCGCATGGGTGATGGACGCGCGGTGCTGCGTTCGTCGGTACGCGAGTATCTTGCCAGTGAAGCGATGGCGGGTTTAGGCATCCCGACCACACGCGCCCTGGCGCTGGTTGTATCTGATGACCCCGTCTATCGCGAAACCGTTGAAACAGCGGCGATTGTGGCTCGCGTCTCGCCCAGCTTTGTGCGCTTCGGTTCGTTCGAGCATTGGCACTCTTCGCCTGAAAACCTGCGTATCTTGCTCGATTATGTGGTCGATCATTTTTACCCCGAATGTCGCCAAGGAAAGGTAGGTGAACCCAACGAGTTAACCGCTGTCGCCTTGAGATTTCTAAAGACAGTCACCATTAAAACTGCCGAGATGGTCGCAGCATGGCAGACCGTGGGTTTTTGCCACGGTGTCATGAATACCGACAACATGTCGATTCTGGGACTGACCATGGATTACGGCCCCTTTGGTTTCATGGATGCTTTTCAGGTCAAGTATGTGTGCAACCACACCGATACACAGGGGCGTTACGCCTGGAACGCCCAGCCGGCGGTTGCGCATTGGAATTTATACCGTTTGGCCAATAGCCTCGTCGCGCTCGATATCGATCCTGAGGATTTGAAAGCGCAGCTGGCGCATTTTGAGTCCGCGTTTTTGAATGCCTATCGGCGGCGGCTGGCCGACAAATTCGGCTTGTTGCAGTGGGGCGATGGCGATGAAACTCTGGTGGACGAATGGTGGCGCCTGTTGCACACGAATCGGGCCGACTTCACGCTTAGCTTTCGACGCTTGGCACAAGTTTCACAAGATAATGCGCCGTTCCTGGCCCTGTTCGACGATCGTGCTGCGGCTTTAGCGTGGCTCGATCTGTACACGCAGCGCCTGTCTGTCGACGGGCTGGCCGAACCCGAGCGCCGTGCAGGCATGGATCGCGTCAACCCCTTGTATATATTGCGTAATCATCTGGCTGAAGAGGCTATACGCGCTGCCAAGCTGGGTGACGCGAGCAAAATTGATGTTTTGCTTGGGCTCTTGAGCGATCCCTACACGGAGCGCGAGGGCTTCGAAGACTATGCGGCGCTTCCGCCCGCTTGGGCTTGCGAGCTGGAGGTCAGTTGTTCTTCCTGAGATAGTCAGTAATGGCATAATCAGACTTATCGCGTATTTCTGTTTTATTACCTCTATCAAGAGCCCTTATGTCCGGCAGTACTTTAGGCAAGCTTTTTTGCGTTACTAATTTTGGCGAATCCCATGGCCCGGCTATCGGGGCGGTGGTAGATGGTTGTCCGCCGGGGTTGGCGCTGTGCGAGGCCGACATTCAGCATGAGCTCGATCGCCGCCGTCCGGGCACCTCACGGCACGTGACACAGCGCCAGGAGGCCGATCAGGTGGAAATCCTGTCTGGGGTATATCAGGGGCTGACGACCGGCACGCCCATCGGGTTGCTTATACGCAATACCGATGCGCGCAGCAAAGATTACAGTGCCATTGCCGACACCTTTCGTCCCGGCCATGCCGACTATACCTATTGGCGTAAATTTGGCGAGCGCGATCCACGCGGCGGAGGCCGTTCATCGGCGCGCCTGACGGCACCCTCGGTGGCGGCCGGCGCGATTGCTAAAAAATGGCTCGCGCAAACGCACGGCGTCGTCATTCGTGGCTATATGAGCCAACTCGGGCCTATCGCGATTCCCTTCGAGTCTTGGGACGAGGTCGTCAATAACCCTTTTTACGCCCCCAATGCAGCCATTGTTCCCCAGTTGGAAGCTTTTATGGATCAATTGCGTCGTGACGGAGATTCCATCGGCGCCCGTATCGAGGTTGTGGCCGAAAACGCGCCCGCAGGGTGGGGTGAACCCTTGTACGACCGGCTCGACGCCGATATTGCTCACGTCATGATGGGCCTGAATGCCGTGAAGGGCGTTTCGATTGGGGCCGGGTTCGACTGTATTACGCAGCACGGTTCGCAGCACGGCGATGAAATTACGCCTCAGGGATTCCTAAGCAATAATGCCGGCGGTGTGCTGGGCGGGATTTCTTCCGGACAGGCCATTACTGTTAGCGTGGCCATCAAACCTACCTCCAGCATTCGCATCGAGCGTCAGTCGATCAATCGTGCCGGAGACGCCGTCACTGTCCAGACGTTGGGCCGTCACGATCCTTGCGTAGGGATAAGAGCCACACCGATTGTCGAGGCATTGCTGGCTATCGTATTAATGGATCATGCATTGCGCCATCGCTCTCAGTGCGGTTGATACCACCTTACCCATCGTTCAGGATATCACTTTTAATACTAGTATAAAATCTCTTCTTGTACTAGGTTCTGACGGTGGCATAATGGGTTTTCCTTATCCAATCTGTCTTTTGTAAGAGCACTGTAATGGCCCGAACTTTATACGACAAACTCTGGGATGCACATATTGTCGACCAAGAGCCCGACGGCACCTGTCTACTGTATATAGACCGTCATTTGGTGCACGAAGTAACTAGTCCGCAGGCATTTGAAGGGCTGACGCTGGCTGGCCGCAAACCTTGGCGTGTCCAGGCGAATCTGGCGGTGGCCGATCATAATGTCCCTACCACGGCCCGTAGCAAAGGTATTACCGACCCCATTTCGCGTTTGCAGGTAGATACGCTGGACAGCAACTGTGAAAAGTTTGGCATTACCGAATTTCGCATGAACGATTTGCGCCAGGGCATTGTGCATATTATCGGACCGGAGCAAGGGGCGACTTTGCCGGGGATGACTGTGGTTTGCGGCGATTCGCATACCAGCACTCACGGCGCGCTGGGTACTTTAGCGTTTGGCATTGGCACCTCCGAGGTCGAGCATGTTCTGGCCACGCAGACGCTGCTGATGAAAAAGAACCACAGTATGCTGGTTCGCGTTGAAGGCGAACTGCCCTTTGGCTGTACGGCTAAAGATCTGGTGCTCTATGTTATAGGCAAGATAGGCACGGCAGGCGGAACTGGTCATGCTATCGAGTTCGCTGGCAGCACCATTCGAGCCTTGTCGGTGGAAGGCCGTATGACGGTGTGTAATATGGCCATTGAGGCGGGCGCTCGCTCGGGCATGGTGGCGGTTGATGAGAAAACCATCGACTATTTCCGTGGACGCCCTTATGCCCCTACCGGCGTGTTGTGGGATCAGGCGGTCAAGTACTGGAGTACGCTGCATTCCGACCCAGGCGCCCAGTTTGATCGGGTGGTTGAAATCGATGCGCGGCAAATTACCCCGCAGGTGACCTGGGGCACGTCGCCGGAAATGGTTTTGTCGGTCGATGCGCGGGTACCCGATCCCGATAAGGAAAAAGACGCGGGGCGGCGCAGTGGCATGGAGCGCGCGCTGCACTATATGGGGTTAAAACCCAATACGCCTTTGGTGGATATTCGCATCGACAAGGTTTTTATCGGTTCTTGCACTAATGCGCGAATTGAAGATTTGCGCGCAGCGGCTCTGGTGGCGCGTGGCAAGCACGTTGCTGCCAATGTGAAGCAGGCAATGGTGGTACCCGGTTCGGGGCTTGTCAAAAAGCAGGCCGAGCAAGAGGGCCTGGACAAGATTTTCCTAGCAGCGGGTTTTGAGTGGCGCGAGCCCGGTTGCTCTATGTGTCTGGCTATGAATGCCGACCGCCTCGAGCCCGGTGAGCGTTGTGCGTCGACGTCGAACCGCAATTTTGAAGGCCGCCAGGGGCAGGGTGGACGTACCCATCTGGTCAGTCCGGCCATGGCCGCTGCCGCAGCGTTGGCCGGCCATTTTGTTGATGTCAGGAATTTTCGTTAAGGAGCCCTCATGCAAGCATTTACCACCCATCATGGGCTAGTGGCCCCACTGGACCGCGAAAACGTCGATACCGACCTGATTATCCCCAAGCAATTCCTCAAATCGATCAAGCGTTCAGGGTTCGGACCCAACCTGTTTGACGAATTGCGCTATCTCGATCATGGTGAGCCGGGAATGGACAACAGCAGGCGTCCGCTCAATCCCGACTTTATATTGAATCAATCCCGTTATCAGGGTGCGTCGGTGTTGCTGGCGCGCAAGAATTTCGGCTGTGGGTCGAGCCGCGAGCATGCCCCATGGGCGTTGACGCAATATGGATTCCGCGCCATCATCGCGCCTTCTTATGCCGACATCTTCTTTAACAACAGTTTCAAGAATGGTTTGCTACCCATCGTGTTGTCCGAGCTCGAGGTGGCGCGCCTCTTTGATGAGGTCAAAGCATTTGTGGGTTATAAGTTGCGTATCGACTTGGCTCGCCAGGTCGTGATTGCCCAGGATGGTCGTGAGTTGGCCTTTGATATCGAGCCGTTTCGCAAGCAAAGCATGATCAATGGTCTAGACGAAATCGGCCAGACGCTACAAAAATCCGACAAGATACGGGCCTTCGAGGCCGAGCATCTGGCGCGATACCCGTGGCTTGAAGGAACCCCTGCAGGTGTTCTGCGTTCCTGACGCAAGCGGGTGCAGGTTTGTAGTAACGAATTTTGTAGCGGCATCCATTGTGGGTGCCCTATGACTTCGTGCATTCCCATTCTCAGGGCACATAGCACCCTGTGACGCCCGCCATCGACGCCACTAAGAACTTCGCGGTAGCACTCGTCATGGCCCCACTTCTCGGGATTTTCGTGGTGCAAAATCCAGTAGGTTGCATGAATCGCACAATTTAGCGGTTTTTACGTTCATTTGGCGGGCGAAGCTTGGCTTGGCTAGCCAGACACTTTATAAAGGACAGTTGGACACGTTGGTTTGTTTGTCTTGGAGAGGCGCCACAAGGGATGCCTCTGTTCGGGGCATGGCACCCACGAAGGGTGCCGCTACAAAACTCATTCGTCGCTAATGCAGTGGCAGTGGCAGCCCTTGTGGCTGCCAGAATCATTGCGGGCCAAAATGGTATCTACATGGGTGATTACGAAGCGGGCGATAGGTGCCGCCGTATTGCCATAGGCGAAATTCAGGAAGGAATATGAGTCACAAGATAGCGGTTTTGCCAGGTGATGGCATAGGTTTCGAAATTACTGAGCAAGCGGTACGCGTGCTGCGCGCATTGGATCTCGACTTGGAAATACAAACGGCTCCGGTGGGAGGGGCTGCGTACGACGCGATGGGCCACCCTTTGCCGCCATCAACGCTCGAATTAGCCAAAACGTCTTCCGCCGTTTTGTTTGGAGCAGTAGGTGACTGGAAATACGATACGCTGCCGCGTGAGCTTCGGCCTGAACAAGCCATTCTGGGCTTGCGTAAGGCGATGGGCTTGTTTGCCAACTTGCGCCCGGCTATTTTGTATCCTCAACTGGCCAATGCCTCGTCACTCAAGCCTGAAGTGGTCTCAGGCCTGAATATTCTTATCGTACGTGAATTAACGGGCGATATTTATTTTGGTCAGCCGCGGGGCGTACGCGAGGTTGCCGACGGCCCGTTCAAGGGTGAGCGTCAGGGGTTCGACACCATGCATTACGCCGAGTCTGAGGTGCGGCGCATTGCACACGTGGGTTTCCAGGCGGCGCGTAAGCGCGGCCAGAAGTTGTGTAGCGTCGACAAATCCAATGTGCTTGAAACCTCGCAATTCTGGCGCGACATCATGACCGACGTTGCGCGCGAATATCCTGATGTCCAGCTCTCACACATGTATGTAGACAATGCGGCTATGCAGTTGGTGCGTGCGCCCAAAGAATTCGACGTTATCGTCACGGGTAATTTGTTTGGCGACATTCTTTCTGACGAGGCCGCCATGCTCACGGGCTCTATCGGTATGTTGCCTTCGGCTTCGTTGAACTCATCCAATCAGGGCTTGTACGAGCCTAGCCATGGCTCGGCGCCCGACATCGCCGGCAAGAACATGGCCAATCCGCTGGCAACGATTCTGTCGGCCGCCATGCTGCTGCGTTACTCTCTTGCTGCGGCGGCTCAGGCCGACCGGATTGAGACCGCGGTTCAGGCTGTGCTCGAGCTTGGGTTGCGTACCGCCGATATTTTCGAAACCGGCACTCGCAAGGTATCGACCTCGGAAATGGGCGATGCCGTCTTGAAAGCACTAAAATAGAGCCGGCAGGCAAATTTATTTTTTATCTTCGCATTTAAATTGACATGCTCCCCGGCCGGAAGCCCGGGATTTTTCGAGAATTCTGATGAATCAAGCAGTAGGTTTGGTTGGCTGGCGCGGTATGGTGGGTTCAGTCCTTATGCAGCGCATGCGCGACGAAAATGACTTTTCCTTATTCCAGCCGGTATTTTTTTCTACTAGCAATGCAGGTGGCTCTGCTCCGCATTGGGCCGATGGTGCGCCTGCCTTGCAAGATGCCTACAATATCGATGCGCTCAAGAAGTTACCCATTATCGTCACCGCCCAGGGCGGTGACTACACCTCCGCCGTGTATCCTAAGCTGCGTGCCGCTGGCTGGGATGGCTTGTGGATAGATGCAGCCAGCACCCTGCGCATGAAAGACGATGCCATCATTGTGCTCGACCCTGTCAATCGTCCGGTTATCGATACCGCCTTGCAACGCGGAGTCAAAAACTACATCGGGGGCAATTGCACGGTCAGCTGCATGCTGATGGGTCTGGCAGGGTTGTTCAATAGCCATCTGGTCGACTGGATGACTTGCATGACCTATCAGGCAGCGTCGGGTGGCGGTGCCCAGCACATGCGCGAGCTGTTGACGCAGTTTGGTGAACTCAACGGCGCCGTGAAATCGCTGCTCGATGATCCGGCATCGGCCATCCTGGAAATTGATCGCGGCGTTTTACTCAAGCAACAAGACGTGGGGCTGGCGCACGATCAGTTTGGTGTGCCGTTAGGGGGTAGCCTTATTCCCTGGATCGATAAAGACTTGGGTAATGGTGTGTCGCGCGAAGAATGGAAGGCCGAGGCAGAAACCAATAAAATCCTGGGCCGAGGCCCGGCTTTTGGCACCCAATCTACACCCATTGATGGTCTGTGCGTACGAATTGGCGCCATGCGCTGTCATAGCCAGGCCCTAACGATCAAGCTAGCGCGTGATGTGCCGCTGGACGAGGTGGCCGATATTTTGCGGGAAGGCTCGAAATGGGCGAAGGTCGTCACCAATGAACGCGAGGCGACCATGCATGAATTGACGCCGGTTGCTGTAACGGGCACGCTGGATATTCCGGTTGGACGCTTACGCAAAATGTCCATGGGCCCAGAATATCTCAGCGCGTTCACGGTGGGCGACCAGCTTTTATGGGGGGCGGCGGAACCTTTGCGCCGTATGTTGCGTATTATTTTAGGTGAACTTTAAAAATGCCTACATGCCACAGCAGTGCCGCATCGACCCTCTGGTTGCGAGCTAAACCATGGGTTGCGGCCTTGCCCGTGGTGATGTTGATGGGTTCCAATTCCTATGCCGCAGCGCTTGGCCATTCTCGTATTGTGTCCGAACCTGGACAGGCGTTGCGCATGGATGTGCCTATTTATGAGCTTAGCGCCGATGACTTGCGTTCTTTTACTGTCAGTGTGGCTCCAGCGGCGGCCTGGACACAAGCTGGCCTGACGCCTCCCGTTGCGTTGTCTAGCTTGCAGCTGAAAGTGGTGCATGGCACAGTCGTTGGGTCCAGAGTTGTTCGCTTCAGTTCGAGCCAGCCTTTTAATGGGCCTGTGGCCGATCTGCTGCTGGAAGTGCATACCGCTACCGGCCAACAACAGTACCAGATCAGCGTCTTGGCAACATCTCCGCACCGCATAGCCGTGGGCGGCGCTGAGGGACACAGTGACGCAGCAAATGCTGCAACGGGCGCGAGGCAGGCAAATATAGGCCATCGCTCGCTTGTACGCCTGCATGTGCGGCGCGGCGATACCCTTTTTGGCATTGCCCGAAACCATGCAGTGAAGGGTGTGAGTGTCTATCAGTTGATGGTGGCATTGCAGCGCGCCAACCCGCAGGCGTTTATCAACCAGAACATGAACCTGGTCAAGGCGGGCGCGACGCTGCAAGTTCCGGATATGGCCAGCCTGACGGCCATCAGCGATCGCGAGGCGCGGCGCATCTTCCAGAAACAGGCGCTGGCTTTTGCTCAGTATCGGCAGCGTCTGGCTGGGGAGAAATCGGTTCCGTTGCGGGGCGGCCCTGCAAACAAGGGAACCGTAGCGCCAGAAACTGCCGCACCGCCACCGTCTGCCGCAGCGCGGCCCGGCGATCAGGTCAGGCTTTCCAGTGATGGGACGTCTGCGGCTGATGCTCGGGCCGACAACCGTGTGGCGACGAGTAAAGGCATTGCCGATTCGCAGCAACGCGTGTCGCAACTGGAAGAAAACGTGCAGCATATTAACCAGGCCTTGCAAGGCCAGGGAGAGGTCGCTAAAGATGTCGTTATAGGGGCTGCAAAAGGCCTGGGCAAGGCGATAGCCGATGCGGCAGGCGTAGTGGCAGGAGCTACAGGCGGCTCGACGGGAAGTTCAAACGGCAACCGGGCGACCAGCGCGATGGCGCAGACGGGTGGGTTATCTGGCGGGCAAGCTTCACCAGGTGTGGCTGGCAAGGCTTCTGGCTCGGCGGCAAACGGCGGGCAGCCGTCGGGCGTCAGCCAGGCCGCCATCGTCGCAAGCGGTAGCAGTGGCGCGCCTTTATCGGGTAGCGAATCGGTAGCAGCGGGCTCTTCTAGTTCGGGGACTGGCGCCTCAGCTTCAAACGGCGCTTCTCTTACTTCTGGCGGGAAATCGGCAGTTTCAGCTACGGGTACTGAGTCGTCGCCGGTGGCACCTACTAAGGGTGCTGCTACGGGGAATACGGCCGCTGGGAATACGGCTACAGGAAACATAGCCATAGCGGAGACGTCAACGGCGAATGGGGCTGCCGGCAATACAGTTAGCCATGTCGCAGGTAGCGTCGCTGCAGGAAAAACCGTTGAGAGTAGCGTCGCTGCTGGAAATAGCGCTGCAGGTCGCTCCACCTCAGAAAATAGCGGTACAGATAACGTGTCCGCGGGAAGTAACGCGGCAACCGGCGTTGCTGCGGGAAGCAGTGCAGCAGCTAGCGCTGCTTCGGGCAGCAACGCCGCTGGCAATGGCGCCACAGGTGCTGCGGCGGCTACCGGCAATACTGCCAAGGCTGCCGACTCCGTCGCAGGTGTGGGTAATCAGACTTCAAATAAGGCAGGCCAATCCGTGTCGTGGTTCCAGGAGCATTTGTTAGGTGTTATTACTGCACTGCTGGCCTTGTTTGTGCTGGTTATTGCATGGTTGCTGCGTCGGGCCAATATTGCACGCGACGACGATTCTGATGATCGCGCCTCCACCATCACTGAGGCCATGGTCAAGGAAAAACTTGATCAGGTCAATCTCGATCTGAACCAGCCTCCGAGCGACGAACCGCCTGCCAGCAAGAGTTGATATGACTCGTATGGCGCTTGGTGTGTCGTACGACGGAGCGCCCTGGCAAGGGTGGCAAACGCAGCCGCATCACTGTACTGTGCAAGACACTTTCGAATCCGCCTTGGCGCAGTTCGCGGCGCAACCTCAACCCACTGTATGTGCAGGTCGCACCGATACGGGTGTGCATGCGCTGGGGCAGGTTGTACATCTGGGCGGTGTGCCCCAACGGCGTCTGGAGTCCTGGGTGCGCGGTGTTAACGCCTTGCTGCCTGCGTCTATCGCGGTGCAATGGGCGTGTGTTGTGCCTGATACGTTTCATGCCCGTTTCTCGGCCGTATCGCGCACCTACATTTATGTGGTGCGCCATGCGCGGGTGCGCTCGCCGATGGTACAGGCGCGCGTGGGGTGGGTGCATCAGCCTTTAAGTTTAGTGCCTATGCAACGGGCTGCGGCTTCTTTGCTGGGCGAACACGACTTCAGTAGTTTTCGCTCATCACAGTGCCAGGCGGCAAGCCCCGTTCGCACCATGCATGAATTACAGATTGAGCAACGTGGCGATTTCTTTATTTTCACGCTGAAGGCCAATGCATTTTTACACCACATGGTGCGCAATCTGATGGGGGCTCTGTTGTATATTGGGCAAGGCAAGCAACCGCCGCAATGGATGGACACGTTACTCGCGCAGCGTGATCGGCGGCTGGCGGCACCTACGTTTACTGCCGGCGGCCTGTATCTGGCCCAAGTCGAGTATCCGCCAATATTCGGCCTGCCCGCGCCGTCGCTGCAAACACTTTTTGCTTCACATTTGGGGTTTTGCGCGAGCCAAGGTTATTAGCCCCATGCAGCGCTTGATTCATAATTAAAGTTTCAATCCTTTTATGGGCTACAGATCTTATGGTTGCCAAGGTGTTATTTTCTCCCGGCATGGTGGTGTACTACAAAGGTGGCGCTACGGTGTTGGAAGCCTTTCTGGCGCAGTTCGGCGCACGTAGCATGTATGGGTCGGATCTCTGCGGCTATGACAGTCGCGTTGAGCTCCGTTCGAAGGCGACGTTCAAATGAGGCGTACACGCGTAAAAATCTGTGGATTGACCCGTGCGGATGACGTGACTGCCGCTGTCGGGGCAGGCGCCGATGCCATCGGCCTGGTGTTTTATCCGGACAGTGCCCGCTTCGTGTCGCTGGAGCAGGCCCAAGCCTTGCGAGCGATAGTGCCGGCGTTTGTCGACGTCGTAGCTTTATTTGTGAATGCAACGCGCGAGGAGGTGCAGGCCGTCATTGATCGGGTCAAACCCGACCTCTTGCAGTTTCACGGCGACGAAAGCCCGAGCTTTTGCGCGAGCTTCCATCATCGCTATCTGCGTGCTTTCCGGCTTGGTGCGCCCCATCTGAATAGCCCTGAGCAGGTGTTCCGCACGTGTCACCAGTTTGGCGACGCGGCGGGATGGTTGTTCGACAGCTACAGCCCAGGCTACGGAGGCAGCGGCCGGGCGCTTGACCCGGCCTTATTGCAAACGGTCATGCAATCGTCCGATAGCTGTCCGATCATACTGGCAGGCGGCATGACTCCCGCATCGGTGGCCATATCCATCCAGTCGCTGCGGCCCTATGCGGTTGATGTCAGTAGTGGTGTGGAGTCGTCCCCCGGGATCAAGTCTTCCGAAAAAATCGAAGCCTTCATGCGCGCCGTAGCTGAAGCAGCTTCCGGCCGTTCGGACTGACAGTTGGTCTGCCTTGCAAGCCGGGTGTTGCCTACAACTGGTAGGGCGCCATCCGGCGGTCGTTTTTTCGATCGTTTAACGATAAAGCTGGCGCCTGCCGTAGCGCTTATATCTATGGCCCATCGTGCGGTTCCCAGAAGGCCTGCCGTCTCCTTCTGGGGTGGCCTTCAATCAGATAGCTCTTCCCAGTGCGTCACCTTCAGAAGTTGCAGCAAGCATAGTACGGGCCGCACGACAATCTCCGATCAGGTGCACAGGGATACCCGTTGCGCGCAGTGGTGCGGCCAATTCGTTATTGGGCTGGCGCGGCGTGGCGTATGCGAAGAAGACCACGTTATCGATGGCGCACGGCGGGCCGCCGTATACGCTCACGTATTCTAACTGGCCGTGCTCTTCAAACGCGTTTGTCCAGCGCGGCTCCGCTGCGATGATCGTTCTGATTCCTTTTTCGTGGATGCGCCGCAAAATTCCCTGGCGTGTGACTAAGGCGGTTTCGTCGGCGATCGTCTCTCGCGGAGTTATCAGGACGACTTTCTCGAAAATCTCGCAAAGGCGTTCTGCCGACGCATATGTTCCTTCGGAATGATCCATGTCGAAAATAACTGCAGTGCCATGTTGTCGTTCGGAAATCGATTGGAGGTCGGTCATTGCCGTGCGCAAGTCTGGCACGAGGCCTTCGAGCCGAAGGGCCATTGGCAGGCAGCGAGGCCAGATCATGGTCGACCCGGTGGCAAGTATGATTACTTGTGGATCTAGCGCAAGTATGGTCGCCGTATCTGCGGGTGCACCTAGATTTAGGTGGACTCCAGCGTGCAGCGCCTTCATGTATTGAAAATCGTAGATACTGCTTAGGTCTTCGCCACCAGGCAATGCGGCCAACAAGCGGACTTTCCCGCCGACCTCGCTCGAACGGCCGAACAACGTGACATCGTGACCGCGTTCGGCAGCAGTCCAGGCAACCTCCAAGCCCGCAATACCGGCTCCCACAACGGCGATTCTTTTTAGCACAATAGCCTTCGCTATGTGATCGTCCAATTCATCAGGCATGGCCATGCGCGGATTGTTGTCGCAGGCGATGGGTTGATGATCGACGATAGTTTTCCAGCAAGTATTTCCAGACACGCAGTAGCGGATTCCTGCTGCCTGGCCGAGCTGGGCCTTCCGCGGCCATGCTGGGTCAGTGATCAGTGCCCTGCCGATTCCAACCAACTCGGCTGTGCCCTGTGCAACGATTGCTTCTGCCTGAGCAGGGTCGTTGATGCGGCCAAGTGCCATCAGTGGTACGGGAGATACGGAGCTACGCAGTGAGCCAAGCAGCCCTGCATAGGGGTTGCGGTCCCAGTGCCCGTCTGGGACATGCATCTCGAGTGTACGATCGTGTGTGCCTTGCGCAAAGCAGATATAGTCAATTTGGCTCGTTTGGACTAGGCGTCGGGCAACTTGCGCAGCAAGGGCGGGTCCCACTCCACCAGGGATGCCATCGTCGCCCGGCAACTTCATGCCCAGGATAAACTCGCTGCCACAGCGTTTGCGAACCGATGCAATCAGTTCGAGGAGCAGGCGCGTACGTTTGTCAGAATCACCCCCATACGAGTCGGTGCGTTCGTT
>JBDTLC010000173.1:0-11466 GCA_039935015.1 Paralcaligenes sp. | reverse complement strand
CAAATGGTGGGCTGGTTCAAAGCCATGGTTAAAGACAATGCCTACACATTGCTATCCCAAATACATGAAGCCGCCCTCGAGTTCGATCTGGCTCGCGCCGAACAATTAAATTGCCCTGTTCTTTTGCTGGGTGCCGCCAATAGCCCGGCCAGGTATGGTCAACGCCTGGATATTCTTGAATCCATCTTGGTCCATGTTGAACGAACTATCATTCCTCTCGCTTCACACGGCATGAATCTGGCCAGTCCTAAAGCATTCAACGAACGGTTGCTGCGTTTTTTTGAAGAGCATGCGTAATGCGAAGATATGGGCCCCGCCTGCGGAGGGATCAACAACCTCGGACGGCTAATGCTCAAACGGGTGAGACCACACCACGCCTGGCAAAATGGCCACCAATATTGGCTAAAAACCGATCGAACGACGCCTGCATAGCCTCGGGAGAGCGACCCCCCACATGAGGGGTTAATACAACGTTGGGCAAATCTACCAGAGACTCTGGCCGCAGCGGCTCGCTTTCATAAACGTCCAAACCCGCCGCAGCAATGCCGCCAGAGCGCAGACTTGCGGCCAGCGCCTCGGTGTCGACCACACTGCCACGCGCAACGTTGACCAGCACCCCTCTTGGGCCAAGAGCTTCAAGCACGGCGGCGTTAATTAGATGGCGAGTAGCTTGTCCGCCGGGTATAGTCACCACCAGAAAATCGCACCAACGGGCCAACCCCATCACATCCTCGAAGTAGGCAAAGTCGACATCATCGCGTCGACTACGACTGCAGTAGCCAATTTCCATGTCGAATCCCGACGCCCGCTTGACCAGTTGCCGACCAATCATGCCCAAACCCGCAATACCGATGCGCTTGCCCGATACCGCGGGTATGTGATCTGGCAATGTATCTCGGAAGCCGCCGCTACGAACCATGTGGTCCAGCGTGACAATGCCTCGAACCGCCGAAATCAGCAAACCAAAAGCATGATCGGCGACAGATGCAGCATTGGTGCCTGCGCCGTTGGCAACCATGATTCCACGCGTTCGCGCTGCGGCAATATCAATATTCTCGACACCCACCCCCAATGCACAAATTATTTCCAGGGCTGGCATGGCCCTGATTTCTGCTTCTGTCAAACCAATAGTGCCTATGGTTAGAACACCACGAAAACGCGGCCCGTCCTTAGCGATCGCGGCATCTCGCGTCGCCTGGTCGGGGGCATACACCATATCGTAAATAGCAGCGACGGCGGTCCTATACCCTTCTTGTATGGGAGCCAGTATCAACAGGGGAATTTTTTGCGGCATGGCATAAGCCTTGGTTTGGATAGAGATGGAGGATTGCTTGTCGCGGATGGCCTGCCCATGGATGCCGCCGCGACACAGGCCGACAAAGGCGTGAATTTCGACTTTATGCGTGCCGTACGAACCAAGGCTTTAATACCTCGGTAGAGCAGAATACGTCAGCGTAGAAGCTGTTGGGCACCGTTCCAGAGCGAACGAACGATATCGGCGGCTGGTTCGCTTGAAGCCAGGCCCGCCGATTGCCCTGCCCACATCTGCATTTTCTGACTATCGCCACTTTGCTGTGCAGCTTTGCGCATCCCCGAGGTGAGGCCGCGCTGGACCGGATAGGGCGCCGGGGTCGGTGCTGTTGCCGCTTCGGCGGCACGCACATAATCTGTGACCACACTACGACCTGCCCGACCGCTGAACGCGCGGGTCACGACCGTATCTTCGGGAGCAGCTTTAGCCAACGCGCTGGCCCATGCCGGATCGATCTTCGCTTCGGGACTGCGCAAAAGGGCCGTCCCAATCTGCACGGCGCTTGCCCCCAGCGTCAATGCTGCCGCCACGCCGCGCGCATCGCCGATACCGCCGGTAGCAACAACAGGTATTTTCACGGCATCAACCACAGCGGGCAATAAAGAAAACAGGCCCACCTGCCGTGCCTGCGCTTGACCAGCCTCGAAACAGCCGCGATGGCCACCCGCCTCCATGCCTTGCGCAACGAGCACATCGGCGCCAGCTGCCTGAGCCGCCCTGGCCTCGGCGACTGTTGTAACCGTGGCAAACCAGGCAATGCCCCGAGCCTTCAGTTGTTTGACAAAGTCGGGGGGATACAAACCCATTATCGAAGAAACGATGGGAGGATTGACGGCAAGCATGGCCTCACATTGCGCAGCAAAATCCATTAGTGTGACATTCCCCGCCTCGGAAGACACAGCGGGCCCCCAGTTGGAGAGGAAGTCGCGAACCTGAGCTTCGTGCTGCGCATCACGAACGGGGCTCGGATCCGGCACCCACACGTTAAGCTGAAACGCACCTTGCGCCTGCCCGCGAAACTGAGCCACCCAGGCCGCAATATCTGTCGCCTGCATATGCAATACGCCGCAGGCGCCCAAGCCACCCGCATTAGCTACTGCAATTGCCAGGGACGGCGGGCATGAGCCAGCCATCGGTGCCATCAGTATTGGCACGCCCAGGCCAAAACGCTGGCAAAACTGTTCAGTGCGGATTCGGGCGGTAGTCATCGGAAATCCCCTTCTTTATATACCCCGCAGTGGGTAGGCTAAACAAAATTATCGCGCTAGCGAACAATAAACAGGCCGCGCTTATGCCCGGCAACACGATCGATTGTCTTAGTGTACCCCCCGGAATCGCCAGTGGGCCCAACAATTGGCCCATCGCAAAGCTGGCAGTCATGGCCGCGATCAACCTTGACGCATCGCCGCCTGTCGTGAGGCGCGCAGTCTGCATGCCGGTCATGGTCATTACCATAAACGTCCCCCCCACACAGAGGGTGCTGATTAAAATGGTGACGGGGCTAAGGAACAAAGCGGGAGCCAAAACACCCACCGCCATCACCAGATTGCTGTATGCCCATACCGTTCTCGGCAACACACGTCCAAACAGATAGGCGGTAATGACTGTAGATAGTGCCGCTGCGACTCCAAATACCGGCCAGACCCACCCGAAAACCGCAGGGTCGCTGATCAGTGCACGCGCGAACGCCGGTAGAAATGTAGCGGGAATAATGTAGCCAAAGCCATACACGCCATAGCAAAACACCATAATCCAGCCTTGGGCATTTATCCGCTGCGGCACGGAAGCTGCCACGCGTTTGGGCATGGCGGGATTCCAACCCAACGGGCGCCACGAAAAAATAAAAACCACCGCTGCGCATACCCCCAGCGCCAGCCAGGCATGATCGGGGGACGCGTGTACTACGCCGGCCACCAGGCCGGTCAGGCCCGCCAAAATCATGCCGAACCCGACCCCTGCGAATACCCAGCCATACAGTCCAGGCCGACGCCGCGGCGCCAGCACATTCAGCGCCCAAGAGGAGATACCGATGAGCGCATAGGCGCTTGCCACGCCAGTAAGAAACCGCAGCACCATCCAGGCCGCAAATATCTGCGTCAAGCCCGTAGCAAGTGTAAGCACCGCTATCCACAAAAGGCTGAACCTTGCGGCTTTGTTTGCAGCAGGGTTAAAAATAAAGCTCACCAACGCGCCTACAAAGTAACCCGCGTAATTGGAAGTTGCCAGCAAGGCCCCCTGACGCAGCGTCAAGCCAAAGCTTTGCTGCATGAGAGGGAGCAAGGGTGTAAAGGCAAAACGCCCGATACCCATCGCGGACGCGAGCCCGAGTGTCGCCAGCAGCGTTGCCATCATCGGCGTCGGCAATGGTTGTAATATTTTCATGAATATATGCTAACCGCTTTATTGATGGCCGTACTGCAGAGGCTATAGCCGCCCCGCCGATCCTCTAAGCTCCACTCCATTACCCTCAGGGTCGGCCACATACAAAGAAAGGCCTTCTCCTTGCGCGCCATACCGGGACGCCAGCTCACCAACTTCAATACCACGCTCAATTAGATACGCCCGCATCTTCTCACCATCGAACGGCTCTACCCTCAAGCAGAAATGATCAAGGTTGCGCCCCTGCCCGCCCGCTGCGCGGCCACCGGCACGACCCAGCTTTCCGTCAATCGTAATCAAATCAATCAGCGCATCGCCTGCCCGTATCTGGTAGAGCCCAAGCTCTTCTTGAACGCGATCCAGCGTGCAGCCCAGGACATTCAGGTAAAAATTGAGCATGGGTTCAAGAGTGGCCACACGCAGAACAAGATGATCTATTGTTTGAACTTTGAACACAGCACCTCCTGTCCCAGGCCGCAGCGGTGGCCGACACGCCCAAGCTCAGCTTTGCCGTCGCTTGACGCTGCTCGCGCACGTGCGAAAAATTACGCTCCGGACCGACTCTTAACCTGATTGACCGTATCGAGCGCGAGACTAGAGTGCGCATAGGCGCCGCCTGCGCGCATTTCGGCAGCCACCCACACCGCTTCCATGATTTCCTGTTCAGTAGCGCCTTCGCGCATCGCCAGCTCGGTATGACCGCGAATGCAATAGGGGCATTGGGTCACATGGGCCACAGCCACGGCTATCAACTGCTTGGTTTTCTTGGGCAAGGCCCCTTCGGCAAAGACCTTGGCGCTAAACGCTTTGAAAGCCGCCTGTATCTCGGGCGTCGCGTCGGACCGCTGTTTGGCGAGTTCTTTCGTCATAGAGGGATACATCGAGTGTTCCATACCTTTCTCCTAAACGTGTTTCGATCAAGTAAACTTATTGTGTACCTCCATCATAGTCTTCCCCCCAGCCTGAGCCAAAAACGCGCACCACTGAGCACCTCGATCAAATCAACAAATCGGGCAGCAGCGCCATACTGGAAAACGTTTTCGAGGCGCCCGCATTATACAAAGGCTCGTCAAGGCCCAACGGCGAATAGGCAAAAACCATGGCGCCCGCCGCCACACCCGCGGCAATACCCGTAACGCTATCTTCGATCACTGCGCAGCGTTGCGCCGAAACGCCCAACGCTGCAGAAGCTGCCTGGTAAATATCGGGAAATGGCTTATTCCTCGCGACCTCATGGCCACTGAAAATTCTGTCTCCAAAAAAATGACGGATGCGGATTTTATCCAACTGCAGTTCTATTTTTTTGCGATCCGCTCCGGAAGCGCAGGCTATATTGGCTTGCCAATGCCCCGCAATCGCGGCTAATGCGTCGTGAATACCCGGCACGGCCTCCAGCCCCGAGATGAGTGCCGAATTTCGGCGTGCGCGGAAAACGTCTATCCATTCGGGCCCCAATTTCTTACCGGTGTTTTCTTGAATTAGCGCCATCTCGTCCTGAAAGGCCTTGCCCACGAACAAAGCATGACATTGTTGCGGGCTTAATTCCCAGCCCAACTCACTCAACATATCTCTTAACACCCCAAGAGTAATGGGCTCGCTGTCGACCAAAATGCCGTCACAATCGAAAATTACTGCATCAAATTTCATTACTACTCTCACAAAACGATTGGGACATTATTGATGAAAAGCTCAAACGTTGCATACGTCGCATGGACGCACCTCTGTCACACCGCCAAGGCGGCATTGCAAACCAAAAGAGATCGCTCATGTAGTTGTATGAAGATCGCATCAGGGCGGTAAAGCTTTACATAAAGTATGGTGATAGCACCGCGACAGCGATCTTAGTGCTGCGGTATGCCACCGGGAAAACCTACCACGATCATCTCGCGCACCCGAATATTAAGAAACCTTTTCGAGGTTCTGGAAAGCCTGCATCTGAGCGATCATTAGACGCAGCAATTGATCCGCGCCGACCGGTAGCTCTCGTCCCAGCCGCGTCACTAGATGGGCGTGCATTGTTTTGGTTAGCGGATGATCGATCGATACTGTGGTCAACGTGCCGGCGAGGACTTCGGCTATAACGAAAAAGGCCGGCAACAAAGTGATCCCCAATCCTGCATACACAAAGCTCTTCAAAGCAATCAGGTGGTCGGTTTCGCATATCATGTTGAATCGAACTTTTTCAGAGCTTTCCATCAGCTGCATTACCTGGCGCACACCATACGATCGGCGCGCCGCCGCCATGGGGTATCCGGCCAGTTCCTGCACCAATATAGGTCTTCCAAGCCGCACCAACGGATGATCGGGCCGGACAATGGCGCACAAAGGCTGGACCATGACGGCGCGCGATCGGATGGCGGGCGGCACGGGATACACGGCGGGAAAATAAGTCAAGCCGATATGCGCTTCGTCTTCCTCTATGAGAGTCAGGATTTCGCTCGCGCCACCCGCACGCAACGAGATCGTGAGTCGCGGATAACGATTGGTGAAGGGAAGAAGCGCATTTTGCATAAAGTCGTCAATGAATCCTTGCACCACTACAAGACTGACGTTGCCTCTTTGCAGCCCTCGGACTTCGCGAAATTTTGAAAATATCGCGTCTTCATTTTCAACGTATTGACGGTAATATTCGAGCAGCATGAGCCCGCCTTGCGTGGCCTTGACTCCTCGCCGGTGACGCTCCACCAGTGGTGTGGCAAGCATTGATTCCAGCTTTGCAATTTGCCGGCTGACGACCGACGGCGCGACATCCATGGCTTCGGCTGCAGCACGAATAGTTCCAAGGCGCACGGCTTGGTACAAGTAACGCATCCGTGCGGAGTCTAGTGATTCCATCTGTTTTTCTGCCCTTGTGCCCCATGTCAGTCGAAACAACCTCGTCGGTGTCGGCGGGCACCAGGCCGAGGACGTCCAGCGGCGAGAGGCAGTTGTGTGTTGCTTTAAAAGCAACAAACTTGCAGCGGATAGCATATTGACTACTTACCCTCGTTTTGTCAACATAAGCCTGCGGACGTATGGGGGATTGGCAGAACAGAAATGTCCTCGCGCTTTTTATGCATCGCATCCGGGGAGTTCATCGTTCTTACGCTGAACGAGCAACCCAGAGCGATTTGCAGCCGTCGCTTTGCGCGAAGGATGAATAATGACTATTTCGGTGGGGGCCGATTCTCATTTACGCATACTTCTCGAATCGGATGCTGCCAGGAACCCATAGACGGATCGGCGGCGTTATACACGTTGCCACCTTATATTTTTAGGAAGTGGGTCATGATTAGCGACAAATCCAAAGAAATACTGATCAATCTGGAAACCACAATTGGTGAGAAGTGGGCTTTACACGCCATACGCGGAGAGGCAGCAGACGAGTTCCTCCATGTGATTATTGCTGATGGCATGTTCAGCACCAAAGTCGATGGCTTCTCGCACGCGGCGCACGTAACCACTCCGTACATGCTCTCCTACCTAGAAGAGCCCGACACGGCACTCAACCTGGCAGCACTCACTGCGTGGGAAGAAGCTGGCAATTCAGCGATTAAATTTGCCCACATACAGACAGAGTTTCACTGGAAAATCGATACTCGCCTGTGGCAATACTTTATTTACACAAAGTACATGCGTAGAGCTTATGACGATGCCATCGTTGAATCGGAAATGGATAGTGACGATAAAGAATATCTTCGTGCAGCACTCTCCAAGTTTTGGGATGAAGTCGAAATAGCGTACACCTATCGGTTCGAGGCGATAGAAAGATCAAGGGGCTACGCGCCGCATCCAGATCCAACCGCAGGGTCGGCAGACCACGGTTATGTGTATCGAAAGCTTCTGGACACCCCAGACTATAAATTTGAAGAATTCAAACTCCCGATGATCGGCGCAAATTTTGGCGCCGGAACTGCCAACGAGACGCGCGTGCCCCCAGCCTGGCCGGCCCTGTCGCAGATTAAACGTACAGGGCTTCTGGCGCATGCCTGGACTTGGTACTGCGAAGCGCGTGACGCCGGATTGGCCGATGCATTCTTGCGAACCAAACTCGGTACTCGCATGGTGCCGACACGAAACAACGGCTGGGAGAAGGGGCTGGTCGAATCCAATCAGTTCCTCGTTGGGAATAGCGATTTGTTATCTGGGAATCCGTCGCTCGAAGAACGAGCGGCCCTGTTTGCCAAGACGCAATTTGCGTTCGCACTACGCTTGTTGGCAGACACCTCCGGGTACTTGTCGCTATTCAACACCCAGAAAAAGGCTTTGGAAGCATGGCATGCCGAGAATGAATCCAGTGTGCAGATTTCGAAGTTTTTCGAAGAGGTCAAAAAGGAATTCACTTTGCTCGCACAAAACGATCAAAAGGAAACCGACTTCGTGGATGACAAAATCAAGGCGATCATAGAAGATTCAAGGCCCATTCATCCACGTTATGCCGATTTTGATCCGATTGAGCCGCTACCTTGGCAAACGCGCAATCCAGAGCGCTATCTTGTGCGCATGAAGAAGCTCGGATACACCTTATAGCAAAGCATCTTGCAAGGGCTCGAATCACAGTAATGAGACAACTATGAAACCATACGAGGTAGTACGTCAGATTGCCAGATTTGTTGACATTCCCGGAATTGAGCCAGCCCAGACTCACTTTGGAGAAAGCTATACGAATTCGACGGAGTGGTGGGCCGTCAAGTTGCGTGAGGCAGACTCGACGTTTGCCTGGCTCGCATACTCTTTCGGCGACGTTCCCATGTGGGCACTCCACGCTGGAGTCGTGCTCACGGAAACGGGAGCTCGGGTTGGCTTGCATTGTCATAAAAAAGCCGAACCGGGCTATTGTGAGGCTGTCAAGGATATAGGGCAACATATTGGGCCAGTGTATGACAGCTTGTCGGCCGATGAGATCCAATACAACCAAGATTTTTCCGGGTTCGGTCCCGACGTATTACGAGAAGTCGGTAAACGACTCGGAGAAGTGTATGTCGAGGCACGAAGCGGTTTGATAGAGCGTCGATTAATAAACAAATAGGGAGACATTTATGCATACGAAAGCAAGCTTGAGGCAGATTTTTAAGGTCTGTGTCGTGGCGGGACTGGTAGGGGTTGGTGGAACCGCCTATGCCGCAGACGACATTCCTATTGGTGTCGTTACACCGCTGACCGGAGGAGGGGCCCAATTCGGCCCCGATATGGCGAAAGCCATGCAACTGGCGGCCGACGAAGTCAATAAGATCGCCCCCCCGATGGGGAGAAAATTCCATCTGTACGTTGAAGATGGCGAGACGAACCCTGATGCCGGCGTCCGGGCCACGCAAAAACTTATCGGCGTGAACCGAGTCAAGGCAATCTTGGGCACGTGGTCAAGCGCCGTCACGCTTGCTGTCGCGCCGTTGACCATTCAGGCTGGCATCGTCCAGATGAACACCTCTGGAAGCGACCAGATTAATAAACTCAAGAAGCGCGGCCTGGTATGGCGGTTTCAGCCTGAAGCCAGGTGGACGGGCACGGCCGTTGCCGAGGCCTTTCGAAAGGAAGGTTGGAAGACAGCCGCATCCGCAGCCAGGGATGATGCCAGTGGCGTGACGACGGTAGAGGACTTCAATAAGGTTTACACAGCAAACGGTGGCAAGGTTTTGACGACTCTCAAATATGCTCCCGGGCAACCGAGCTATGTTGACGTCGTGCGAAAACTTGTAGCCAGCAAGCCAGACGCCATATTTACCAGCACGTATGCTCCGGAGCTTTCCGTACTGGTGAAAGACGGGCAGACAATGGGCGCGAAAATCAACTGGGTTGCTCCCGGTTGGGCAGTAACCAAGGATTTCATTGCTGCCGTTGGGGCGAAAAATGCGAACGGGGTATGGGCCGTTGATAGTGCGCCGAATATTGGCAGCAAGGGCTACGAAAAGTTTATGGCGGACTTCACGAAAAGTGCTGGCCATACTCTCCTGCCAAGCGATACCTATGTGTTTAGCAGTTACGATATGGTGGTTGTGTTGGGTCTTGCTATGACGGATTGCAAATGCGATGGAGGCGTGGCCCTGTCAAAGTCCATCCTCAAGGTAACCAACCCTCCGGGCAAGGAAGTCTTCGATTATGCCGAAGGCGTCAAGGCCCTTAGTGAAGGTTCCGACATCAACTATCAAGGTGCTTCGAGCAACCTGGACTTCAACGAACAAGGCAACCAGATGCCACTTTTCGGTATTTACCGGGTGGTAGATGGGACTGTCAAAATGCAAACCACCGTCAAGATCAAGGGGGAGGAAAAATAGCACGAAGAGCCTGTTCTCTCTCTCTGTATTGGAAATGAAAGATTATGCTATCTGAATTAGCACAACACTTCGCGGATGGCATCATCGACGGGTCATTGGTTGCGTTAGCGGCTATTGGTCTTTCGATTGTGTTCTCAGTGCAGCGATTTGCGAACATATCCCAGGCGGGCATCATGTCGACAGGCGCCTATCTGGCGCTGGCCGGCACAAGCCTGGGGTTCGGTTTTTGGTTTTCCCTGATGTTCGCCATCGTTCTTGGTGGCGTATTTGGCATATTGGTGTTCGTGCTCGCTTTTTCTTCCCTGCGCAACGCCTCCAAAGTGACTTTGCTAGTCGCTTCGATTGGCGTTGACCTGATCATTCGTTATGGCTTGGCGGCTATTTGGGGAAGAAATTTACGCGGCTATCCATTCGAAAACTTAGGCAGTATTACCGTGATGGGCATACAGCTAAGCCGCTCAGGCATCCTGATGATATTCATCGCAGTAGCCGTCATGCTCGCTATATGGTCGGTACTGCGTTACAGCAAGATCGGTCGCGAGATGAGAGCAGTTTCTGATTTGCCGGAACTGGCAAGGTTGGCCGGAATCTCTTCCCGCAGCGTCTACACCTGGGCCTGGGCGCTGGTCGGCGCTTCTGGATCAGTTGCAGGGGTCTGTATTGCCTGGAGATCATCCATTTATCCAGACCTTGGCTGGGACGCTTTGCTGGTGGCCTTTGCTGCGGCTATTCTGGGTGGAATCGGGAACATTCGCGGAGCCGTCATCGGCGGCTTCCTGATGGGGATTGCAAGCAGTCTGGCAACCGTGTTCGTTGCGCCAACTTTTAAGCCTGTCTTCGGGTTCATAGCCATGGCCCTGATACTCTTGATGCGGCCACAAGGTCTGTTTGGGAAAAAGGAACGGATATGACGACCTATCTGCCTGCGATCCTTTCAATAACCTTTGTATATGGAATACTCGGCCTTGCCCTGAATCTGAATTGGGGGCGCACCGGCATCATAAACTTTGGAGTAGTTGCCTTTTTTGCTATTGGTGCCTACACATCGGCGCTGCTGAATACAGAATTCAATGTGCCTATCTGGGCAGGATGCATCTTAGGAGCAATTCTGGCGGGCTTTGCAGCGCTACCAGTTGGCTGGATCACCCTGAGGTTAAAGGCGGATTTTCTGGCTGTGGTCACCATTGGTTTTGCAGAATCACTACGTATATACGTCCAAAGCGTTGACTGGACGGGTGGCCCCGGTGGAGTCATCGGAATCGAACGCCCTTTTTCCGATTATTCGTCCGATACATTCAATATAGCCTGGTTTCTCATCTTTTTAGTGGGCGTCATCCTAACTTATCTTATCGTCCATGCAATAACTAAAAGTCGCCTGGGAAGTCTATTACAAGCAATTAAATATGATGAAGTTGCGACGGCCATGCTCGGCAAGAATGTCACCGCGGCCAAGACGTTAAGTCTGGTAATCAGCGCCATGATTTGCGGCGTTACAGGTGCTTTATATGCACATTACATCGGCTA
>JBDTLC010000172.1:0-17078 GCA_039935015.1 Paralcaligenes sp. | reverse complement strand
GACGAGTACGATCTGTACGCTGAAACGATTTAGGTCTATTAACACGCCACAGGGCGAGGGGTGGGTACCGTCCGGGCCTTCGGCCAGCGCCGGGTGCTGACGAAGGGAAGGCGGGAGCTGTCGTCGGGCGCTGTCTGAACGCAGCCTCGCTTGCGAGGCGTAGAGAGTTCGCCCGACGCCCGCCTGGACGAGGCAGACCCGGGCAGTCGGGGCGCGTAGCGCCACGACCGCAGGACGGGCCGGACGGTACCCACCCCTCGCCCTGCGGCGTGTTAATAATGCCTTAGAACATAGGTTCAACCCACGGCCTGCACTTTCTCAAATAGATCACAAGTGTTGCCGCTACAAAAAGCCTTGCCGCGCAGCCCTTGCAAAACGTACACTTTCGCCTTTGGCCAACCCGTGGATTCCTTTCAGTCAGCTCAGGGATTCTGGGGGTTCCTTTGACTTCTTTAAAGACTGCGGCATGTCAGATTCGTACTTTCCCCGTTGGGCTCTCGTACAGGGTGGTGTTTCAGGGCTGGTGGTGCAGCCCGATGAGCGCCTGTCGTGGCCGCAAAGTATTGCCATGGGGGCTCAGCACGTCGTTGCCATGTTTGGTTCCACCATCCTTGCTCCCTTGTTAATGGGCTTCGATGTCAACGTCTGCATTTTGATGTCGGGCATAGGCACGCTGATATTTTTTCTGTTTGTGGGTGGTCGGGTTCCCAGCTATCTGGGGTCGAGCTTTGCCTTTATTGGCGGCGTGATTGCCGTGACAGGGTACGCAGGTGCCGGCGCCAATGGCAATATAGGTGTGGCGCTTGGGGCCATTATCGCCTGTGGCTTTGTGTACAGCCTGATAGGTTGTCTGGTCTGGTGGCTTAACGTCCGCTCTGGCGGGTCCGCCGACTGGATTGACGCCTGGATGCCGCCGGTGGTGACGGGGGCGATCGTGGCGGTTATTGGGCTGAATCTCGCGCCGATTGCGGCAAGAGGCGCCATGGGAGGCAGCACCTTCGACGCCTTGATGGCACTTATGACAGTGCTATGCGTAGGCGCAGTGGCGGTATATACCCGTGGCACCGTGCAGCGTTTGCTTATTCTGGTGGGCCTGTTGCTGGCGTGTGTCGTGTATGGGTTACTGACGAATGTGCTGGGTTTTGGGCATCCGATCAATTTCAGTGGTGTGGCGGCGGCGCCGTGGCTGGGCTTGCCTCGATTCCAGGCACCCGAGTTCAGCGTCCATGCCATGAGCGTTATTGTGCCGGTTGCGGTGATTTTGGTGGCGGAAAATTTGGGGCATATCAAGGCGGTGAGTGCCATGACCGGCCAAAATCTGGATAGATACCTGGGCCGTGCGTTTGTGGGCGATGGAGTTTCCACCATGATTTCGGGGGCAATGGGTGGCACCGGTGTGACGACTTACGCCGAAAATATTGGTGTCATGACGGTAACGCGAATCTATTCCACCTTGGTGTTCGTCTTTGCCGCGCTGATTGCAATTATTCTGGGGTTTTCACCCAAATTTGGTGCCCTGATCCAGATCATACCCGGGCCGGTTCTGGGGGGTATGTCGATTGTGGTGTTCGGCCTGATTGCTGTGGCCGGCGCACGGATATGGGTGGTGAATCAGGTCGACTTCAGCGATAACCGCAACTTGATTGTGGCGGCAATTACCTTGATTCTCGGGGCTGGCAATTTTTCGATTCAGTTTGGTGCATTCAAACTCGACGGCATAGGCACGGCCACCTTCGGCTCCATTATTTTGTATGCGTTATTAAAAATGGGTAGGCGTTCAGTTTCCGCGAGATAAATAAAAAACATGTGCTTTTTCATAATACTAGGCCTATTTTAAGGGAAAACCCTAAAATTTATCCCGTGGCTTGCAATTTGGCCTGACTTTGCCGACAATAGCTACAAGTCCCCGGTTCTAGCCGAGCCGGGGATTTGCTTTGTATCAGGCCTTGGCTGAAGCATAAAAGGTCGGGTCTTGGTATTGAAGACCTACCGCAGGGCAAGCGGAAAGTTAGGCCCATGGCTACGAGCAAGCGTTGTTGCACACTCTCGGCCCGGGAACCCACCAGAGCGATAGTCCAAAGCTTCCACCTATGTCGCGCCGCAGGGACCTTCGCCGTATGCGAAGGGGGTATCAAAAACTAGGCGCTTCGTTGTGAGGAGCGTCTTTTACTTTTAATCAGGAATATTATGTCTGCGATCCCGTTGACTGCTCGCGGTGCTGAGCGCTTGCAAGCTGAATTACATCGTCTGAAAACTATCGAGCGTCCCAACGTCATCGCCTCGATTGCCGAGGCACGCTCGCATGGCGACTTGTCGGAAAACGCCGAATATGATGCGGCCCGTGAACGCCAGTCTTTTGTCGAGGGGCGTATCCGGGAGCTTGAAAGCACCCTGTCCAATGCGCAAATCATCGACCCGGCGGCCCTTGGCATCGAGGGCAAGGCTGTGTTTGGTGCGACGGTCGAAATTGAAGATCTGGAGTCCGGTGAACGGGTCACATATCAAATTGTGGGTGACGTAGAGGCCGATATCCGCGCCAACCAGATTTCAGTGTCCAGCCCGGTTGCCCGTGCCCTGATAGGCAAGGGCGAAGGCGACGTGGTCGAAGTAAAGGCCCCGGCGGGAATCCGCGAATACGAGGTTCTAGGAGTTAGCTATATCTGATCGAGTTAGCGCTTGATGCCGCCACGGTCGGTGCTGCTTCTGCGTGCGCCGGCGCGTAGCGACATAGCACTGCCGCTGCGCCGCGCAATCCCGTGGGCCGGTTTCTCGCTGGCCACTGCGGCCGCTCGCCGCGCTTTGGGTGAGGCGGTTTCGTTACGCTCGGCACGTTTGGCGGCGCGTTCGGCTTTTTCAACCCGGCGCGTGCGTGTGATCCCCGTTGCCGCTTGTTTCTTGGGCGTATGGGGCTCAGAGGGTTTGCGTTGCGCGCGTGTGGCGTTGGCTGCTTCGGATTGGGCGCGCAGGGCTTCAGTGTCTGGGCGGTAGATAATCAGGGTTTTGCCCAAGTGATGAACCGGTGCGCACGATAGCGAGTCGCATATGGCGTCGAGCAGGGTTTCGCGGGCAGCGCGATCTTCGCCTCCGACGCGCACCTTGATTAGGTGGTGCGCTGCCAGGCTGCGGTCGATCTCTTTAAGCACCGATTCGGATAAACCCCGGTCGCCGATCAGGACGATGGGATGCAGAGGGTGGGCGGCAGCGCGTAGGGCGCTGCGCTCTTGAGATGTGATATCGAGTTTGGGCATATTGAGATTGTACGGGAATGGCCAAAAATAAATTTTCAAAAGAATGGATACAGCAACATATTAACGATCCATACGTCAAAATGGCGCGGCAAAAAGGGTATCGGGCCCGCGGCGCGTTCAAGTTGATCGAAATCCTGGATACCGAAAAATTGATGCAGCGCGGCAATGTGGTGGTGGATCTAGGCTCAGCTCCGGGAAGCTGGTCGCAAGTGGCGCGTGAGCGCATGTTGGGCGCGGGCGGCGTTATCGTGGGGCGTGTGCTGGCGCTGGATCTGCTGCCGATGGAGCCCATTGCGGGGGTAGAGTTTATACAAGGCGACTTTCGCGAAGACGCGGTGCTCGCTCAGCTAGAAAAACAGCTGGGGGATCAGCGGGTTGATCTTGTAATTTCAGATATGGCCCCCAATCTATCCGGGGTAGGGTCAGCCGATTCTGCGCGTATTCAGCATGTATGCGATATTGCCCTCGATTTCGCCTGCCAGCATCTCACGTCGGACGGCGCGCTTATTGTTAAAGCATTCCATGGCAGCGGATTTTCGCAAATTGTCGAATCGTTCAAGCGTCATTTTCAGCGGGTGGTCGAGCGCAAGCCCAAGGCGTCGCGCGACAAATCTTCGGAAACGTTCTTGGTCGGACGCCGATTAAAGTCTTAGCAGGTGCCGAACACGATTTTCCCCATCGGGTTAGAATGACTTATTAATATGCTTGTTTCGCTGCCATAGGTGCGGGGGGCGCTTGACAGGTACGAAGTACACGTGGAGGTTGGCTTTGAACAACTCGTTTTCCAAGGTGGCGATCTGGATGGTGATCGCTCTGGTGCTGTTTACGGTATTTAAGCAGTTTGATGGCCGGGCACCTGCAACTGAAACCGTCACCTATACCCAATTCATGACCGATGCTCAGGCTGGCCGGATCAGCAAGGTCGACATTCAGGGCGATACACTTTATGTAACGCCGGATGCGGGCCGCGCTTACAGCCTGACCTCGCCTGGCGACCTCTGGATGGTACCGGAGCTGGTCAAGTATGGCGTGCAGGTCTCGGGCAAGGCGCGCGAAGAGCCTTCTTTTCTGACCAGCCTGTTTATTTCCTGGTTCCCGATGCTGCTTCTTATTGGTGTCTGGATATTCTTCATGCGGCAGATGCAGGGTGGCGGTAAGGGCGGAGCTTTCAGCTTTGGCAAATCGCGCGCGCGCATGCTTGATGAAAACACCAATAACATTACTTTTGCCGATGTGGCGGGCTGCGACGAAGCCAAAGAAGATGTGCAGGAACTGGTTGATTTTCTGCGCGACCCAACCAAATTCCAGCGTTTAGGCGGGCGCATTCCGCGTGGCGTCTTAATGGTGGGCTCGCCTGGTACCGGTAAAACCTTGCTGGCCAAGGCCATTGCCGGTGAAGCCAAAGTACCTTTCTTCAGCATTTCGGGTTCCGATTTCGTTGAAATGTTCGTCGGCGTGGGTGCGGCGCGCGTGCGCGACATGTTCGAGAATGCCAAGAAGCAGGCGCCATGCATTATCTTTATCGATGAAATCGATGCCGTGGGCCGTCAGCGGGGCGCGGGGCTGGGCGGCGGCAACGATGAACGTGAGCAGACGTTGAACCAGTTGCTCGTTGAAATGGATGGTTTTGAGACGGGCCAAGGTGTTTTGGTCGTTGCCGCTACCAACCGCCCTGATGTGCTTGATCCCGCCTTGCTTCGTCCGGGGCGTTTCGATCGCCAGGTAGTTGTGTCTCTGCCTGATATTCGCGGCCGCGAACAAATCCTTAAAGTGCATATGCGCAAAGTGCCTTTGGCGACGAGCGTGGATGCGCTGGTTCTGGCACGTGGAACCCCTGGGTTTTCGGGCGCCGACTTGGCCAACCTGGTTAACGAAGCGGCTTTATTCGCTGCCCGCCGTAATGGCCGTGCGGTTGAGATGAGTGATTTCGAAAAGGCCAAAGATAAAATCATTATGGGTGCCGAACGGCGCAGCCTGGTTATGCCGGAAGAAGAGCGCAGAAACACGGCCTATCATGAATCTGGTCACGCCTTGGTGGCGCGTATGCTGCCTAAAACCGATCCGGTGCATAAAGTTACAATTATTCCGCGCGGGCGTGCTTTGGGCGTCACCATGCAATTGCCCGAGGGTGATCGATACAGCATGGATAAAGAGCGTTTGCTCAACACCATTGCGGTATTGTTTGGTGGGCGGATTGCCGAAGAAGTTTTTATGCATCAAATGACCACTGGCGCCTCCAACGATTTTGAACGTGCGACATCCATTGCGCGCGACATGGTCACTCGCTATGGGATGACCGATTCGCTGGGACCAGTGGTGTATGCGGAAAACGAAGGTGAGGTATTTTTGGGGCGCAGCGTCACCAAAACTACGCATGTATCCGAAGCAACGATGCAAAAGGTCGACCAAGAGATCCGCTCTATCATCGATGAACAATATGCGGTAGCGCGTAAAATCATCGAAGACAATCGCGACAAAATGGACGCCATGGCAGCGGCCTTGCTCGAATTGGAAACGATCGATGCCGACCAGATCCAGGACATTATGGAAGGCCGCCCGCCGCGCGCGACGAAAGTGCCCCAGGTATCTTCGGATTCTTCCGACAGTGCGCCTCCTCCGCCTACTGGCCTGTCGCCGGTCGGTGGCAACAGCACAGCCACTACGCCTGTCTAACACGTTTGTTATCCAATGGGCATGCCGAGCTTGCAGTGTGGGCGCTTCGAGTTGACGCTCGAGCGTCCGCTGATCATGGGAGTGGTGAATATCACTCCCGATTCTTTTTCCGACGGTGCGCTGTATTTTGAAGCTGATGCCGCCATTGCTCACGCCAGAGACTTGATAGCCCAAGGCGCCGATATCGTAGATATTGGTGCCGAATCGACACGTCCAGGCGCTGAATCTGTTTCGGCGGCCGACGAGTTCAAGCGGCTACAGCCCGTTATCGAGGCCTTGCGCGACGCGGGTGTGCCCTTGTCCGTCGATACCTTCAAGCCCGCCGTCATGCGGCAGGCGCTTGACGCTGGCGCCGATATGATCAACGATATATATGGATTTCGCCATCCCGGGGCGATTGAGGCCGTTGCCGCTTCGCGCTGTGGTCTGTGCGTCATGCACATGCAGGGTGAGCCGCGCACGATGCAGCAGGCGCCGCATTACGATGATGTGCTGGCTGAAGTTAAACAATTCTTGCAAGATCGCCTCGAGGTATTGCTGCAGCACGGCATCTCGCGGCCGCGTATTGTCCTGGATCCGGGGTTTGGCTTTGGCAAAACCCCGGCGCAAAACTATTTACTGCTGCAACGTCTTGCGCAACTGCGAATTGCCGATGTTCCGTTGTTATTGGGAGTGTCGCGCAAGTCGATGATAGGCCATGTCATCGGCCGTGCCGCCGATCAACGGGTAGCGGGTAGTATTGCCGCAGCCCTGGCCGGTATTGCCCGCGGGGCTAACATCGTGCGGGTGCACGACGTTGACGCAACGGTCGATGCCATCAAGGTTTGGCAGACCATCGAACACGGAGCTTCCTTATGAGTCAACGCAAGTATTTTGGTACCGACGGTGTGCGTGGTGAGGTAGGGGGTGCGACGATCAACGCCGAATTCGCCTTGCGTCTGGGCTATGCCGCCGGTCGAGTCTTGGCCATGCAAAACCCGGGCAGTGGCCGTCCCACGGTGATTATTGGCAAAGACACTCGGGTGTCGGGCTATATGCTCGAATCAGCACTCGAGGCGGGCTTATCGGCGGCCGGTGTTGATGTCTTGCTGGCCGGCCCCATACCGACTCCTGCTGTGGCCTATCTGACTCGGGCTTTGCGTCTGGTGGCGGGTATTGTCATTAGCGCCTCGCACAACCCATATCAGGATAACGGCATCAAGTTCTTTTCGGCCCAAGGTATGAAGTTGCCCGACCAGGTCGAGGAGCAGATTGAGGCCGCCATTGAAGAGCCCTTGGGTTGTGTCGGGTCTGAAGCTCTGGGCCGTGCGCGGCGTATCGATGATGCCGCTGGCCGTTATATCGAATTTTGCAAAAGCACATTTCCCAACGAGCTGGATCTGTCGGGCCTGAAGATCGTGGTTGATGCGGCTCACGGCGCCGCCTATCACGTTGCACCTCACGTGTTTCGCGAACTGGGCGCCGAGGTGTACGCCATAGGGTGCCAGCCCGACGGATTCAACATTAATGAAGGTGTCGGAGCGTTACATCCGGAGGGTCTGATCGCCGAGGTGCAAAACCGCGGCGCAGATATCGGGATTGCGCTTGACGGCGATGCTGATCGTCTGCAAATGGTAGACGGCTCGGGGCGTTTGTACAACGGCGACGAACTGCTCTACGTTATCGTGCGGGGGCGTATGGCCCAGCGCAAGGTAGAAGGGGTGGTGGGCACCTTGATGACAAATTTCGGCTTCGAAAAGCAGATGCAGGCTTTAGGGGTGGGTTTCGATCGTACCAAGGTGGGCGACCGGTATGTGCTTGAGCGAATGTTGCAGCGTGGCTGGCTTTATGGCGGTGAGAGTTCGGGTCATCTTTTGTGTTTGGACCGACACACAACGGGTGATGGCATTATCGCGGCCCTGCAGGTGTTGACGAGTATGCGGCTCGCTGGCGAGACGCTGGCCAGCCAGGTCGCCGGATTAAAAATGTATCCACAGAAAATGGTAAATGTGCCTCTTGCCCCTGGCGTTCAGTGGGAGACCCATGAGGGTCTGATGCGGGCCAAGGCTCAGGTTGAGTCACAATTGAATGGTCGCGGCCGCGTGTTGATCCGCGCCTCGGGGACGGAGCCCAAGTTGCGCCTAATGGTCGAGGCTGAAGATGCGGCCTTGGCCGAGCAAGGGGTGCGGCAACTGGTTGCGGTAAATTTAACGAAGAGGTAAGGTGTATTCAAACGTTTGTAACATTTGGCGCACATGATCGTGAAATGTTTCTGGAGCGACCCCTATGTTAGAGCTTGCGCGTATGACACCTGATGTGGTTGCCGAGAGCGCGTGGCCATACTCAGCGGCGGGTGGCTTTGCTATTGGTGTTGCCTGCAGCAGCGAGGAACTGGAGGCAATTCAGCGTTTGCGCTACAGCATTTTCACCGACGAGTTGAATGTCGTGTTTCCCAATGCTGTCGACGGTCTGGATTGCGACTACTACGATACGTGGTGCGAGCATCTGATGGTGAAGGAAATTGATACAGGCCGGGTGGTAGGCACCTACCGTTTGTTGACACCGGCCAATGCCGTCAAGGCGGGCGGCTATTATTCCGAATCAGAATTCGACATCAGCAGTTTGGCTTCGGTGCGAGGCAGCCTGGTCGAGGTTGGGCGCTCTTGCATTCATGCCGATTATCGCAACGGCTCGGTGATTATGCTGCTGTTGTCGGGGGTGGCCAGGCGTGTGCATGATTACGGCGCGCGCTATGTTCTGGGCTGCGCCAGTGTTAGCCTGCGTGACGATGGGGTGACCGCGGCCGAGGTCTGGCGGGTAGCCAGCAAAGCTCTGCATAAAGCCTCTGAACTGCCGGTGGTGGTGCCGCGTCATTGCTATCCGGTCGAACGGCTAGCTCATACCTTGCCCGCTCGCGTACCGCCTTTGATCAAAGGCTATTTGAAGCTCGGCGCCACCATTTGCGGCGAACCTGCCTGGGATCCCGACTTCAATACGGCCGATTTTCCGGTGCTGCTGGATATGACGCGCATGGATACTCGCTATCGTCGTCACTTTGGCCTTGACCGTCCGTCGTCGATGGTATCGTAGTTGTGGTTCTGTTGTTGTCGCGGCAGCCCTAGTGGCTGCTATGCTCGTAAAAAACCTACGCCGCCTCAATCAACTCGAATTTAAAATCGCTTTTGCCCCACTCGGTCATCTCGCCGCGCAAGGTATAGGCGGACAATGGATGGTTGGTGAGCCATAAGGTTTGGGCCTGGACGGAAATGGTGTTGTGACTGACGCTGACCTTCAACGGCAGCGTATTCAGATCTTCTCGCCGCCGCGATAGCAGCACGGCGAGGCGCAGGCATAGAAGGGTGAGCCATTGCGCCCGGGTTGATTCCTGTGCACGCAGCTTGTTGATCTTGCCCTGGTGTCCCAGAACCAGCCATGCCAGCAGGGCTTGCGCATCGTTGGAAAAGCCGGGCATGTCGGCGTGAGCAAGAATGTAGGCGCTATGCTTATGATAGTCGGCATGCGCAATTGAAATACCTACCTCGTGCAGATCGGCGGCCCAGGACAAGCTGCGCATGAGTTCCTGCTTTTCGTCGCCGCTTAAGGCCAGTTGCTCGAACAGCGCCAAGGCAAGTTTCTTGACGCGTAAAGATTGATGCGTATCGATTTGATAGCGTTTGATGAACTGACGCACGGTTTCGTCGCGTTTGTCGTGGGGCGAGTCGCGGCCCAGCAAATCGTACAGCACACCCATGCGCAAAGCGCCTTCCCCAGGCATCATTGTCTTGATTTTCAATTCTTTGAATGCCGCCAGCATGATAGCCAGTCCGCCCGCGAGCACCATTGCCCTGTCTGGCTTGAGTCCCGGCAGGGAGGCGCCAATGACCTTCCCATCGCGTATTAGTCTGGCCTTGATCGCTTCCAGTCCGGCAAGCGTAATACCTTTCTTTGACAGTCCACTTTCAGTCAGAATGGCATGCAGGCTTTTAGCCGTTCCCGATGAGCCATAGGCTTCCTGCCAGCCTGTTTTACGGTACTGTCTGGAGATAGCCTCGATCTCGCGTCGTGCGGCCAGTTGCGCCTGTTCCATGCGTGCCTCGGTAATGCGTCCATCGGAGAAAAACAATTGCTCATAGCTGACGCAACCCATATAGAGGGAGGCCATGCGTATCGGCTCGTAGCCTCGGCCAATAATGAGTTCGGTCGAACCGCCACCGATGTCGATAACCAGCCGCCGATTGATCGAGGGTGCCAGTTCGTTGGCGACGCCCGAAAATATCAGCCGCGCTTCCTCTTGGCCGGCAATGACTTCAATGGGGAAACCCAAAGCGGCCTCGGCGCGGGGCAGGAACTCGGCCACGTTTCGGGCAACCCGGAACGTGTTGGTGGCGACGGCTCGCACGCGATCGGGGTGAAAGCCTGAAATACGTTCTCCAAATCGCTTCAGTACCGTAATGGCACGCTCGATCGCTTCTTGGCTGAGCCGTTTGTCGGGCCCCAGTCCCGCCGCCAGCCGCACTGACTCTTTGAGCCGGTCGATGGCGTAGATCTGCGCAATGCCTTCGTTTTGTACAACACGGCCTATAGAGAGCCGAAAACTGTTGGAGCCGAGGTCGACCGCGGCAAGTAGTTGATCCATTCCAGGGGGGCATCCGTGATAATTACTTCCGGATTATAAAGACCGAAACTGCACGAGCCTGATCGTACTCGTTCGAGAGGTTAAAAAAAGCAGCAATCATGCCTGACTTTGGCTCGATGCCCTGCAATCTCGTAGACTGTCATATAACTGTAAGAAAAATGCGGTAAAAATTGGTGCAATGTGCCATTATGGATCTACGTATGTCGCTTCTTCCTCCCAAATCAACCCTTCTGAATCGTGAACTGTCCTTGCTCAAGTTCAACGAGCGGGTGTTGGCGATGGCCGAGAGCCCAAGCACGCCTTTGCTGGAGCGTTTGCGTTATTTATGCATTGTCAGCTCGAATCTCGACGAATTTTTTGAAATCCGCATTTCTAGTTTGAAGGAACAGCAGCGCCAGAATTCGTCGCTGGTGGGTGATGACGGCTTCACGCCTGCCGAGGCGTTTGAGCGTGTCCAGTTGGCCGCGCATATCTTGGTCGAGCGTCAAAATTTCCTGCTGACGACCCAAATATTGCCTAAGCTAATGGACGAAGGCATCGGTTTGCTAGAGCCTCCGGCCTGGACCGAAGCAATCCGCGAGTGGGCACACGCCACGTTCATCCGCGATGTCATGCCCATGTTGACTCCGATCGGGCTGGATCCGGCGCATCCGTTCCCGCGCGTCTACAATAAAAGCCTGAATTTCATCGTTTCCTTGGCGGGGCAGGATGCCTTTGGCCGTCGGGCTTCGATAGCAATTGTGCAAGCGCCGCGAGCGCTGCCGCGGGTGATCAAAGTGCCGTCCGAGATCGCCGGCATTGCTGATGGTTACATGCTGTTGACGGCGCTGATCAGCGAATATGTGGGCGAATTGTTTCCGGGGCTGGAAGTCAAAGGCTGCCATCAGTGGCGAGTTACTCGCAATAGTGACCTGTTTGTTGATGAAGAAGAAATTACCAATTTGCGGCAAGCCTTGCAGGGCGAATTGTCGCAGCGTAATTTTGGTGCGGCTGTCAGGCTGGAAATCGATCACGTGATGCCGGCTAATCTCGCTTTGTTTCTGCAGGGCGAGTTTTCTCTAGAACCGCGCGATACCTATCGGGTCACCGGGCCCGTCAATTTGTCGCGGCTGATGCAGCTTTGCAACGCTGTTGATCGTCCGGACCTGGTGTTTCCCGATTATCGCCCCCGGATTCCGCCTCCTTTCGATGATGTGTCGGACCGCCCCCATGAACTCTTCGCCGCAATCGCTCAGCGCGACCGCTTGCTGCATCATCCCTATCAGTCTTTTCAGCCGGTCATCAGTTTCCTGATGGCGGCGGCTTCCGACCCGTCTGTAGTGGCGATCAAGCAAACCATTTATCGCACCGGAGAAGACTCCGAGTTGATGCGTTTGCTGTTGGGGGCGGCCAAAGCGGGTAAAGAGGTGACCGTGGTGGTTGAGCTAATGGCGCGGTTCGATGAGCAGACCAATATCAACTGGGCGGCCAAGCTTGAAGCTGTCGGGGCACACGTCAGTTATGGCGTCGTCGCACACAAAACTCATGCCAAGATGGTGCTGGTGCTGAGGCGAGAAGAAGGAAATATAAGACGTTATGGTCACTTGGGTACCGGTAATTATCATCCTCGAACCAGTAAGCTTTATACCGACTTTGGCTTGCTGACGGCCAATCAGAAAATGTGCGAAGACATGGACAAAGTGTTTTCACTGCTTACGGGGTTGGGTGCGCGGCGTCCTTTGAAGTTGCTGCTGCAATCGCCCTTTACCTTGCACGAAACGATGGTGGCGATGATCCGCGCTGAGGCAGTTAATGCCCGTGCCGGGAAAAAGGCGCGTGTTATGGCGAAAATGAACTCCTTGCTTGAACCTATAGTTATCGACGAGCTTTACAAGGCGAGCCAGGCGGGGGTTCGAATCGACCTGATTGTGCGAGGCGCATGCGCCCTGCGCGCGGGTGTGGCTGGGTTGTCGGAAAATATCCGGGTTCGCTCGATAATAGGGCGTTTCCTGGAACATTCCAGAGTGTTCTATTTTTACAACGATGGCCAGGAAGATGTTTATCTGGCATCGGCCGACTGGATGGACAGAAATTTTTTTCGGCGCGTCGAGGTTGGCTTCCCTGTCTTAGATAAATCCCTGAAAAAGCGTGTCATTGCTGAAGCGTTTACCTATGCGCTGCGCGACAATCAGCTGGCGTGGCGGGCCGAATCGGATGGTAGTTATGTAAAGGTCAAGAGCCGGCGGCCACCATTCAACCTGCATCTGCATTTGATGCAATTGCTGGGGAAATGACTTGAAGTTGAAGCGTCATGAACATGTCATATTTGAAGTTTAGGATGGTGTCTGTGCAGGCTTTACCTGCCTCAATATTCATCAGACCTAAGGGATTCCTTAATGCTTAAACGCCTCATCTTGAAAATTTCTACCGGCGTCGTAATCGGCACTGCAGCATTGACGGTGCATGCGGCCAACGTTACCGGCGCAGGGGCTTCGTTTCCCTATCCGGTTTATGCCAAATGGGCCGACCAGTATAAGAAGGCCACAGGCAATCAGGTCAATTACCAGTCCATCGGATCAGGTGGTGGCCAGCAGCAGATCATTGCCAAAACGGTCGACTTTGGCGCGTCTGATGACCCAATGAAAGGCGATGCGCTTGAAAAGAATGGCTTGCTTCAATTCCCTGCGGTCATCGGCGGCACGGTGGCAGTGGTTAATGTCGAAGGCATCAAGGCGGGCCAGTTGAAGTTGTCTGCTGCAGTCCTGGCCGATATTTTTCTGGGAAAAGTTTCCAAGTGGGACGATGCGGCAATCAAAGCCCTGAATCCAGATGTAGCCTTGCCTGGCAAGGCCATTATTGTGATACACCGTGCCGATGGTTCGGGCACCACGTTTGGCTGGACCAACTATTTATCCAAGGTTTCGCCCGGATGGAAATCGCAAGTAGGTGAAGGCAAGGCGGTCAAATGGCCCACAGGCCAGGGCGGCAAGGGTAACGAAGGGGTAGCCGCCTATGTGCGTCAGCTGAAAAACTCGATCGGCTACGTTGAATATGCGTATGCCAAGCAGAACAATTTGGCCTGGACACAATTGCAAAACAAAGACGGTAAATTTGTCCAGCCTGCACCGGCTGCTTTTGCCGCCGCTGCGGTCAATGCCGACTGGAAGAGCGCTCCTGGAATGGGTGTGGTGCTTACTAACGAACCGGGCGCCCAGTCCTGGCCTATTACCTCAGCCACTTTTATCTTGGTTCATAAAATACAGGACAAGCCTGCAACGGCAAAGGAAGTACTGGCCTTCTTTGACTGGGCATTTAAAAATGGCAGTAAATCGGCGGCAGCATTGGGTTACGTGCCTCTGCCCGAAATTGTAACCAGTCAGATTACCACGTTGTGGAAAACGGAAATCAAGGGAACTGACGGTTCTGCAATCTGGAAATAAGCATGTACCGGCACCATACGCATGTACCGGCACCATAAGTATGTACCGGCACCATAAGTACGTAGGGGCACCCCTTGTGGGTGCCATTTCAGCGCCCCGGGCTGGATTTGTAACGGCGTGCGGCTGCGTGTTGAAGCGTCGGTTATGTAAAAATACAGGCGGTTTGTTTCAATATAAGCAGGAAGCCAGCGTGCGAACATTACAGGTCCCGAGTATCGTAAATAACGAGAGGCCATGAAAAAAAATCAGAATGCCTTAATGGATGTCATATTCAAAAATCTGACACGCACTTTTGCTTTCCTGGTGTTTGCACTCTTGGCCGCCATTATGGTGTCGCTGGTTTACGGCAGCCGGCAATCCATTGCCGCCCACGGAATTGCGTTTCTGTGGACCAATGACTGGGATCCTGTTCAGAATATTTATGGTGCTCTGGTGCCGGTCGTGGGTACGGTGGTCACCTCGCTCATCGCACTTTTTATTGCCATACCGATTTCTTTTGGCATTGCCCTGTTCCTGACCGAACTTTCTCCGGCTTGGTTGCGCCGGCCTTTGGGCACGGCCATTGAAATGCTTGCGGCCATTCCTTCCATCATTTACGGAATGTGGGGGTTATTCGTCTTCGTGCCGGTTTTTCAGGAATACGTTCAGCCGTACGTAATTACTTTTTTCGAGCCCATACCGGTGCTTAATCAAATTTTTTCCGGCCCTCCGTTTGGCATCGGCATCTTTACGGCGGGCCTGATTCTCTCGATTATGGTGATTCCGTTTATCACCGCAGTGATGCGTGATGTATTTGAAGTGGTGCCGCCCATGCTTAAAGAATCGGCCTATGCGCTGGGTGGAACCACTTGGGAGGTGGTCTGGAGAGTAGTGTTGCCGTTCACCAAAAATGGCGTTATTGGCGGCATTATGCTGGGTCTGGGCCGGGCGTTGGGTGAAACCATGGCGGTCACCTTTGTGATCGGCAATGCGTTCAACCTGCCTAGCTCGGTTTTCTCTCCGTCTAACTCGATCGCTTCAGCTCTGGCTAACGAATTTAATGAATCGGGCGGGATGCAAAAATCGGCCTTGCTTGAGCTTGGACTGATTCTGTTTCTGATCACCACCGTGGTTTTGGCGTTATCTAAAATACTTTTGCTGCGTCTGGCCAAGAACGAAGGCAGTTCGCGTTAACCGGATAAATTCATGCTCAACTCTGAATCGACTATAAGCTTGAACAACCCCGTGTATCGGCGGCGTCGGCGTTTGAACAAGCTGATGCTGACCTTGTCTCTGGCCGCTTTGTTGTTTGGCCTATTCTGGTTGTTCTGGATTATTCTGACGCTGATCTACAAAGGCGGTCCGGCGCTGACTTATTCGTTATTTGTTCACAATACGCCGCCTCCAGGCGCCGATGGCGGCTTGTTGAACGCCATTGTGGGCAGTTTTATGATGTCGGCGGTAGGGACGCTGATTGGCACACCCATCGGCGTGCTGGCAGGTACCTATCTGGCCGAGTACGGCCAGCGAGGTTGGCTTGCACCTACCACCCGCTTTCTCAACGATGTGCTGCTTTCCGCCCCATCGATCGTCATCGGCTTATTTATTTATGCCGTGTTTGTGGCGCAGGTGGGACATTACTCCGGATGGGCGGGGGCGTTGGCGCTGGCGATTCTGGTGATTCCGGTCGTCGTGCGAGCGACCGACAATATGTTGATGTTGGTGCCCAATAGTTTGCGCGAGGCCGCCGCTGCCCTAGGCTGCCCACAATGGCGGATTGTCACCCTTATCAGCTATCGCGCGGCACGCTCGGGCATCATGACCGGCGTGCTGCTGGCTGTGGCCCGTATCGCTGGTGAAACGGCTCCCCTCTTGTTTACCGCGCTGAATAACCAGTTTATGTCGCTCAATATGAATACACCCATGGCTAATTTGCCGGTGGTGATTTACCAATATGCGGCCAGTCCTTATGCCGACTGGAATCGATTGGCCTGGGCCGGCGCCGTTTTGATTACCTTGCTGGTACTGGGCATCAATATCGCTGCACGATCATTTTTCCGTAAGTAAATTAAAGCGTCAAGGCTTGCGCCCAGCGCCTGGAACCGACTATGCACACTTCCCCACCCGACCGTCAAGTAAAAATCGAGGTCAAGAACCTTAACTTCTACTACGGCAAGTTCCACGCCATACGCAACGTCAATATGGCTATTCGGGAAAACAAGGTCACCGCGTTTATCGGCCCCTCGGGTTGTGGCAAGTCCACCTTGCTGCGCACTTTCAATCGTATGTTCGAGCTATACCCGGGGCAGCGCGCCGAAGGCGAAATTAATTTTGACGGTGAAAATCTGCTTACGTCGAAGATGGATATTTCACTAATTCGGGCCAAGGTCGGGATGGTGTTCCAAAAGCCCACGCCTTTTCCAATGAGCATTTACGACAATGTGGCCTTCGGTGTGCGATTGTTTGAAAAGCTCAGCAAAGGTGAAATGGATGAACGCGTCGAGTGGGCGTTGAGCAAAGCGGCCTTATGGAATGAAGTGAAAGATAAGCTGCATCAGAGCGGCAATGGCTTGTCGGGCGGACAGCAGCAGCGCCTGTGCATTGCACGCGGCGTGGGCATCAAGCCGGAAGTCTTGCTGCTTGACGAGCCGTGTTCGGCCTTGGATCCTATTTCTACTGCCAAAATCGAGGAGCTGATCGCCGAGCTCAAGTCCGACTACACCGTGGTCATTGTGACGCACAATATGCAGCAGGCCGCGCGTTGCTCGGACTATACGGCCTATATGTATTTGGGTGAACTTATGGAGTTTGGTGAAACCGACCAGATCTTCGTTAAGCCCGTGCGCAAGGAAACCGAAGACTATATTACCGGACGTTTTGGCTAAGTCTCTTTCTAGTGGTCTGCGTTCGTAGCGGCACCCCTTATGAGTGCCAGGGTGTTTTTGTAGCGGCAGCCCTTGTGGCTGCCACCGCCCTACGAGGATTGCCCGATTCTATGCTGAGGCTTTCGTTTCCTTTTCACGCATCTTTCTTTTTAATTTTGCAAAATTATAATTGACGGCCAGGCTACGTATGGGCTCGGGCGGTATCCATAAGGGCTTGGAGAATTGTAGGGTGTCGCTCAGCAGGCGGCCGCTAATGCCG
>JBDTLC010000171.1:0-3905 GCA_039935015.1 Paralcaligenes sp. | reverse complement strand
ATTTTTCTGATCGATTAAACTATTTCGTGGTGATTTTCATCATTTGCAACGCTTCAGCAAGTTGCCTCCAGTGCCGGCTTCGGCTAGATTAGTGGTTTTGCTGCACTGCAACTATCTTTTGCCCCCCTTTGTGTCTACCGCTAGGATCATCCATGACGAACTTTCCTCGTATTGAGCGTTTACCGCCTTACGTCTTCAATATTACCGGTGAATTGAAGATGGCGGCGCGTCGACGTGGCGAGGACATTATCGACATGTCCATGGGAAATCCCGATGGGCCCACACCCAAGCATATCGTCGATAAACTGATTGAAGTCGCCAGCCGCCCCGATACGCACGGCTACTCCGTTTCTCGGGGTATTCCACGACTGCGCCGGGCTATTTCGGGCTGGTACGAGCGCCGTTACGGCGTGCAGATCAATCCGGATACCGAGGCGATTGTGAGCATTGGTTCCAAGGAAGGGCTCGCACACCTGATGCTGGCCACGTTGGATCGTGGCGACACGGTACTGGTGCCCAACCCCAGCTATCCTATTCATATCTACGGAGCCGTCATCGCGGGGGCCAATATTCGTTCGGTTCCCATGACGCCGGGGCTGGATTTCTTTGAGGAAATCGAGCGTGCGGTGCGCGAGAGCATACCAAAGCCAAAAATGATGATTCTGGGTTTTCCGAGCAACCCTACGGCTCAGTGCGTCGATTTGTCATTTTTCGAGCGTGTGGTGGCGCTGGCCAAAGAGCACAATATTTTGGTGGTGCACGACTTGGCCTATGCCGACATTACATTTGACGGTTATGTGGCCCCGTCGATCATGCAAGTCGATGGTGCGCGCGATGTGGCGGTGGAGTTTTTCACCATGAGCAAAAGCTACAACATGGCGGGATGGCGGGTCGGGTTCATGGTTGGAAATCACTCTCTGGTCAACGCTCTGGCGCGCATTAAGAGCTATCACGATTATGGTACGTTCACCCCGATCCAGGTCGCTGCGATTGCGGCGCTTGAAGGCCCGCAAGACTGTGTGCTGCGGGTAGTCGAACAATATCGCAATCGCCGTGATGTGCTCTGCAAAGGCCTGCATGAAGCGGGCTGGATGGTCGATATTCCCAAGGCGTCCATGTATATCTGGGCAAAAATACCCGAGTTCTATCAAAAGCTGGGCTCGCTGGAATTTTCCAAACGCGTTCTGGCCGATGCCAAAATTGCCGTTTCTCCGGGGATAGGTTTTGGCGAATACGGCGACGGCTACGTGCGTTTTGCATTGATCGAGAACGAGCAGCGTACGCGCCAGGCGGTTCGCGGCATCAAAGACATGTTCCGCAAGGACGGGCTAAACAAATGAGGCCTGTCAAAGTAGGTTTGCTGGGTCTGGGTGTGGTGGGTGGGGGCACCTGGAAGGTCTTAACGGCCAATGCCGAAGAAATCGCGCGTCGCGCAGGGCGCCGCATAGAGGTGGTGGCCGCTGCGGTACGCGATATTAAAAAGGCGCGCGCGCGGGTGGGCAACTCTATTGCCATTACCGACGATGGCATGGCTCTGGTACGCAACCCCGACATAGATATCGTGGTCGAGCTCATAGGGGGCGACACTTATGCGCTGGAATGGGTGATGGAGGCGATCAAGCAGGGCAAGCATGTGGTCACGGCGAACAAGGCGCTATTGGCTCGGCACGGCAACGAAATTTTTGCGGCCGCGCATGCCCGTGGCGTGATGGTGGCTTTCGAGGCGGCAGTGGCCGGCGGCATTCCCATTGTCAAGGCCATACGTGAAGGCCTCAGTGCCAATCACATTCAATGGCTGGCGGGCATCATTAATGGCACGACCAATTTTATTTTGTCGGAAATGCGTGTGCGTGGCGTTTCCTTCGAACAGGCGCTGGCCGATGCGCAGAGGCTGGGCTATGCCGAGGCTGATCCGACCTTTGACATTGAAGGTGTCGATGCAGCACACAAGCTGACCCTGCTGGCGTCGCTCGCGTTTGGTATTCCGGTGCAGTTCGACAAGGCACATATCGAAGGTATTGCGAATTTGGCCCAGGAAGATATTGCGCATGCCGAGCGTTTGGGATATCGGATCAAGTTGCTGGGAATTACCAAGCGACGCCCTGATGGCATCGAATTGCGCGTGCACCCCGCGTTGATCCCGGCCGAGCGTTTACTGGCCAATGTAGAAGGTGCTATGAATGCGGTGATGATCAGTGGCGATATGGTGGGTGCCACTTTGTATTACGGCCAGGGGGCAGGGGCGCTGCCTACCGCGTCTTCAGTGGTGGCCGACCTGGTCGACATGACCCGTCTGCTTGCTGCCGATCCGGAACACCGGGTGCCTTTGCTGGCCTTTCAGCCCGATGCCATGGCCGATACCCCTATCCTGCCCATGGCCGCCGTCAAATCTTCCTACTATCTGCGCCTCCATGTCGAGGATCGCCCAGGTGTATTGGCCGACTTGGCGCGTATCCTGGCCGATTCGGGTATTTCCATCGGCTCGATGTTCCAGGAGCCTCATGGCGAGAATGCAGCCGATATTATTTTTCTCTCGCATCAGGCTCTCGAGGGAAATATAGACCGCGCCATCGTCAAAATCCAGACCCTGTCATTTGTAAAGTCGAAGGTAACGCGCTTGCGTGTGGAGCATCTTTTATGAAATACCGTTCAACCCGTGGTGGCATGACGCCCCAGCCCTTTTGCGACATTTTGCTTGAGGGTCTGGCACCCGATGGCGGTCTGGCGCTTCCCGAATTTCTGCCCAAAGTCAGTGCCGACACACTAAAGTCCTGGCAAGGGCTTAACTACCCCACGCTGGCTACCGAGGTGCTGGGCTTATTTATTACTGACATGTCCAAGGGCGATCTGAACCGCCTGACGCAGGCCGCTTATAAGAAGGGCGTATTCGCCAGCGACGAAATTGTGCCGCTCAAGCCTCTGAACAAAGGGATGACTTTGCTGGGCTTGTCCGAGGGGCCGACGCTAGCCTTCAAAGACCTGGCGATGCAGTTTTTGGGTCAGGCTTTCGAGTATGTGCTGGCCAAGCGTCGCACGTCGATCACTATTCTGGGCGCGACCTCGGGCGATACCGGATCGGCGGCCGAGTATGCCTTGCGCGGCAAGCGCGGCGTGACGGTATTCATGTTGTCGCCACAGGGCCGTATGAGCGAGTTTCAGCGCGCCCAAATGTATTCGCTGCAAGATCCCAATATTCACAATTTGGCGATCAATGGCGTATTTGACGAGTGCCAGGACATCGTCAAGGCTTTGTCGAGCGACTTGGAATTCAAGGCGGCTCATCATTTAGGCGCTGTCAATTCCATTAATTGGGCACGCATCGCAGCACAGGTGGTGTATTACTTCTGGGGCTGGCTGCGCGCCACTGCAATGGCCGATCGACAAGCGGCTTCGTCGGGTGATGTTGATGCCAGTACTGCGGCCGAGTCTGAGGCACCCAACAGTCGCAAGGCAGGCTTGCGTCAGGTCTCGTTTGCGGTGCCTTCGGGCAACTTCGGCAATATCCTGGCCGGGCACATTGCGCGCGAGATGGGTCTGCCGATACGGCGCCTGGTGCTGGCCACCAATGAAAACAATGTGCTGGAAGAATTTTTCCGCACAGGTATCTATCGGCCGCGTGCGGCCGCTCAGACCTATGCCACGTCCAGTCCGTCGATGGATATTTCGCGAGCTTCCAATTTTGAGCGTTTCATCTTCGACCTGGTGGGGCAAGATGCGGGCAAGGTGCGAGATCTCTGGAAAGAGCTGGAACAAAAGGGCGAGTTCGATTTAAGTGCCATGCAACCTTCGTTCGAGGCGCGTTACGGTTTTGTGAGCGGCGTAAGTACTCATGCTGACCGGCTAGAAACCATTCGTTCGTTAAATGAAGAGACGGGTGTGTTGATCGATCCGCATACCGCCGATGC
>JBDTLC010000170.1:0-11082 GCA_039935015.1 Paralcaligenes sp. | reverse complement strand
GGCGTGCGCGCGGCGCAGGCGCCTATTCCGGCCCTGACGGCGCGCGTGACCGATCTGACCCACACCCTTGACGCCAAGACCCAGGCGAGCCTGACGCAAAAGCTGGCGGCTCTTGAACAAAGCAAAGGGTCGCAGATAGCGGTTTTGATAGTGCCCACCACCGGCACTACAACGATAGAGCAGTACGCCACGCACGTGTTCGATCAATGGAAATTGGGCCGCAAGAAGGTTGACGATGGCATTTTGTTGCTCGTTGCCAAAGACGATCACCATCTGCGTATTGAGGTGGGTTATGGTCTGGAGGGTGCCGTCCCCGACCTGCTGGCGGGCCGCATCATTCGCGAGCAGATCACTCCCAGGTTCAAGCAGGGCGATTATGCGGGCGGCGTGACTGCAGGTGTTGATAGCCTGATCAAGCTGGTCAATGGCGAGGTCCTGCCTCCCGCGCCACCCGTCACGCAACCATCGGCCGACCAGGGTTTCGGCTTTGCAGGCATGATCTTGCCTCTGGCGTTTATGGCCTTTGTATTGCCTGCAACGATTGCCGCGTTCGCTGCAGCTCTTTTCGGCTACCTCATATTTCATAGCCTGGGCCTTGCGATATTGGCTGCCGTGGCCGCGTTTGCGTTGAGCAGCATCGGGCGACAATTGCGCGCGGGAGGTCAGGGCAGTGCAGGGAGCGCATCGCGTGCGGGAGGCATCATCGGCGGACTGGGTGGCCTGGGCGGCTTTGGTGGAGGCGGTTTCGGAGGTGGAGGTGGTGGGGGCTTTGGTGGAGGGGGAGGCGGCAGCGGCGGAGGTGGAGCGTCTGGAGGCTGGTAGGTGTTTTACGTAGGTAATGCCTTAAGGTTCAGATGCATTTGGATTGTGGTTGGCACGCACACAATGGCCACACACTATGTGCATGCTCACTATGGCACCCACAAGGGGTGGCGCTACAAAAGCCACCGTGACGTTACGAAGGACGTCATGTTGCTACAAAAGCCGTCGGGTTGCTACAAAACTCATATTGCGCCTTCACGAAGTACCCGCCGCAGAGGTAGCAGCACCCCTTGTGGCTGCCATTGACCTAAATAGACCAAACAGATTCTGGAGATAAATAGTGCGACAAGATGGTGGCAAATGGAAGGAGCTTACAGGGTGGGCGTTTATTGAAGGGCATTGGCTGCGCCGCAAGCACTTTACTCCTCAACTGCTGCAACAGATCGCTTTGCGCATCGCCCAGGGAGAGCTCGACCACACTGGTGAACTGATGGTGGCGATCGAGGCCGTGTCGCCCGCACACGAGCGCAAAAGTCATTTAAGGGCGCTGGAAGTATTTGGCCGCCTACGCGTGTGGGATACGCCGCATAACACCGGCGTTCTGCTTTACCTGGCGTTGGACAAACATCACATCGAAGTGATCGCCGATCGAGGCGTGGCGGCTGGAAATGAAGTATGGGAACAGATCTGTGAACAGTTGCAGACACGATTGCAACAAAGAGATTACGTGGCCGGCGTGCTGGCTGCCATTGATGCTATTGAGGCGATATTGCGTACCAGCTGCCCTTCATTGGCCCCAGGTGCTGCCCACAGCAATGATCTGCCCGACGAACCGGTCCTGCTGTAGGTTGGCTGCACTCTGTATAGACAGGATGCATGCCACAGACAGATTTACTCCAATCTTTTCGCCAGCGATTTGATGACCTGTTCGCGCCGCGGGTTCGGACTGTAGTCGACGCTTAAGGTCGACCATAGCGGTTGGCTGCGCGCTTCGCGCAGTTCTTCGGGCAAACGGCCTTGTTGTAATGTGGCTTCTCCAGACGTTGGTTCTTCGGCCGCATCATTCATGCCTCCCGTATCTTCTTGCGCGGCAGAGTCGTCATCGGCTTGCTTATGTGTAGCCCTGTCGATGTTTTCCGGACCTTTCGCCAGAACTATGGGACCTTGCGCTGCGTGCCCGCGGCGCTCAAGTGCGTTTACCAAGGCAATCTGGCGTACCCCCAGTAGGCGCAGCACTGCGTCGTCGACGCTTAGCTCCCGGGAGCCTTTCAAACGCCCCATAATGCGTTTGCCATACTGGCCCGAGCTTTGCCAAAGACCTCCGATGACGGCGCCGGCAAGTGCTGCGGCACCCAGGCTCAATCCAGCCGTAAAAACGTCGATAGTTACGCCGGCTGCGGCGCCGGCCGCAATGCCTTTGCTGACATGAATACCCATGTCTCTTAGCGCCTGAGGATGAAATAAATCCATGCCCCAACGTTCCCCTTCCAGCGGAAGTTCATGATAGGGGAAGTCTGCCGTTTTGAATTTATAGCGTTTGAGCAGCGCCTTGATGCACCGGCTTTCGCGTTTGCGAACCTGCCTGCGCAGTGTGTCTGTGGCCTGTGCCACTGATGCTGGATCAGGGGAGCTACCCAGATGCCAGGCGGCAACATCTATCAACAGTTCGGCAATCAGGCGCAATGCATCTGTGCGACGAATGTCGCGTTGCAAGGCGATATCTTCATTTAAGGTTTTTAACAGCGAGGCATGCGAATCCAGCAAAAGGGCCAGCTTGTCGTATAGTTGCGCTTCGCCATCGAGCGCGGGTGCTACCGTGTCGAATTCGACATTGGCATGCAGCCCTAGCCGAGCCAGAGCTTCGCGCCAGTCGTCCGCGCGCTGGTTCGGGCTGCGCGTGAAATTCAAAACGGGCAACAAGGGCTGGCCGCAGCTGGCGAGGACCGTCAGTTCATCTTTATATTTGCCCAGCACGGGATCGCGCACGTCGATGACATACAGACCGGCATCGCAGTCGAGTAGCTTGTTTAGAACTCGGGCTTCTTGTTCGAAGCGGCGTTTGCTTTCGGGAGAGTCTAGAAAGCGCCGAATTCTATCTGGCCCGTCCAGGCGTTGGCCGCGCTGCGCAAGCTGGTCAAGGTAGTCCAGCAATGCAATGCCATCTTCCATTCCTGGCGTATCAAATAGTTCTATCGCTGTTGTGTCCTCGACGAGCAACCTTGCGCCTTCCACGTGGCGCGTCGTGCCCGGTTCATTCTGGACTTCACCGAAATTAGGATCGCGGGTCAACGTGCGTAGCAGCGATGTTTTACCCGTATTGGTGTGGCCCACGACAGCCAGGCGCAAGAAGGGGCGTTCACTCATCGGTTCGTGCCTCCAGCCACGCCAGCGCATCGGCATAGTGCGCGTAAATCTGCACCGGCTGAAAGCCCGCGGCGCCTAATCGCGACTGCCAGGCGGCCATACGCGCATCTGGTTCGATGCATGGATCGGGCCGCAGCAGCAAACGGATCTGGCCAACGAGGCCAGCCAGATCTATCAAGATCGATATCGTGCCACGATCGGGTGTTTGATGAGGGTCGCAGACCGCCAGCAGTTTTTCTGGCGGGGACTTTTGCAGGCGATCGAGTAAGGCCATGCGCTGCTCGCGCGTATCTATGTTGCCGGCATCCTGGATCGACGGGGCCAAGGTCTGCGGCGGCCAAGCTCGATCTGGGGGCAGCTCAATGCCGACGATAAGCGGCCTGGCATCTTGTTCGGGGGCGTCCGCATGAAGCCCAATGCTCGCGCCCAGCCCATAGTGAGCAGGGGAATCGACGCCAATTTTTTCACTGCTTGGCTGTAACCGCTCACGCAAGTCCGCATAGCCCGGCAGGTTTTCGTCCAGCGTAAGAGCTGCCGTACAACGTTTGCTCATGAAAAGACTAAGCAGCAAGCCTAAAAGTCTGGGTAGTAATCCATAGACAACGACACAGCCGATCAGCCAGCTCGACCAAAGCGCCTGCACCGATTCGGGTAACAAATGCAGCCCATTGCTGGTTCGCACCATGTCGGCTGAAGGCATCGCGAATCCCAGCTTCGCGGGCAACCATCCGATCGCCGCAGTCAGATGAACGAACGTATCGGCCGATAGCAGCGTAGTTTCCCAGTTAAAGCCATAGCGGCGTGCGGACAGCACACTTAGCAGGGTCAGCAGCAAGGTGATGAAGGCAGCGGTCCACAGGCCATGACTGATGCTGCTCAGTATCCAGCGCAGGGCGCCGTTGCGTCCCAGTAGATCGACCAGGGCACGCGGAATCAGAGCGGCATCGGGGCCGCGCGCCAGCTTTTGGGTGAGCCACAACCATAGCTGTCCGAGCCATGAACCGTGGCCGGTGACCCCGAAACTAAGCAGCCAAATCAGAAAAGTGAGGCTATGCAGACCCAGTATGGCCGCCAGCGCTACCAATAAGTTGACTGATCGGCTGCCGTCCCCCAGCGCCCCCAAGGCGGCGCCGGCACCCGTGAACACGGCGGCGATAATCAAGCCCAGCAGTGCAATTTTGGCCCCCCGGGTCCAGCCTGCAACCAACAGGTCGAGTCCTTCGCGCTTGCCAAGAAGCGTTGCGCGTAACAAAATCCGCTGTGTGAAATTACTCCCTTCCACACGTGAGCGACGCACCTCGGTGGCATCCTCCATCGGCCCCCAGTGCGCTTCGCGCAAACGGACAAATTCGGCTAGCCAGTATGAGGAAAAGGTAGTGATTGGGTGCATTAGGCGGTGAGCCAGGTACGCCGCAGCACGGCGTTCGCTGGTTGGTACCTCTATTTTTTGACGATTATTCCGTAGATGAGCAACACAATAATGGCACCTATGATAGAGCCTATCCAGCCGGCGCCCTCGCCAGGGCTGTATAAACCCAGCGCGTGCCCAAGGTAGCCTGCGACAATCGAGCCAACGATACCCAGAACGATCGTCATAATAATGCCGAGTTTTTGTTCGCCTGGCATGACTGCCCGCGCAATCAGGCCCACGATAAGCCCGACGATGATCATGCTGATGATGCCCATGGCGATTCTCCGGAAATATTAAACAAGCCGCCTTATGACCGCTGCAGTGCGGCTATCATAGGGTGGAGGTGTGTTGTCGTCTAGCGTCTGGTGCCCAGTTTAGTGCCAAATAGCTAAATATTCGTAAACTGCGACGTAGAGGACCGCCCTGTAAGGAAATGAGACGGCCCGTGTCACGGCCTTATACCGCCTGAGTGGCGTGCTCTACGTCCAGCCCTTCTTGTGAAAGGAAATTCAGAGTAGGCATGAGCGATAGCAGATGCTTGCTGTAGTCGTGTTGAGGGTTGGAGAAAAGCGTTTCGGTATCAGCCACTTCAAGCAGTTCGCCGTGGCGCATGACGCCGACCCGGTCGCACATTTGCCGGATTACTGGTAAGTCGTGGCTGATGAACAAAATGGTGAGGTGCAGCCTTTCTTGCAGGTCTTTGAGCAGATTCAGAATCTGCGCCTGGATCGACACGTCGAGCGCCGAGGTGGGTTCGTCACAAATCAGGAAACGCGGTCGAGTGGCCAGTGCGCGCGCGATGCATATACGCTGGCGCTGGCCACCGGAAAATTCATGTGGGAAGCGTTTGAGCGCCTGTTGCCCCAGGCCTACGTATTCGAGCAGGTCGAGGACAATAGCACGGGTTTGTGCTTCGCTACCGGTCAGCTTGTGAAAGCGTATGGGTTCGGCCACGATATTCAATATACGCATTCGGGGGTTAAGCGAAGAGTACGGATCCTGGAACACCATCTGGATCTGCCGGCGGAAGCTATTGAGCGCCGATTCGTCTTTGAGTTTTGTCAGGTTTACATCGTTAAAAATCACGCTCCCGCTACTTGCCTTGTACAGGCCGGCAATCAGGCGAGCCATTGTCGATTTACCAGAGCCCGACTCGCCGACCAAGCCGAATACTTCGCCTTCCTTAATTGAAAGGCTGACGTTTTTGACGGCATCGAGCATATAGCGGTTCTTCTTGAGGAACGCGTTTTTCAGCACAAACTGTATGCCCAAGTTTCGGGTTTCCACTAGAGGGGCATCGGCGTGCTTGCCGAAATCGCGCTCCTGTCCGAGCCAGTGAGTACTGATATCGAGCTCTTTCTTGGGGGGCGCCTTTGCGTCTTCAATGTAGGTCACCATCGGAAAACGACGCAGCTTGATGTCTGACCGTGGCACGGCTGAAATTAAACTTTTGGTGTAGGGATGGTCCGGATTACCCAGGATTTTCCGGGTGGTGCCCTGTTCCACCAGTTTGCCCCGATAGAGCACCGCTACCCGGTCCGTAATCTCGGCAATCACACCCATGTCGTGGGTGATGATAATCATGCCGACCTGCTTGTCTTTGCAAAGTTTACGCAGAAGGTCGAGAATTTGCGCCTGTATGGAGACGTCCAGCGCTGTCGTGGGCTCGTCGGCGATAATGACCTCTGGCTCGCAGCACAGAGCCAGCGCGATCACTACGCGCTGGCGCATCCCACCGGAAAACTGGTGTGGGTAGTGTTGCAGACGCATCTCGGGTTCAGGTATCCCAACGTTGTGCAGGAGTGCGATGGCATGCGCGCGCGCCTGGCTGCGGGATAAATGCAGGTGCACCTGCATGGTTTCGACCAACTGGCTCTCTATCGTTTGCAATGGATCGAGCGACGTTAACGGATCTTGGAAGATCATGCTGATGCGCGGGCCGCGAATTTTGCGAAATTCGTGGCTGGGCAGTTGGTCGATACGCTGGCCATCAAGACGCACCGACCCGCCCGTCATCTTTCCGGGTGGCTGCAGGAGACCAATGACGGCGTTGCCTATGGTTGACTTACCCGCGCCCGACTCACCCACGACCCCGAGAATCTCACCTTTTTCGAGTGTAAGCGTGACGTTGTCGATGGCCACCAGGTCGCCGCGTCGACTTGAAAATTCTATGCGTAATTGTTCAATATCCAGAAGTGTCATGCACGTGTCTCAATTCAGCTTAGGATTAAGCGCGTCGCGCAGCCAATCGCCCAACAGGTTGACAGATAGGGCCAGCAATATCAAAGCGATTCCGGGAAAGATCGTAATCCACCATTCGCCAGAGAATAAGTAGCTGTTGCCAATACGGATCAGCGTTCCCAATGACGGTGTGGTGGGAGGGATGCCCACGCCCAGAAACGAAAGTGTGGCTTCGGTAATAATCGCTACCGCCAGATGAATGGTGGCTATCACCAGCACCGGCCCCATCACATTGGGCAAGACGTGGCGGCGCAGGACCATGAACGGCTTCATGCCGATGAGGCGCGCTGCCTGCACGTATTCTTTATTGCGCTCGACCATGGTGGCGCCGCGCACTGTACGCGCATATTGCACCCAGCCTGAAATTCCAATGGAGAAGATCAGCACATATAAAGACAGTGCGTCTTGCGAATCTCGCGGCAATAGGCCGCGTGCGATGCCATCTATCAGCAAGGCAATAAGTATGGCGGGAAACGACAGTTGGACATCGGCCACGCGCATGATGAATGTGTCGATGCGTCCGCCCGCATAGCCGCTGATCAAGCCCAGCGTTACTCCAATGACGAGAGAGAACAGTACCGACGCAAAGCCCACCAGCAGCGAAATGCGCGACCCGTACAGAATGGCCGAAAGAATATCCCGGCCCTGGTCGTCGGTGCCCAGCAGGAACTGGCTGCTGCCGTCTGGCGACCAGGCGGGCGGCGTATTGGCATCGAGCAGATTCAGTGACGCGAGGTCAAATGGGTTATGCGGAGCGATAATCGGGGCGAACACCGCTCCCAGGAAAATGGCCAGTGCGATCACCGCCGATATGATGGCGGCGGGCGAACGGCTGAAGCTGTAGAACATATCGCTACTGATCACGCGGGAAAAGGTATTTTGGGCCATAGGTTGCGACCTTCTAGTTTTTTTGTATGCGCAGCCGAGGGTCGACCGCAAAATACAGCAGATCGACAATCAGATTGATGATCACGAAAAAGAACGCAATCATCAGGAGGTAGGCGGCCATCACGGGGATATCAACCGAGCCGATCGACTGAATGAAGAGCAGGCCCATGCCGGGCCACTGAAAAACGGTTTCGGTAATAATCGAGAAAGCAATAATCGACCCCAACTGCAGGCCGGTAATGGTGATAACTGGCACGAGCGTATTTTTCAGGGCGTGGCGGAAGTTGATCATCCGCTCGGGTAGGCCTCGCGCTCGGGCAAACTTGATGAAATCGGCTTGCATGACTTCGAGCATTTCAGCACGCACCAACCGCATGATCAAAGTCATCTGGAACAAAGCGAGAGTGAACGCCGGCATGATCAGCGAAAGCCAGCCACTTTTGGTAAAAAAGCCCGAGCTCCACCAGCCGAAATGCACCACCTCGCCACGGCCAAAGGTAGGTAACCAGCGCAGCAATACGCCAAAGACCAGAATCATGAGGATGCCGGTAAGAAAGGTCGGCAAGGAAATACCCAATAACGAGATGGTCATGAACGTATGCGAGAGCACGCCACGGCGCTTGAGCGCCGTGTAAATACCCATGGGGATGCCCAGAAACAAGGCAATAATGGCCGATACGAACGAGAGTTCCAACGTGGCGGGCATGCGGCTTTTTATAAGCTCGCTGACTGGGCGCCGTTGGCGATACGACACGCCGAAGTCACCGTGTACTGCATGATCGATAAATCGTATGTATTGCACAAGAAACGGGTCGTCCAGGCCCAGTTGCTTTTTTAGTTCGCCCCGTTGCGCCAGCGTCGTGTCCTGGCCGACCAAATTGTTGATTGGGTCACCCACATAGCGAAATAGGGAAAACGCAATAAACCCCACCGTGAGCATAACGAAAATCGACTGGAAAATTCGTCGTGCTATGAAGTTCAACATGGTGATAATCTTTTATGGATGAGCTGCATCCGGCCCGATAGCTACGGCCCGGATGCAAAGCTAGCTTCGCTTAAGGCATTACGACGTTGCGCATATCGAGCACGTCGTCGGCACGTTGCGCCACTTTAATGCCTTTTCGCACACCCCAAGACAAAGGCTGCTGATGCAGTGGCAGGTAGCCGTAGTCGTCGCGCAGCAGCGTAAAGGCCTTCTTGATCATGGCGTTGCGCTTGGGCTGATCTGTTTCTACGCCGATTTTCGCGATTAGCGCATCAATGTCCTTGTTGCAGTAGCCGCCCAAATTGAATTGCCCCGCCGCCGTCGCCTTGTTGCGGCAAGCCACCAAGTTGGTCAACGAGTTTTCGGCGTCAATCGAGCTAGGTGTCCAGCCCAACAAGTACATGCTGGTGTTATTGCCAGCCTGCAGCAAAACTTTACCAAAGTATTTGGACTTGGTCTGTGCGAGCAAATCGATTTTGATGCCGATACGCGCCAGCATGCTTGATACGGCCTGGCAGATTTTTTCATCATTCACATAGCGATCATTCGGGCAATCCATCTGCACCGAAAAGCCATTCGGATAACCCGCCTCGGCCATCAATTTCTTGGCTTTGGGCAGATCCGTTTTATACGGCTTGCCGAAGGACTCGTCATAGCCGTTAACCGAAGTGGCGATGAGAGTACCTAAGGGATGCGCTGCGCCCCGCATTATTTTTTTGTTAATGGTACCGGTATCGACTGTCAGGTCGATTGCTTCGCGCACGCGTTTGTCTTTGAATGGGTTCTTGCCCTTGACGCTAGAAAACAGCAACTCGTCACGGTGCTGGTCCATTCCTATAAAAATTGCTCGTGCTTCCGGTTTGTTCAAGATTTGAATCTTGGGCTCTTTTTCCAGTCGTGACCAGTCTTGGACTGGAATAGGCATTACCAAATCCATTTCACCCGAAATGAGCGCTGCCACGCGGGTTGATTCTTGAGTAATAGGCTGAAATACGATGTCGGTCAGATTGGTGGGGATTTTTTTATTCCAATAGCCGTCAAAGCGTTTCAAGGTTGTCTTGACGTCTGGCTGGCGATCAACCACGGTGAACGGGCCGGTGCCGTCTTCATGTAAATTGGCATAATTATTGGCGCCACCCTTGACGTTGGCGGCTTCGGTCGTATCATTTTTTTCGGCCCATGATTTACTCATCATGTATAGAAAAACCCAGTCGCGCGGCAAAATGGGGTTGGGTTTGGCCGTAGTCACTTCGACGGTGTAGTCGTCAATTTTCTTCACGTCGGTAGCCATCGCGCCGTAGCCTTTCATGTCCGAACCTGGTGTCAGGCTGCGTTTCCAGGAGAAGATTACGTCATCGGCGGTGAAAGGGCTGCCATCATGGAATTTGACGCCATGGCGCAAGTGAAAAACCCATTTTGTGGGTTCGGTGTTTTCCCATTTTTCGGCTAGGGCCGGAATCAGTTTCAGATCTTTGTCGTAGGTAGTAAGTGGTTCGTAAAATGCGTTCTGGAATCCGAGCGTGAAGGTTTCGTTCAGCGACATGGGGTCTAGCGACTGGACGTCGCCCTGATAGGCCCAGTGCAAGGTTTTGGCCTGAACCGCATGGCTCAAACCGACGCTCAGCGCCAGCGCTGCGGCCAAAGCCGTATGTTGGATTAGCTTGGGACAGTTCATTCAGAGTCTCCTATCAATAATATGTTTTATGGATGCGTACTGTTTTCATGCGGCTACGATAAGGCTTTTGGTCTTGCCGCAGATACATAATATTGGCGCTTCTTCGGTAACGCAGACTTCAAAATGCGTGCATTGCAGCGAAAGAGAAACGGGCAGTTCAGGCTTCCAGTTGCCTGATCAGTTTTTCTAGGAAGACTTCGCAGGCTTCGACCTGCGAGATGTCGATATATTCGTTGGGCTGATGGGCTTGGTCGATAGACCCAGGGCCGCAGAGCACGGTGGAATAGCCGCGTTGTTGAAACAGCCCACCTTCGGCGCCATATGAAACGCAGTTGCGGCATTCGTGCCCAGACAGGCGCGCAGCGAGGTCTTGCGCCGCACCACCATGATCTTGCATGGGTGGCGCATCAGCAATAATTTCAGTCTTGATAGTTGCTTCAGGCGCAACCGCCTGCATGGCCGGCAGCAAGCTGTCGGCATACGCTTGAAGGCGTTTCAAATAGACTTTCCAGTCGTCACCTGGTAGCGCGCGTATATCCCACATGAAAATACATTCTCGTGCGATGATATTTAACGCCGTGCCACCATTGACAACGCCTACATGCAGCGTCGTGTAGGGTGGTACAAATGGGCTTTCGGGGTCGGCAGAGGCCTTGTTCTGGGCCATCATGTCATCGATGAAGGCGATGAGTCTGGCGGCGACCATGACCGCGCTAACCCCACGCTGCACCTGACTTGAGTGCGCTTCGTGCCCGA
>JBDTLC010000169.1:0-12537 GCA_039935015.1 Paralcaligenes sp. | reverse complement strand
TACCGCGGCGGGCAGACCCAGCAGCAGCATCAGGCGCAAACCCCAATCAAGCAGGGCACTGTAACTCTGAGGATCTTGCCTGGCATGCGCCGCCGACAGGCTGGGTAGCAGGACTGTGCCCAGGGCTACACCCAGTAGCGATGTTGGAAATTCCATCAGGCGGTCGGCAAAGGACAGCCATGTGACGCTGCCCGGCGCGAGCCAGGTTGCGATATTGGTGTTAATGAGCAGAGAAACTTGCGCTACCGATACGCCGAGTATGGCGGGGAGCATTTGGCGCATGATACGTTTGACGGTGGGATCTTGCCAGGCCTCGCGCACATTTAAAGAGTAGCGCGGCAGCAGGCCGAGCCGAGCCAAGGCGATCCACTGCATGACTAATTGGGCCACGCCGCCAATCAGTACTCCGACTGCCAGCGCGTAGATGGGGACGTCGAGGTAGCGAGTTAAAAACAGGCACGTTCCGATCACCGAAAAATTCAGCAGTACCGGAGTAAATGCTGGCACGGCAAAGCGGCTCCAGGTATTGAGCACGGCTGAAGCGAAGGCGACTAGCGACATACAAATAATGTAGGGAAACATTAACCGGGTCATCCAGATGGCTGCCTGGAATTCCGCTTGGCGTGAGGCGCCGCGCATGCCGCTGGCCATGGCCGTGACGACCCACGGCGCTCCCAAAATTCCGAGCAGCGTCACGGCCATCAATGTGACGGTTAACAGTAAAGCCACGCGATCGAGCAGAAGTTGCACCTGCTGCGGCGAGTTTTTCGTTCGTGCTTGCCCCAATATGGGTACAAAGGCTTGCGAAAACGCCCCTTCGGCGAAAAGGCGGCGCAATAGATTAGGGATACGAAAGGCCACCCAGAAGGCGTCGGTCAGTGGGCCGGCGCCAAATGTACTGGCAATCAGAACATCTCGCGCCAGGCCGGTAATGCGCGAAAATAGCGTAAAGCTGCTAATCGTCGCGGCCGAACGAAATAGGTTCATTGGGCGACGTTCGGTTATTTTGGCGCCATGCGGATAGCGCCATCGAGCCGTATGGTTTCGCCGTTGAGCATTTCGTTGGTAATGATGCTGTTGACCAGCTTGGCAAAGTCTTCAGGGCGGCCCAGGCGGGCGGGAAAAGGGATGCTGGCGGCCAGCGAATCTTGCACATCCTGGGGCATACCGAAGATCATGGGGGTGCCGAAAATACCTGGCGCAATGGTGCAGCAACGTATGCCTACCTTGGAGAGATCGCGTGCCACCGGCAACGTCATGCCCACGATCCCGGCTTTTGATGCTGCATAGGCCGCCTGACCTATCTGGCCGTCGTAAGCCGCGACCGAGGCGGTGTTGATCAGAACCCCTCGCTCGCCGCTAGGTTCCGGCGCGTTTTCGCTCATGGCCGCCGCGGCCAGACGCGACATATTGAACGTGCCGACCAAGTTGATCATGACTACTTTTTGAAAAAGATCCAGCGCATGAGGGCCGTTTTTTCCCACGATGCGTGAGGCCGGCGCTATACCGGCGCAATTGATCAGCCCAAAAATCGGCCCCAGTTTACGGGCAGCGGCGATCACCGCCTGGCCGTCGGACTCTTGCGTGACGTCGCAATGTATATAAGTTTGTCCGAGCTCTCGGGCCACGGTTTGTCCTAGTTCGTCTTGCAGATCGGCCAGTACGACGTGAGCGCCCTCGGCCACCAGCATACGCGCCGTGCCGGCGCCCAGCCCAGAAGCACCGCCCGTGACGATAAATACTTTGTTCTTGATGTCCATGGATGAGTCTCAGTATGGGAGGTGATTCAAGTGGGCTGGATTGCGCAAACAGCGATCAGGCTTGCAGCGCTTCGAAAACCCGCTTCTTGATTTCGTCAACGCTGCCTAATCCCGATATTTGCCGGAAGGCTGGCGCTTGCGCAGCGCCGCTTTCGGCCCAGCCTGAATAATAGGCAACCAGCGGACGAGTCTGGTCGCGATACACGGCGAGTCGATGGCGCACCGTTTCTTCTAGATCGTCTGCGCGTTGCACCAGAGGCTCGCCCGTTATGTCGTCTTGGCCGGCGACCTTAGGCGGGTTGAAAATAACGTGATAAGAGCGGCCGCTGGCCGGGTGCACGCGGCGCCCACTCATGCGCTCGATGATATTCGCTTCGGGGACAACCATTTCCACCACATAGTCCAGCGGAATATGGGCGTCTTTAAGCGCGTCGGCCTGGGGGATCGTGCGCGGAAAACCGTCAAACAGATATCCGGGGTGACAGTCATCTTGTTGTAGCCGGTTTCTGACCAGGCCGATAATCAGATCGTCGGAAACCAACCCGCCTGCGTCCATGACTTTTTTGGCCTGGATCCCTAACGGAGTTTGAGCCTTGACGGCACTGCGCAGCATATCGCCCGTTGAAATCTGCGGGATTCCGAATTTCTGGGTGATGAATGTAGCCTGTGTGCCTTTTCCGGCGCCTGGGGGACCGAGCAAAATCAGTCGCATGATGAATTCTTCTCCTAGTTTTTTTCTTAACTTTTTCGGATTATGCCGCAATGCAATAATTTCTGCACGCTGCTCGCGCGAAGCGAGATTGGACAATCCGAGCCGATTTATAACCGATTTGCAAACACCTCACGTACACGAGCCAGGTCGGCGGGCGTATCTACGCCGGCGGCTGGATAGGTATGAGTGATGTATACGGCAATCGAGTAGCCGTTTTCCATTGCCCTGAGTTGTTCGAGCGATTCGAAACGTTCCAGAGGCCCCACTGGTAGAGAGGGAAATTTTTTCAAAAAGCTGGCTCGATAGGCATACAGGCCAATATGATGCAGGGCAGGAAGGCCTGGTGCAAGTAGTTGGCTGCCATCAGCCAGGGCGTCGCGGGCCCAGGGTATGGGCGCGCGTGAAAAGTACAGTGCGCGTTGCTTTGAGTCGCACACGACCTTGACCGCATGGGGGTTGAACAACGTCTCGGCCTGGGTGATTGGGCTGGCGCAGGTTGCAATGGCCGCGTCGGGCTGTTCGGCCAGCAAGGCGGCTACGGCATTGATCTGCTCGGGATCGATCAACGGCTCGTCGCCCTGCACGTTCACAATCACTTCGCCATCTTCCAAATTCAGGTGGGCGGCTACTTCGGACAGCCGGTCGGTCCCGGTCGGGTGCCCGCTGCGGGTAAGCAATGCGTCAAAACCGTGCGATTGGACGATGGCCTGAATCTGTACGTCGTCGGTGGCAACAACGACGCGGGTGGCCTGGGATTTGGCAGCTTGTAAAGCGGTGCGCACCACCATGGGCTTGCCGGCGATGTCTAACAACGGTTTGCCGGGCAATCGGGTTGAGGCCGCCCGGGCCGGAATAATGACAATAAAACTCACGTAGCGCTCGCGTCGGGAGCGCTGGTTGGTGTGGTGACATTCAGATCGCGTGCTTCCCCTTCGAGCATGACCGGGATGCCGTCGCGTATTGGGAAAGCCAGTTTGTCGGCCGAGCAGATCAGTTCCTGTTGCTCTCGTTCAAAATGCAAAGGGCCTTTGCATAGCGGGCAAACCAGAATTTCAAGCAGGCGGGATTCCATGCCTGGCTCCAAGTAGAAAAAAGAGATGTAAGTTAAGTAGTGTAATTCGCTTGAGGATTTTTTGAAATTTTCTCGGCGGCGATGACTCTGAGTCGTCGATCCAGGTCGTCGAGCCAGGATGGGTCCGAAAACTGCGGCAACACCCTTACTTCCCATACTCGCTCGTCCTTAAATCGTGCGCACTTCACCGCATCTTTGGGGGTGACCAGGATCAAGTCGGTGTCCAAAGCCTCGAAGGGTGAGCGATGGTAAGGGTCGTGGTCTGGGAAAGCAACGGTTTGCTGGAGCTTAAGACCACAGGCTCTCAGCATGCTGAAAAAACGTTCGGGCTGGCCTATACCGGCCACGGCGCTGAATGAGGCGTGTTTATAGTGTTCGTGCCAAGCGGCCCATTCTAGCGTTTCGCCCGAAACCAGATGGCGAACGGTATCGGGCGCCAGTTGCATTCTGATTTGGCGGCGCGCAACAGCCAATGGTTTCATTGTCTGTCCGGCATTCAAATTGGTAATGACGTAATCAACGCGGGCCAGCCGACTGGCTGGCTCACGCAAAGGCCCCGCCGGCAGCAATCGGCCATTACCCGTGCCGCGAGCGTCTTGCACAATGATTTCCACATCGCGCGCCAGCGCCAGATGCTGCAGGCCGTCGTCGGAAATGATTAGATCAATCTCTGGATAACGGGTTTGCAGCGCCCGCAGAGCCAGATTGCGGCGTGGATGGACGGCGACGGGGGCTTCGCTTATGCGTGCAAGGAGTGTAGGCTCGTCGCCAAATTCGTGCGGGTCGAGGTTGCCGCGGCCAGTTTTGGCGTGGGCTCCGATACGGCTGCCGTAGCCGCGGCTAATAATGCCAGGATTCCAGCCGCGGGCTCGCAACGCTTTGACGAGGGCCAGGACGATTGGGGTTTTACCAGTGCCCCCGATGTAAAGATTGCCTACCACGATGACCGGGCAGGTGGTGCCATGCTTGTCGCCGCTCGAGTGCAGTTTTTGTTTGCGCGCAATGAATACACTGACCAGCCAGGAAATAGGCAGCAAAAGCGTACTGAGCAGGCCTTTGTCAGACCAAATTCGGTGCAGAGTCTGCGTGATGAAAACGGCGATCTTCACGGAATGCTGCGGGTAGCAAAATTAACCCGCCTAATATGCGCCAGACGTGCCGCTTCCATGACGCGGACCACCGATTCGTGCGTGCTCTGAGCGTCGGCATTAATAACCAGCACCGGATCTTTTTTGCCGCTTGCTGCGGCCAGCAGGGCTTGTGCGATGGTGCCGGTTTCGTGACTGGTGAGCAGTTGGCCGTCTAACGCGTACAGACCTTCCTGGCTAACGGCGATATGTATGGCGGCCGCGTCCATTGCGTCTGCCTGCGCTTGAGGTAGATCGACTTTGAGTTGACTTAACCGGGTGAACGAGGTGGTGGCAGCCAGAAATATCAGAATCACCAGTAAAACGTCAATCAGCGGGATCAGGTTAATCTCGGGCTCGTCACCAGGCTGTGGTTGGCGGAAATTCACGGATGGATCTCCGCATCGCCCGGCAATTTTCGGGCTAGCAGACGGTTCAGCGCACTTGCCTCGAGTTCCATTTGATGCAGATAGTCGTCCACCCGTGAGCGAAAGTAACGGTGAAAAATCAGTGCAGGGATGGCGATAATAATGCCAAATCCGGTGTTGTACAGCGCCATGGAGATGCCGCGCGCAAGTTGAGACGGATCGCCGCCCGTCGGACTGTAGGAAGCGAAAATTTCGATCATGCCGACCACTGTTCCAAATAAGCCCATCAGCGGGGCTACGACCGCAATGGTCGCCAGGGCAGGCAAGTAGCGGTTCAGCCGATGCGCAACATCTTTGCCCACATCGTCGACTGCCGCGTTGCGCTGTGCATCGTTATCGTGGCGGCATAGCATGACTTCGGCCAGTATCCGGCCAAGTGGCGAACTGGCCGCCAGTTTTGCGATGGCTTCGGGGGTGTCGTTATTGCGCCGGATCAGTTCCATGACCTGGGAGGCGACACGATGCGGCACGATCAGTTTTTTGCGTAGAGACAGGAAACGTTCAATAATCAGCGCCAGGCCTAATACAGACGTTGCGACGAGCAGCCAAATGGGCCAGCCAGCTTCGTTGAGGATTTCGAGCAAAATGGGTCTCCGCCGTGATCGCTTTGCATCAATGATGGGGTACATCACTGTAGTGCAGCATGGTGCAAGAGCCTATTTTAAGGGCAAGGAGCGACAAAGGGTTGGAAGCGCTGGCCGTACGTGTGGCGCGTCGCGCTATCTGTGCCTTTGGAGGGAAGTATTCGCGGAAAGTGTGGTGATAGGCCGATGCCCGGTTGGGAGGGATTCAAACCGCAGGAGGCGTGGGGTTTTACCCTTGCAGTAGGCTTAAAATGCCCATGGCACTTGAAGGGTCTTAGGTAGAATGGCGTGGCGTCTTGGTCTCCAGACGGTATCCACAGAATCTGTGGATAATTCTGTGCAAAACTTCTGGGTCAAGCGCTATTCCTTGGGCTTGGAGGTCGATTGATCAATTTGAAGCCATATTGGCTTAAAAAAAATAGTCTTTATATATCAATATGTTATAGAGATAAATTAAAGAAAAATATGATGCTCTGCTCTAATTGGATTGATATTTCAGCAGTTTCGTAGGTTATTTTGCCCTGTGGACAGTGTTTTGGATCATGGGTCGTTGCTGTAATATTTATGGGGATGAGTGCTGGTTACAATCCCCGCATTGAAAGGGTTTAAGGGCCGGTATGCATACGGATAGCTTTTTTACACCGCGCGATGATGTTGTTTTGTCGGTGTCGCAGCTCAACCGCCAGGTGAGCGAGTTGCTCGAAGGGAGCTTTGCACAGGTTTGGGTAAAAGGCGAGGTGTCAAATTTTACGCAGGCGGCGTCCGGACACTGGTATTTCACGATCAAGGATGAGCGTGCCGCCGTGCGGGCGGTGATGTTTCGAGGCCGTGCCCAACCGCTTGGTTTCGTTCCCAAGGCTGGAGAGCGTTTCGAATTCCGCGCCAGCGTCACCTTGTACGAGGCGCGTGGCGACTATCAATTGCAGGTTGAGACGCTAAGGCGCGCGGGGCGCGGCGATTTGCACGAGGCTTTTTTATTGCTTAAAGAAAAGCTCGCAGCCGAAGGTTTGTTCGATCCGGGGCGCAAACGGTCAATTCCGCTTATGCCTCGGGCAATTGGTGTCGTGACCTCGCTTGCAGCCGCCGCCTTGCGCGATGTGCTCTCGACTATGGCGCGTCGGGCGCCGCATATTTCCGTCATTGTTTATCCTGCGCCTGTTCAGGGGCTGGATGCGGCCGCCAAACTCAGAGAGGCGCTCACTAAGGCTTACCAGAGAGCTGAGGTCGACACGCTGCTTTTGGTGCGAGGTGGGGGCAGCATTGAGGATTTGTGGAGTTTCAACGATGAGGGCTTAGCCCGGCTGGTGGCGGCAAGCCCGGTACCGCTGATCAGCGGCGTAGGCCACGAGACGGATTTCACTATGGTTGATTTTGTGGCCGATCTGCGTGCGCCCACGCCGACTGCCGCAGCCGAGCTATGTTGCCAAGCACGTGAGGACAGCCTGATGCAGCTCGAATCGGCGCTTGCCAGCCTCGGCGTTGGGCAATATCGTTTGATCGAGAGGGCGGCGCTGCGACTCGATCGTGCCGTTGCCTCGCTGGTCTCACCGAGGCAACGGCTGGCGCAGCAAGCCCAACGGCTCGAGGCCTTGCGCCATCGTCTGCTGCGGATTGCGCCAAGCATGGTAGAGCGTCAGCTTGCGCGTGTTGATGCATTGCGCTCGCGCCTGGGTTACGCCCGGCCCGACATTGATCGCAGGCGTCGCGACGTGGCCGGCCTACTGCTGCATTTGGAGCGTGCTGCACAGCGGCAATTTTCGCGGCGTGCGGAAGGCCTGGCGGCTTTGATGCAAACGCTTGAGGCGCTAAGCCCCAGAAAAATATTGGGCCGTGGCTACGCCATCGTCCGCGATGAACATGGGGTGTTGGTAAAAAATGGGCAAAGCCTGAATTCTGGTGATCGGCTCAGCGTGGAATTGAGCCAGGGCGGGGCAGAAGTTGCGGTGTTGCAAGCTCATGGTCTAATCTAGACACAGATTTGTCATGATTTATTCCCACCGTTCTAGATACAATGAACGCGTTAATTTATTTTTTGAAGGACTTTGAATATGGCTCATACGCTTCCTCCCCTTCCTTACGCCATGGATGCTCTGGCTCCCAGTATTTCGAAAGAAACCCTTGAATTCCACTATGGAAAGCATCATCAGTCGTACGTCACCAATTTGAACAAGCTGATCGAGGGCACCGAATTTGCGTCGGCATCGCTCGAAAATATTATTAAGAAGGCCTCAGGCGGCCTGTTTAATAATGCGGCACAAGTCTGGAACCACACCTTCTATTGGAACAGCATGTCTCCCAACGGCGGCGGCGAACCCAGCGGCAAGTTGCTCGACGCAATCAAGGCCAAATGGGGTAGTGCCGCAGCATTCAAAGAGGCATTTAGCAAATCTGCAGCGGGCAATTTCGGTTCGGGCTGGACTTGGCTGGTAAAGAAGGCCGATGGCTCTCTCGATATCGTCAACACCAGTAATGCCGCCACGCCTCTTACAACGGCCGATGTGCCTTTGCTGACCTGTGATGTATGGGAACATGCCTATTACATTGACTATCGCAATGCGCGCCCCAAATATCTGGAAAACTTCTGGAATCTGGTCAATTGGAAGTTCGCCGCAGCTAATCTTGGCTAATGTGTTCTAGTTTTGGTACGGCTTCAAACCCTCGATTTTCGAGGGTTTTTTGTCTGACTAGTTTTTCGCACCCTCAAGAGGTGTTGCTGCGTTAATCTTCGTTACGTCGCCCATTGCTGACGCGTCTGGCTTTTCATGATGAATATTCTCTCGTTGGCCCGTCGGATAATTATGAAGTTGCGTTTGTCGGCGCGACGCAAGGCTCGGCAGTTGCGGCGCTTGTCACGCAAGACCTTGCAGCTTACCTTGCTGTTGGGTGGGGCCTCAATAGTTGCACTGGTGTCATTGGGCTTTGCAAGTCTGGCCAATCTGGCGCTTTCGATCAATAGCCGCTGGGTGGCTCAGTCTCCCTGGTTGGGGTGGCTGCTGCTGCCTTGCGGCCTGGCTCTGCTCTGCTGGTTGACCTTGCGTTTCGCGCCCAATGCGGCTGGTAGCGGAATTCCTCAGGTGATTGCCTCGCTGTCGCTGCCGCCCAGCCCCGGACGGGGGCAGCTGACGTCGCTGGCCCAGGCCGTGTGGAAGATACCGCTGACCTTTGTCGGCTTGCTGTGTGGAGCTTCCATCGGCCGCGAAGGGCCGTCCGTGCAAGTCGGCGCTGCTGTCATGCTGGCCTGGGGCGATTTCTGGAAAAAAATGGGTGTTCCGCTCAAAGGCTTTCACTCCAATGAATTGATTGCCGCGGGCGCGGCGGGCGGCTTGGCTGCTGCATTTAACGCGCCTTTGGCAGGGGTGATATTCGCCATTGAGGAATTAGGCCGTGGCACTATTTTGCGTTGGCAGCGATTGGTGCTGATCGGGGTGCTGGCATCGGGGTTTCTGGTAGTGGCGTTAGTGGGCAACAACCCTTATTTTGGCGCATTCACAGGTCATGCGCTCGATAAAAATATGTTGCTCTGGACTTTGACTTGCGGCCTGGCTTGCGGGATTTTAGGAGGTGTATTCTCTCGCCTGCTGGCTAATGGGCCGGCCTCATTTGTCCCGGCTCGCTGGCGCAAGTGGGTTCGCCGTCACCCGGTTTACTTGGCCTTCGTGATGGGACTGGCCATGGCAGCCCTCGGGCTTATATCCCATAACACGGTATATGGGACGGGATACGCGCATGCGTCATCGGCGCTGGCTGGCAACGCCCCCGAGGCCTTTGGCTTTGGCGTGGCCAAACTGTTCGCGACTGTCGCTTCGTATTGGGCCGGCATACCGGGCGGGATTTTCACTCCAGCCCTGACGGCAGGTGCGGGCATAGGCGCACAGCTCGGTCAGATTGCAGGTAACGCAGCCGATCCTCGAGTATTGGTGCTGCTTTCGATGGCTGCATTCTTGGCAGCCGCCACGCAATCGCCTCTTACGGCCAGTGTGGTCGTTATGGAAATGACGGGCAGCCAGCCTATGCTTTTCTGGTTATTGGTGGGCTCGCTGTTTGCGTCTATCGTTTCTCGCCAGTTTGGCCCGCACGCGTTTTATCACAATGCCGCAGGGCGGTTTCGGCACCGTGCTCACGAATTTGATCAGGCGCTAAAGAGGCCACCGCAGGCGGCTTCTGCCTCGCAGGCTTCTGCTCACGTCGATCGTGCTGTCGATACGACGCCAGAGAGCCCAAAATAAGTTGGCCTCCATGCGATAAGATAAGGGTGAATATAGTTAGCTTCTTTTTGTTTTCTCATTCTGGGATTTAGGTATATATGACTACTCATGCTTTCATCTGCGATGCGGTTCGCACTCCCTTCGGCCGTTACGGGGGCGCGTTGGCGCCAGTGCGTACGGATGACTTGGCAGCCGTGCCGTTCAAGGCTCTGATTGAACGTAATCCGGGCGTGGATTGGGCGCGGCTAGACGACACGCTGTTTGGTTGTGCGAACCAGGCCGGTGAAGACAATCGCAATGTGGCCCGCATGGCTATTTTGCTGGCTGGCTTGCCGGTTGAGGTTCCTGGCGCCACAATTAACCGTTTGTGCGGGTCGGGCCTAGATGCAGTGGGGTCTGCGGCGCGTGCGATACGCGCCGGCGATGCGCATTTTATATTGGCCGGTGGCGTCGAGAGCATGAGCCGTGCGCCATTCGTGATGGGCAAGGCCGAGTCGGCCTACGCACGCAGCGCCGCCGTTTATGACACCACCATAGGCTGGCGCTTTGTGAATAAATGGCTCAAAGCCCGGTACGGGATCGACTCCATGCCCGAAACGGCTGAGAATGTCGCCGATCAATTCAAGGTATCGCGAGCCGACCAAGATGTGTTTGCACTGGCCAGTCAGACCAAGACGGCGGCTGCACAAAAGGCGGGAGTGTTCACCGCGGAAATCACGCCGGTCGCTATTGCCCAAAAGAAAGGTGATGCAGTCGTCGTCGATACGGACGAGCATCCGCGTCAGACCTCACTGGAGGCCTTGGCGCGTTTAAAGCCTATTGTTCGTCCCGATGGTACGGTCACCGCCGGCAACGCGTCGGGCATCAACGACGGGGCGTGCGCTTTGCTGGTGGCGTCCGAGTCTATGGCTAAAGAGCAGGGGCTGACACCGCGTGCACGTGTGGTCGCCATGGCTACGGCTGGTGTTGAACCGCGCATCATGGGAATTGGGCCTGCGCCTGCATCTCAAAAAGTATTGGCGGTGGCTGGGTTAACGTTGGCTCAGATGGACGTCATTGAACTTAACGAAGCGTTTGCCGCACAAGGGTTGGCGGTAATGCGCCTCTTAGGCCTCTCCGATGGCGACCCGCGAGTTAATCCCAACGGCGGCGCCATTGCGTTGGGTCATCCTCTGGGCGCCAGTGGTGCGCGTCTGGCGATCACGGCCGTGAATCAATTGCATCGCACAGGAGGGCGTTATGCCTTGTGCACGATGTGCATAGGCGTGGGCCAGGGCATCGCGGTCATTCTCGAGCGCGTGTAGGCATTGCTAGCGAGATCCCGTCGCGGTCAGGGTTTGGGCAGGCCTGTGACGGACTGGCCCGCCTGTATCTGGTGATGGGCGAACCAGCCTTGCTGCATTTCCAGCGCGTAGAAGATGGGTCCCACGGGGCAGTGTGCATCTTCGGTCTGGGGCTGCATATCGGCGATATTCAGGATTTTGCCATTGCCTGCAATAAAGGCAATGGACAATGGCAAAAGCGTATTTTTCATCCAGAAACATTGCACGTCTGCACTGTCAAATACAAACAACATACCGTGGTCGGGCAGTAACGATTGCCGGTACATCAGGCCTTGTTCGCGACTGCCTTCGGTCGCGGCAATTTCAGCCTGTACGGTTTGCGCGCCTATGGTAAGTTCGGTAGTGGGCAGCAGTTGCATAACTTGGGCATCGCACGAGCGCGCAGGTGTGCCACCCAATAGCAGTGCCGCGCAGAAAAAAAATACGGGACTAAACAGCCCCGTTACTTTGGGTACAGCATACATTTATGATTACGGCCTACTTTGACGGCTAGGCTGCCGTAATATTGAGGGCTTGTTTGCCTTTGGGACCCTGGGCGATTTCGAAGGCCACTTTTTGCCCTTCTTTAAGCGTCTTGAAACCATTCATCTGGATCGATGAGAAATGAGCGAATAGGTCTTCGCCACCATTGTCCGGGGTGATAAAGCCGAAACCTTTGGCGTCGTTGAACCATTTGACGGTCCCTATTAGTTTTTGAGTATCCCCAGGGACTGTGGGTGCGGTTGGATCTGACATTCGGACGGCCTCTCGACTATAGTGTTGACTTGAATGCTCGGTGGTGAAACCGGGGTTAGTCTTTAAATTCTGTTGATGCTGACATCAGCGTGAAAACATTCAGAATATGATGATAATGCTTAATGTAGCTATGCGCGTCAATAATGGAAACCACTTATTAGGTGATAAAGCTATCTTTTCCTTGACTTATTATACGGTTTATCACTCGTTTGTTCATAAATAAGTCCGGTACGGCGTCCAAAGATAAATGGGCGCATTAGGCCCGGGTTGCAGTTTGCCCGGTGGCGTCTTCATCGGCAATGGATTGTTTTATTTTCTTTATGGCTCTGACAACACAAAACCAGCGTGAAACGGTGCTTGATCGGCGGGTCGCCAGGCTCGCGCCGCCGCCCCTGTATCAGGTCGTTCTGCTCAATGACGACTACACCCCCATGGAGTTTGTGGTGCATGTGCTGCAGCAAATTTTTCATAAAAGTGAAGAGGATGCGGCCCGAATCATGTTGCTCGTGCATCACGAGGGGCGAGGTGTGTGCGGTGTCTATCCGCGCGATATCGCGGCGACTCGAGTTGA
>JBDTLC010000168.1:0-46028 GCA_039935015.1 Paralcaligenes sp. | reverse complement strand
CGCAAGCCGGTGCGTTTTGCAGACGGCATGTCGGCAGTGGCGGCGATCGGTGCGAACGTACTGATCGAGGTCGGTGCGTCGCCGGCACTGATAGGCACGGCCAGTCGTTGTCCCGCTTTTGATGGGCGGTCGCCCTTTTTTATTGCGTCATTCAGGCGTAATCAGCCCGCCGCACGCACACTGGGTAATTTGCTGGCGCAACTGTTCGTGAGCGGTGCTCCGGTTCGCTGGGAAGCCGTTTTCGATCCTGCCGCGCGGATCGAAATGCCGGGTTACCCCTTTGCTGACAGTCGCTATTGGCTGAATTTTTCTCCCGCAGAGGTGGGCAGCACGTTGGGAATGGCCGCCACAAGGGCTGCCGCTACCCTTGCTCCTGTGGACGCGGCAGTGCCGGTAACGGGCGACGAGCAGCTTCCTGCCGATTTGCGTCGACAAGCGGTTTTGTTGTTGGCGCGGTCGCTACAGATCTCGGTCGATGACGCGCTGTCGGATCGAGGCTTTTTAGAACTTGGTGTCGACTCACTTGCGCTAACCGAGGCGGTGGCCACCCTGGAGCGGCGTTGGTCCATTGCGATCCCGCGTCTTGCGTTGTTTGAGTCTCTGGCAACGCCTGTCCGACTAATTGATTATGTAGTGGTCAATGCGCAGTCCGCCGCGCCGCCGCCGGGTCCATCTCAGCAAGCTTCTGAACAGCCTGCTAACTCTGGCGGACAGATGTCTATTTCGCGCCCGCCCGTCGTTGACATCCTTAAACTGGAACCTCAGCCGGCCGCCATGTCGGTAGAAGCAGCCGCAGGCGTGGCCGCGTTTTCCAAAATCTATACGGAACGCACCCGCGCGTCGGGAAACCAGCGCCGACAATACGGCCGTTACCTGGCAGACAGTCGTGCGGTGGCAGGGTTTCGGCCGGAAACCAAGTCCATGCTCTATCCCATAATAGGAGCTAAAGGGTCGGGCAGTCATATGACCGACGTAGACGGTAATCGGTACGTCGACATTGCAATGGGGTTTGGTGTGCAATTGTTTGGCCATTCGCCTGCATTTCTGGTTGATGCCATCGTTGAGCAGGTGACTGCGCGTGGCTTGTTCTTGGGCCCGCAAGCTGACTTGGCGGGCGACGTGGCGCAACGCATTTGCCGGCTCACCGGCAATGCCCGGGTCACATTCTGCAATAGCGGCACCGAGGCGGTGATGACGGCCTTGCGACTGGCTCGTCATGCAACTGGGCGCAATCGCATAGCGATGTTCCAGGGGTCTTATCATGGCCATTTTGATGGCACGCTCACTCAGATTGGCCCAGGGGGAATCACGGTTCCGCTGGCCGGCGGTACCCCGCCGGGCATGGTGGGTGATGTACTTGTTCTCGATTACGGCGACGAAGAAGGTTCTCTTGAGATCTTGGCCCGCGAAGGAGCCTCACTGGCGGCGGTCATTGTCGAACCCGTGCAAGGCCGTCGGCCTGACCGCCAGCCGCTGGCCTTTCTCCAGCGTCTGCGTGAGCTTACGCTGTCAACCGGCACAGCGTTGATTTTCGATGAGGTTCTTCTGGGCTTTCGCGTTGCGCTGGGCGGAGCGCAAGCCTGGGCCGGCGTACGCGCTGACCTCGTCACCTACGGCAAGATAGTCGGAGGCGGTTTACCAATTGGGCTGGTGGCAGGCGACGCGAGATTTCTCGATGCTCTGGACGGTGGCGCCTGGTCCATTGATGATGCCAGTGCTCCAAGGGGCGATCGCACATTCTTTGCCGGCACTTTCAACAAAAATCCTTTGGCGATGGCCAACGCGCAGGCGGTGCTCAGGTATCTGGAAGCGCAAGGGCCCGGGCTTCAAGACTCTTTAAATCGACGCACGGAAAAGTTTGCGGCACGTCTGAACGTAGTGTTGGCCGAGGAAGAATCGGGCATATCAGTGCATCATTTTGCATCGCTGTTTCGTTTCATCGGGGCAAGCGATCTGTTCTACAACCACTTGATCCAGAACGGCGTGTATGTTTGGGAAGGACGTACCTGTTTTCTATCTACGGCCCACGGCGATCAGGATCTGGATGAGGTGGAGCAGGCAGTCCGAGCATCCATACGAGCGATGCGTGCCAGTGGCATGCTGGCGCCGGCGCGAAGGCCTGCTGCGGCCAATTTCGGTTTGCAGACCTTACCCACAACAGCGGGTCAGCAGGCGCTGCGGTTACTCGCGGCCTTTAGTCCACAGATTTCGGCCGCCTATAATCAGTCTTTGGTGTTCGATTTTACAGGCGTGCCCGACATTGAGGTACTGAAAACGGCGTTGTGCGCAGTAGTCGACCGGCACGAGTCGCTACGCACGACATTTCCCGAAGATGGAGCAAGCCAGGTCGTTCACTCCCGGCTTGATCCCGCCATACAAATGCTTGAAGTTGATCGCAGCGACGACGAACAGTTGTGGTTTCAAGCTTGGGTAGATGCTGCGGCACTGACTCCGCTGGATCTGGAAAATGGGCCTATGGTGCATGCCCGGATCTTGCGGTTTGCGCCAAAACACTATCGCCTGGTTCTGGTTATGCCACATCTGGTTACCGATGGCTGGTCGATGCAATTGATGGCATTAGAGCTGGCACAGATTTATAACTGTGGATTGAGTGGCAGGTCGTTCGATCTGCAGCCTCCAGTTCCTTACCGCTCGTATCTCGAGCACACTCGCGCGCGTGCCGAATCCCCAGAACTTGCGGCTTATTGGCGGTCGGTCTACACGACGGTGCCTGCGCCTTTGAATCTACCTGTCGATCGGCCTCGTCCGACGCTTCAAGGCTATGCGGGCAAACGTGCGAGCCGGCGCGTGTCTAGGCCATTACGCCAAGCGCTGGAACGGTCTGCGCGGCACGTCGGTAGTTCACTTTTTTCTATGTGTCTTGCCGCCTACGGACGGTTGCTAGCGCGTTTATCAGGGCAACAGGAATCGGTCATCGCCATATTTTCGGCGGGACAACCCGAGCTGGGCGCGAGCGCTCTGGCAGGGTATTGCGTGGGCGTGCTGCCCTTGCGAATCGCCGCAGGCCCGACGGTTTCTGATCACGATTTGCGCAAGGCCGTGCAGCATTCCGTGGCATCGGCAATGGCCCATCGCGATTATCCTTATTCCAGGCTATTAAAAGATCTAAATCTACGGCGCGACCCGTCGCGCCCACCCCTGGCCTCAGTATCGTTCAACCTGGACCGTCTTGACGTCCTACCAGCATTCGACGGGCTGACCACTATGATTGATGCCAACGTCCATAGCGCCGTGCGTTGGGAACTGAACTGGAATATTCAATCTGATTCCGAAGGCTTGCGAATCGACGCGCAGTACAACTGCGATCTGTTCGATGCCAAGCGGGTCGAGGGCTGGTTAGACGCCTACGTTGGCATTCTGGAAGCGATGGTTCAGGTGCCTGGAGCCGATACCACTGCGAGTTTCAACTTGCCCTTCGAGAGCTGCGTCGACAGCTCGGATAAAGCGGCAACCGAGACGCTGGCGGACAGGGTCGCGCGGACAGCCGCGTTCAATCCTGCGGCGCCCGCCGTGCGCGACCAGGACGGCGTGGTCGATTATGCCCATCTGAACGCCCGGACCGATGCCCTGGCGAGACGTCTATTACACGCGGGTGTTCAAGCGGGTGATCGCGTCGCCTTCAGGTTGCCGCGCGGCTTGGGACCTGTGGTGGCCATCTTGGCAGCGGCGCGCCTGGGGGCCGCTTTTGTGCCTCTCGATGAAGAACATCCAGATAGCCATCACGCCTTTGTCATGGAAGATAGTGGCGCGAAAGTGCTTATTCTGGAACGGGGCTCTCCGCCCCCGCCGACACAGGTCAAAGTAATTGATTGGTCGCGCGGCGACGATACCGTTGGTGCAGTCGTGCCGTCTGTTGCCGTGGCGGCTGGCGATATTGCCTACGTTCTGTATACCTCTGGTTCTACTGGGCGACCCAAAGGGGTGCGCGTACCCTATGCGGCAGTCGCCGCTTATGCAACGGCGTTCATCGAACGGCTCGCCGTCTCGGGGCAGGTTTCCTGTGCCATTATTTCCTCGTTTGCCGCCGATCTTGGTTATACGTCGGTTCTGGGCGCACTCTGGACCGGCGGCGCCTTGCACGCGATAGATACGCAAACTGCAAGGGATCCGGTTGCGCTCCAAAAGTGGATGACCGAAACGCCGGTCGATGTCCTCAAAATTGTGCCTGCTCATATTGGCGCGCTGCTCGAAGCGCCGGGCGCTGCGGCGCTGCTGCCGCGTCGCGCGTTGATTCTGGGCGGCGACATCCTTACCTGGCGATTGGTCGACCGCATTAAGGCCTTAGGCGGCACCTGTCGCGTTTTCAACCATTATGGCCCTACAGAAACAACTGTCGGCGCGTGTATGACTGAAGCGCTTGCTTCGCTGCGTGACGACAATGCAATTGCCGTTCCCCTGGGATACCCTTTGCGTGGGTACCAGGTTGCCATTGCCGATTCTATCGGGCAATGCGTACCGGATGGTGGCGAGGGCGAGATCGTTATTACGGGCGCTGCGGTGGCCGTCGGCTATACCCGGCCCCAGACGCAGGGGAGCGAGCGTTTCGGGCGCACGACTGATGGCGAGCGGTTCTATCGGACCGGCGACATAGGAATTCGACGGGCTGACGGCATCATTGATTTCGTGGGCCGGCGTGACGACATGGTCAAGATTCGCGGCCACCGGATCGAGCCGGCAGGGTTGGCCGAACTTTTACGCTCTTGTTCGAATGTGCGCGATGCCGTCGTTCTGGTCCAACGTCTGGAAGGGCGCGAACCGTCCCTGCTGGCAGCAGTTGCGGGCGACGTCACGGTAGAGACCATCACGTCGTGGTTGGCTCAACGGGTACCGGCAGCCATGGTGCCAGGGCGTATTGTGGTGTGCGCGGCCTTGCCACTGACCGCCAATGGCAAGGTTGATCGCCAGGCGCTCCTTGCTGTGACTATGGAACCGGCGGTGTCAGTAGTCGCCACAAATCCTGCGCCTTGGGAGATCAGTGAGCGAGATGTAAATGATCATTTGAGATTAATGTGCAAGCTTTGGTGTGACGTGTTGCAGTGCGTAGACGTAGGTCCGGACGATGATTTCTTCACTCTGGGAGGCGATTCGATCATGGCGATCCAGATCGTTGGACGGGCGCGCGCCGCCGGGCTGGGCTTGACTCCGACCCAGGTGTTCCAGGCGCCCACTCCGCGTGGGCTGGCGCGGCTTGCCGTGTCGGTCAAGACTGGCGTGGCGGGCACCGCCGCGTTGAGCGATCCGGTGCCATTGACACCGATACAGCAATGGTTCCTGGAAACTCCCATGCCCAGCCGAAATCGATGGTGTCTTAGCGCAGTGTTCGCTGCGCCATTTGCAGTTAGCGCTGAGCGTCTGCGAGAAACTGCGCAGATTATTATTGCGCGCCACGATGCTCTGCGAAGTTCTGTTGATGCGAGTGGCGAACATCCTTGCCAGCGCGTCGGCGCCCCTTTTGCGCCCGCTATTTTGGTCGTCGAACACAATGGGCTGGACGGTGACGCGTTGCGGCAGGCAGAAGACCTGCTGGCGGATCAGTTGATGGATACGATAGATTTGGCCGCTGGACGTAATCTCGCCGTAGGGGCGATTCCACTGAGTCGCCAGGCGGGTACACATCTTGTTGTCGTCGTGCATCACGCCGTATCGGATATGGTGTCTTGGTCAATCTTGGCCGACGATCTAGAGGCAGGCCTGGGTGGCGAAGCTCGCGCCATTGCGCCGGCGTCGACGTCCTGGTCATGGTGGGCGCGCGCGCTGTCGACGCATGCCGGGGCGGTGACCGACCGGTTGCCTTACTGGACCACGGTGGCGCGGCGGGCCGACGCAGCCGCCAGCGTCCCGGTCGATTATCCAGACAAGCCGAACCATGAAGGCGATGTGCAAGAACGTCAGCTCCACCTTGATCGAGAACAGACTGATCGTTTTCTGACTGGAATGGCTACCGTTTTCGGTCTGCGTCCCCATGAGGCGGTGCTGGCCGCAGTGGGCCGCAGTGTGGCCGATTGGGCTGGATCGCCACTGGCCGTCGACCTTGAGGGGCATGGGCGACAGCCCTTCGACGCCTCGATAGACTTGTCGGGAACCGTTGGTTGGTTCACGGCTCGCTATCCTGTGGTTTTGCCTGCAGTACTGGGCGTGGGCGACGCTGCCGATTGGCTGGTTGCTGCGAAGGAAGTGATCCGGGGCATTCCAGACGATGGTATGACTTACGGCTTGTTGCGCTATAGCGGGTATGCTTCATTACGTACGGAACCCACGGTGTCGTTCAACTTTGTAGGAGATATTGGCCAGTTCGGCACCCGCATCCTGTCTCTGGTTCGTCTCGGGGCAGGCAGGGAACGGGCGGCCGACGCCGTTCGACGGCATCTCCTGTCCTTCGATTGTTGGCAGCAAAATGGAAGCCTGTCGCTGTCTTGCCGCTTTGCTGCGTGCCATGCGGCCTCGACCATCGGCGCTGTACTGGCAGGGATAGAAGACCAGGTGGGCCGATTCATTGCAGTGTGTGAGGCCTGTGCAACGACGGTCTATACCCCGTCCGATTTCACCGGTATCGACTTTTCTCAGGACGAGCTTGATCAACTGATGGGTGAAATCGATACGCCTCCAAAGTCAGAGGACTCATAGCGTCATGACCTCGATCTCGCAGCTTGATTGGGTTGTCGATGATCTCCATATCCGTGTCGGGCCTTCCTCGATGGGCCAGCCGTGGTCGCTGGATGTGGACGTGACGCGCCCATCCACCGGGCAGGTCGAGTCCATGCTTTGGGATGCCAACGCCCCCCACGGCCTGGTTCGCCGCGACGCTCACCTCCCGTCTCTCCAGAAGTCAACCTTTGCATTTCGCGAGAGCAATCTATTGATTCTTGCTGACCAGGGCGTGGGCGACATCATTCAACAATGGCGGTATGTGCAGTCGGCAGCAGAGCAATTTCGTCGGGTAAGAGTCCAGTGCCGCCCGGAATTACAGCGCCTATTGCGCCGGCAATCGCCTGAAATCGAAACGATAACGCCTGGTGAAGCCCTAAACGATCCGACCGATGTTCACGTGTCGATCATGCGCCTGGGCTCCTTGCTGTGCGATTCGTTGCAGGGCAAGGCCTATTTGGCCGCCCAGCCCCGCAAATCTGCGCGTGCGAGTGGGCGGTTGCGGGTAGGCTTGAATTGGATAACCAGTAATGTGGGCGTTGCCGCCAACATTAAATCGCTGCCCCTCGAATTGCTGGGGCAAGTATTGTGCGATTATCGGGAGGTTGACTGGGTTAGCGTGCAATGGGGAGATGATGAAGCCCAGTTGTCCTGCAAACCGTGGGCCGCCAGCGTTGAGCAGCTTGGCCATACGTTTGCCGACGTAGCCGACTTGGCCGACGCTGTCGCCGGACTGGATCTGCTGATCACTACTGATAGCGCTCCAGCCCATCTCGCGGGTGCTCTTGGCGTGCCTGTCTGGACGCTGCTGAGCCGCCCGTGCAGCTGGCGTTGGGGGCTCGTGAGCCCCACTACGCCGCTGTACTCAGGCATGCGGCTGATCCGCCAGACAGAGCAGGGTAATTGGTCCACAGTGATGGCACAGGTTCGTCGGATGTTGGGCACCATTGTCAGGCTCTCGGAGCCGGTCAACTTCCTGCTTGCTCGACCATGGGAGGACATACCCTTCGATGCCTTCGACGAGCGGGCCGTTTCGATGATGGACGTCTCAGGCAGCAATAAGATTGGTTCGGTGTCTTTGGACAGGGCGTTGCAGAAGTGCCGGGAAAATGCCGACTGGCGTGCCGCGTTCGTTTTTTACCCTATGACGCTGCTGGAAACGCTGGGAGTACAAGTCCGAGGTCTGGACTATTCCGGCTTGGCCAAAGTATTCAAGGCTATGGTCGAATGTCATGAAGGGTTTTCCTGGTGCACGCCGTTACGTCATTAACCTGGAGAACGTTTGAATAGCAAACTTACCGTTTCGAGCAGTACAAGTGCCTTGAAAGATGGGCCGCGTAAAGACTCCGTGGTTTCTATTGAGGCAGTGCCAGGCACGAAGGCATATTGCCCCCGAATTGGACTGGAAATGGAAATGGTGGTGGCTCATGCACAGACCTGCGTGAGCCAGCCTGTGGAAACCTATTTCGATGCATTGCGATCAATCAAAGAAAAGAGAGGGGTAGCGTGCGAGTCCAGCACGCTTTCGGGGCGTTGCGTGGGTATTGAAACGCCGATCGCCATGTGCGGCTTGGACAACGGTTTCAATCTTCTAGAGACTTCGCTAGCTCCAGTGGACGGCAGATCGGGTGGAATGCAACGCATGGCGGACCTCGCGCATCAAGAATTGGCGGACACGCTCGACGCATTGAAAGGCGATCAAGCATGCATACTGAACGCGTCGCAGCATCCGGCTTGTCCTCGTGATGCCCACTGGTATGCGCGAGTCTGCGTTCCGCGCCCCATTTATGAGGAATTGCGGGGCTATCGGGGCTGGCATCACTGGGAAGGGATTGACGCCAAAGCGCAAAATGGTGCTAACACGTCGGTGCCCATTAATCAGGCAGTAGACGCGCTAAATGTAGCGGTGGCCCTGGCGCCGGCAAGTATTGCCCTATTTGCCAACAGCCCCATTGAGTCTGGCCAAGTGACTGGTCTCAAGGAAAATCGCATGACGCTTTGGCAGCGTGTGTTCGGCCCGGCCAAGTTCTCTGGTGATCTGTATTTGTGCAGCTACCCAGAGCGCCCGTTTCGTGACATGGGTGATTTTTTCCTGTGGATGTTCGGGCCAGGTACGGTTACACGCGGCCTGCCGCCGGTGCCGTCCTACGATTACAAGGGCGTCGCGACGGTACTTCTGGATGGCGACCCTTGTCTGTTGAATTTCCTGCAGGCGCCGCAATGGCTTGGCCGTCGCAGCGACAATAATCGTGTGGTGCGCCTCGTTCCCAATACACACCATTTCGAATATTCTCAAATAGCGCAGTTTCTGGATGCACGCTTGCGGTATCGGTTCGGTGCCTTGCCGCCGCTGCCCGAGCTGATGGCGGCATGGCGGAGCGAGGGTGGGCTTGAGGCGTTGTTTGGAGCGTACGATGCGCAGGTTTATATCGAAGGCCGGGCGCCAGCTGCGGGGTTTGCTGATGCCTGCTTGTTGAGCGAGGCGGGCGCGAACGTGGCGCAAAGTGTATTGCTTGCTCCTTCGGCATTGCAGGCGGGACTGCTGGCTAATCTCGCCGACGCTGGGATGTTGGTCAAAGAGTGGGGTTGGCAGCGTCTTGGAGGCTTGCGGCAAACGGCCATGCGAGCCGGGCTCGATGATGCTGAGGTCAAAGCACTTTGTGCTGACGTGCTGGCTGTGGCGCGCGCGGGTCTATCGCCGTTCGACCAGCGTTGGCTGGCTTATGCAGAGTTCATAGAGGCGTCTGGCCGTACGGGGGCAGACCGCCTTCTGGACACATGGGAGAGTGCCGGTGGTACACAATCCAATCGCCTGGCCGCATTATTGCCCAGACACGCTGCCTTGCACCCCGATCAGTTCGGCAGCTTGCCTCAACAGTAAGCGATGCCGTCAGGCCAAATTAGGATCCGTCGATTAAGGGTCCGTTTGATATACCTCGTCGGCCGCCAGCAAGATGTCTACTGGCGGGTTGAACCCTATAACGCGGGCAGTAGCCAGGTTTAGTGCAATCTTTGGCGGGTCGATCCATATCTGGCTAAGCTGCCGAGGTTTGGCTCCGTGGAAGATACGCGCGATGGTTTCGGCCTGGAAAAGCCCCACATACGACAAATCCGCTTGCGCGAGACTAAGCAGAATGCCCTGTTTGACTTCGGCGGAGCCATTCATCGAGAAACTGGGTATCTTGGCCTGTTCGAGTATTTTTGCAATGGATTCTATTGATCCGGGATTGACTCCGCGGTGCGTGGTGACGTAAATCGCGTCGACGCGCTCGTCGGCCAGTTTGCGATAGCAGCCCACTGCATTGGCCACGGCCTCTTCGGTGGGGATGCTACTGGATACCGCGTAGCAGGGCTCAACCGAAAAGCCGAGCTCACGGCTGACTTGTTCTACCGCAGCCACAGCGGCGTAGGTGCGGCCCGACGCACTGTTTTCGTAGACGATACCCAGTTTCTTGAAAGGCACGATTTCGTGGAACAGTCGAACCTGGCGCTGGAACCGTTCGGGCTCGACGCGGGTATGCAGGTTTTCCCTGCCACTATCTTTGGCGCTATCCGCTATGCCGGCGGCCACCGAATCGCTTGTTGAGGCAACAATAGTAGGAATTGGCGGGCCGATAGTGCGCATGTCTTGTCCCGCCCATGTGCCCATGGCGATCATCAGATCGATATCGCCCTTGTCATGGATGCGTGCTGTGATGGCTTGGCGCATGGGCGCCCGCTTTTGGGCGTCGAAATCTCCGGGCTGCCAGTATGCATCCTGCACGAAATCCAGATATTTGCTCTGCGCATTGGTGGCAAGCCATGACCATAGGTCGTGCCCGCTGATTCCTTTCGGAATATCTGTTTTCAGATGCAGCCATCCGAGGTGTTGCAGGCCCTGGGCGATCTGAGCCAAGGTCAGTGGGTATTGGTCATAGTTGCCGCTTTCGACGTAGCCTATGCGCCAGCGTTTGCCGTCGGGTTTAGTGGTGGGGGCCGTGGCAAAGACGCTTGCCTGTCCGAGGGGAGGGGTCGCCGCCGTTTGTGCGTGCGAAAAAGGAGCTGTAAGCAGGCTGATTGCCGCGACGACGCAAAACAGAAAACGAGAAATCATGGCATGGCCCTTTTTGCGACGATCAAGGTAATGTCATCCGATTGTTCTGTGTCCTGTGCGAATTCACGCACATCGTGCAGCAGCGACGCCGTCAGGTTTTGCGCATTGTCGGGTTTCTGCGCAGCAATCAGAGCAAAGAGCCGGGGCTCTCCGTATAGTTCGCCTTTCGGATTCAATGCTTCGGTGACTCCATCGGTATAGCCTACCAGAATTTCTCCAGGCTCGAGCTGGGTACTGAACCGTTTGTATGGCAGATCTTCCTGAACGCCGCAGGCCGGGCCGCTGCGGTCTTCAAGCAGCCGAAGTTCACCGTTGACGCTCAGTATGCAAGGCGGCAGATGGCCCGCGTTGGACCAGGTCAGTTCGCCCGTTCTCATATCCAGCACTGCGATGACCAGGGTAACGAACATCAGGTTAGGGTTGTTCTCGGACAGCCGATTATTGACGCGTTCCATTAGCCTGGCCGGATCTGCTTCGTCCTCTGCTGATGCCCGTATCAGCGTGCGAGTCACTGCCATGAACAGCGCCGCTGGTATGCCTTTGTCGGAAACGTCGCCGATGGCCAGACACAGGCGCCCGTCGGGTAGCAAGAAGTAATCGTACAGATCCCCGCCCACTTCTTTGGCGGGGATCATAGTAGCGTTCAGATCGACTTTCGCGAGCGTGTCTGCGTTCAGAGGGACGGGCAGCAGGCCCATCTGAATGCTGTGCGCAATGCTCAGTTCGCTTTCGAAGCGTTCACGGCTGGACGTCTCTTGCAGCAGATTGGCGATTTTTTCGCGCAATTGCTGGTCCATGAATATGAACGTCGCGGCCAGACGACCCACTTCGTCGGGTTGATGGCGTGGCAGCTCTGCTATATGTCGAGGTATGGGGCTGGCAATGCTCAGGTCTTGTTCGGGCAATTTGCGCACAAAATCGGTTAGTTCACGCAAAGGCTTAGCGATGCGTGTAGACAATATCCACGCGATCGCCAGCGACAGGAGCAAGGCCAGCAGAAATACCCAGGCCAGCCGGTTGCGCAACTCGATAGCCGCGCGCGTCAGGTCTTTGTTCGGGACGGCGGCGACAATGGTCCAGCCTAGTGGTTTGAAATAGGCCGCGCTAATTTCCCAGGGGCCATCGGAATCGTTGCTATGAAACTGAAAGTTTGCCACTTGGCCGTTAGGCGGTATGGCGCCGAGCAATTGACGTAAGCTTTTTTTGCTGGGGACATCTTGTCTGTCGAGCAGATCCGATTGTTTGGGCGGCGGTGGTGAGATCAAGTGGCCGTCGTCGGCGGTAATGAACACAAACCCTGACTCGGCCAGCCGAAGCGACGTCAGGGCTTCGCCGATAGAACGATCCATCTCTTTGCGGCGCAGGTCGAATTGCTTTACTACCTCGCGTGCATCTGCGCTAACCGCCAGAACCCAGTCCCATGGCTGAAAATAGGCGAAATAGGCATAACGCAGTTCGCCCTGTTTTTGCTGGCCCGTTGAAGACATGTGGTAAATGGCAAAACTGTGGCCGCTGACGCGTGCCTCGCGGTAGGCCGATGCCGCCATATCATGGCCTTTGAAATCTTTTACCTTTGCCAGATTGGCTCCGACCAGCGATTTTTCGCCGCTGGCGAGTGTGACCAGATCGTGACTGAAAACGAAACTAAAGCGCTTGTTACCTATGGATAGGCTATTTATCCATTTTTTAGCCAGATCTTGGGCTTGCTCAGTGCTGAGCGTATCGTGAGCGGCCTGATCGGCATACATGGCAAGGACCGACTGTATCGTATTGCCCAATTGCACTAGTTGCTTGCGGTCGTCGCGTACGGTGGTGATTTTGCTGTTAAGCAAGTCGCCCCAGTGCGCGTCGCTATCGCGCACCAGCAGATTCAATACATTGTCGACAGCCAGCTTTTCACTAGTGATGACTGTGCGGGTAACATTGCGCTCAGTGACGAACAGCACGGCTACGGCGCTCAAAAATAGCGTTAGCCCGACGAGAAGGAATATTTTGCTGCGCAGCGAAGTCAATCGCATAAATGACTGCTCAACGGGAAGGTTGCGGCGGCGGGTGCCGTAGAAAGTGTGCCTTTGAATGCGATTGTAATTTATTATTGCGCCTGCAACTTGTTATTGATTCAAAAAGGAATGATGTGGGCGACCCACATCGACGGGGACTATGAACGCTGACGCGACAACACGACGGGCAGGCCGGCGCCATCCGCTACGCGATGTATTGCTGGCATGCATGTTGGTGCTTTTGCTATCCCAGGCGTTGATCGGCGCGCTCAGCCTGTCGGCGCTCGATCGCCTGGTTATCGACAACACCGCCGAGCGGGTCGAGCTGCTGGCCGGACAGACATCGTCCCAGATTCAGACGGGCATGAGGTTGGGCAAACCTCTTGCACAGTATTTTGGCTTGTCAGAAATGTTGGCTATGTTACGACAGCGCATTCCCGATTTATTGAGCGCCAGTGTAGTGCTGTCGGGCGGACAAGTCGTGGCCTCGGTGGGTGGTGGGCTTGAGACGACGTCGTTGCTAAGGGCTTTAAGAACCCATGGTAACGATACCGGCATAGGGGTTGTGCGGCTTGCTTCCGGTGCCGTGTATCAGACTGACGCGCAAAGAATCATGGTCGCCGTTCCATTGATGCAATCGAATGCCGACATGAAAGGAGCGGTCGTTTTGCAGGTGAGGCGTCAGGATACGAAAAAAAGCACGTTGATGACCAATAACCTCAGTGTGCTGGCCATTTCCACATTGGGCGCTGCAATTATTCTGGCGTTGTTCTTTCGTTTTGTCGTCCCCTTGTACGAGTTGGCTTCCGCCGGCCGTACAAGACTATTGGCGCCACTGTTGATTCTGCTGCTGGCGCAGGGTTTGTACGCTGCCTACACGATACACACGTTTCGCGACGTATGGGTTCAGGTCACGCGTGAAAACACTCAAGTTCTGGGACGAGGTCTACAGCATGATCTTGACCGGGTGCTGAGTTTCGGGATTGCGCCCGATCATTTGCGTGGTGTCGAACAGCCTATGGCGAGGCTGGCGGCATCTTTTCCCGTTATAAGTGAACTGCGGCTGCTGGGCACTGATGGCCGGATCTTTAACCGCGCCAATGCGCACGGTGCCATGCCAGCGCAGGTACCCTCTATCAGCGGCGACAACGCGCTGACTTTTCCACTGAAAGCCACGCCGGACGGCCCTGTGCTAGCCTCCTTGCAGATACTGCCTGATGAGCAGCTTATTGCGCAGGGCGTCCATGCCCGGATTCTGGATGCCGCTACTGTCGTCGCTGTAGCACTGGTGGCGGCCATAGAATTGTTGCTGCTGCTGACCTTGCTGATGGATAGGGCATTTGCGGTCCCTGTCCGCGCGTCCTCGGGCGAGCCCGTCGGGCTCGACGATTCATCGAGCGTCGGTTCGCTCGTGCGCCCCGTCATGTTTGGATTTCTGTTCGCCCTCGCATTGCCGCTTAGCTTTCTGCCCATCTATGCACGTTCCTTGCTACCCGACGGCGGATCAGCGCAAGGCTCGGCCCTGTTGATGGCGCTGCCTATTGCGGCAGAGATGGCTTGCGGCCTGTTGACGGCTTTGCTGGCCGGTCGACTGATCGATCGCCGCGGCTGGCAGTTTCCGGTGCTCACGGGCCTGCTGATCGCAGTGGCCGGCAATCTGGCTTGTGCGGTGGCCGGATCTTTAATGACGTTCATTCTTGCGCGCGGCTTGGTGGGCCTTGGCTACGGGCTTGCCTGGATGGGGCTGCAAGGCTTTGTTGTTATCCGCAGCCCCGCAGCGTATCGGGGGCGCAACATGGCATCGGTTGTTGCGGGCCTGTTCGCCGGTCATTTGTCGGGAGCGGCGGTCGGTGCCATGATTATGCAGCAATTGGGCTTTGGTGCAGTTTTTGTCATAGGTGCGGTATTGCTGGCTTTGCCGACGGTTGGTGTGCTGACCTTGATGTGGCCTTATCGACATTTGCCTGGGCAGCGTGAAGCGCGTACAGCTGCGGCGCCCGCGGTCAGGTCTTGGGCGGGGTTGCGCAAACTCCTCGCCACGCGCGATTTTGGTTTGTTGCTGGTGGGTTGCGTTATTCCCTTTTCGATTGCTCAGGTCGGCCTTCTGACTTATGCGTTGCCACTTTATATGGATGCGCAAGGCTCTACAGTGGCCAGCGTAGGCCGTATTCTGATGTTGTATGGGCTTTGTGTCATTTACGTGGGACCTTATATGGGTAGAATGGCCGATCGCAGTGCTTATAAAAAGTATTGGATAGCTGCTGGCGGCCTCGTGGGTAGCGCAGGGCTGCTAAGCCTGCATTTTGCAAGCGGTATTCTTGCCGCCGCTATTGCAGTTGTTTTGCTCGCACTGGCCAGTTGCTTAGCGGGCGGTGCGCAAACGGCTTACATGCTGTCGTTGGACCATGTCCAGAATTATGGCGCAGGTGCAGCCACCAGCGTGATGCGTGCGGCCGACAAGTTTGGCCAGATGCTGGGGCCCTTGTTAGTGGGCGGGCTCTTCGCTTCGGTAGGTATTTCAGGTGGTCTGGTGGTGACGGGCGCGTTGTATTTGGTGGCGACGCTTGTGTTTATGGCTTTTGCGCCACGTCTGGCGCGCCAGTAGATAGTCTGGTCACCCGCGCGGTGAGGCCGGCGCACAGATGCGCCGGTATGGTTCCCGCCAAACGGGCAACCACTTCTATAGGCAAGGCGGCGGTGCCCCAAAAGGTAACCATCGTGCCCGGACCAGCCGTTGCATGGGCGCTTAGGTCTACCGTTATCGTATTCATTGACACCCGGCCAAGGATCCGGCTTTCCCGTCCGTTTATCAATACCGGGCAATTTTCCGGGATGCTGCGCGGATATCCGTCGGCGTAGCCGCAGGCCACAAGCCCGATGCAAATGTCATGGCTCGCCCGAAATGTTGCACCGTATCCCAATGGTTGACCTGCGAGCAATTTTTGCAAGCGATGAATCGGAGCCTGAAGCGTCATGGCCGGTATCAGCCCAAGGCTTGCGGCTGTGGCTTCGTGCAACGGGCTTATTCCGTAGAGTGCGATGCCGCTACGTACCCAGTCGGTGCTGGCCACATAGCCCGGATCGGACAGCATGGCAGCAGAATTTTCGGTGCAGCGCGGGCCGGGCAGGCCTGCGAACAGAGCTTCGAATACCTTACGCTCGGCGCGCAATTGTTCTGCGTCTTCCGCGTGGGCGTAGTGTTGCATGTGCCCAAGCCCGGAGAGCACATTGGCACGCAACAGTTTTTGCAACTGGTTCCAGGCTGGGCCGTAGCCTGGGTCGTCGAAGCCGGAGTGATGCAAAACACCGCTATAGCGCAGCCACGCAAAAGGGCGTTCGGCCTGACGTAGCCTTTCTAGTTCGGTAATCTGCCGCTCGTTATCAATGATCAGATGAAGCGGGAATAATTCCGGATCCCGCAAATGACTGGCCGAAAATTGCGCGCTCATGACAAGAATTGGTTTGCGCCAACCCAAGGACCGCAACGTGTAGACTTCGGACAAAGAAAGAACGGCAATACCATCGGCATCGTGCAGACCAGGTAGTACATGCATCACTCCGTGTCCATAGGCGTCGGCCTTGACAACGGCCCATACAAAGGGCCTATTTTTTTTGCCGGAGTGAGTAATCGTGCGGCGCAAGGATCGAAGATTATGCGCGATGGCGCTCTGGTTTATGTATGCCACGGCCGTTTCGGGGATAGTGCTTTGCAGGTTTGCCGCAGGGAACAATGATGCGTTCATGACCCGGCCTTGTCAGAGTTGGCCTTGACCTGTAGGCGCAAGTGGTTTTGATCACCTTGCCGCCGATATTGAATATCGTGTAAATAATGCCGCATCAGGCGTACCCCGTGGCCACCGATGCCGGCGTCCTCCACTGTTTCGGCCAGATCCCGCGTCACCGCCTGTGTGGGGTCGAAAGGAATGCCGTTGTCGACAATGGCGAGGGTAATTTCTCGTTCACTGGCATGGATCGAAAGGGTAATGTCTGCGGCACCTGTATCGTTAGCCCTGTCCACGAAACCATACATGACAATATTGCTCAGCGCCTCATCGAGGCACAGGCTTAGCTTGAAGGCTGTACGCTTGTGCCAATGTTCTTGTTCGGCGATCGATTCCAGCCATGCAAGAGCTTTGCGAACGGCATCGGGCCCGGGAGCGAGTGACAGCGAAGCGAGTATCTGCATGGTGCGGATGAATAAAATAAGTTAAGCGGTTGAAATGCCGTTCGGGCGAGGAATGCTCGCCAGGTTTCTCTGGGCCAAGAGCGTGGTGGCCGCCCGAGCGAAATTGTGCCAAATGCGGAAATTGTCGCGTATCATACTAGCCAGTATTGGTTGTACGTCATTACAATTCAATGGATAGAGGTCTTTTTTCAATATAACGGTTTCCCTATGAGTCTTTCAAGCGAAAAAATCGGCGAAATCTTGGTGGTTTCGGCAAGCGGCCAAATCAATAGCGCCAATGCGGCCGAGGTCGAAGCAGGTCTGATGGTATGGGTCGGGCAGGGCGAAAAGCTTTGTGTCCTGGATCTGACCTCTCTCGATTACATTTCCAGCGCCGGCCTGCGCGTAGTACTCATGCTGGCCAAACGCCTGAAGCAAAATTCCGGTCGTCTGATCCTGTGCTGCCTGCAGCCACAGGTCAAAGATGTATTCGATATCAGCGGGTTCCTCACCATACTTACCGTAGTCGACGAGCGCGCCGCGGCACTTGCTCAACTGGCGGCTTAACATCGCCAGCTAAGAGCGGTCTCTGTGAAGCGCTTGCTCAAGCCGGAAGCCTATTGACGCAAATACTGCGACTTAAGCGGCATCGTGGAAAATGATACCCAGCGTATGTCGATGACCTGAGCGTACCTTGCTGACGCCGTGCCGCAGTTTGACGCGATAGGCCCCACGCGATCCCGACACAGGCCGATTATTGACTGCAAATACGACGGCATCGCCTTTTTGCATTGGTGCCACCATCGCCCGTGATTGCATGCGCGGGCGCTGCTCCGTCAGCACAAATTCGCCACCTTCAAAATCCGTGTTTGGATTGCTAAGAAGAATAGCAACTTGTATTGGAAAAACGTGATCCCCGTAGAGATCTTGGTGCAGACAGTTGTAATCGCCCTCGCCGTATTGAAGTAATAGTGGCGTTGGGCGAACTTGCCCACTGGCATGGCAGCGCTCGATGAATGCGGCGTGACTGGCGGGGAAACGTATAGGGTTTTTCAGGGCTTCATGCCAGCGGTTCGCAATGGGTGTCAAGTGAGAATAAAGATACGTTCGAAGGGTCTGGACGCAGCCGGGTAACGGGTAGTCGAAGTACTGATACTCGCCGCGGCCAAAACCGTGCCGGCTCATGATGACTCGGCTGCGGAAAACCCCAGATTGGCCGTAGATATTTCTGATCGCGTCGCATTGCGCCCCTCGCAACAGCTTGGGCAAAATTGCCCAACCTTCGGCCTCGAGGTGGCAAAAGGCCGCCGACCAGTCCGCGGCGTCTATGCTAAGGGGCACGTCCAGGGCGGGTTCGGAAACGTGGCTGCTCATGCTAGATGTTCGCGGTCGAGCAACGCACGCTTGCGTTCGATGCCCCAGCGATAGCCTGAAAGTGTGCCGTCGGTTCTGATGACACGGTGACAGGGAATGGCTACGGCCAAAGTATTGGCCGCGCAGGCGCTCGCCACGGCCCGCACGGCTTTGGGCGCCCCGATTCTTCGGGCAATGTCGGCATAGGTAGCTGTAGTGCCCGCTGGGATTTCTTGCAATGCGTGCCAGACTCGTTGCTGGAAGGCGGTCCCTCGAATATCAAGCGGTAAATCCAGTCCAATTCCGGGGGCTTCGACAAAGCCTACCACTTGCGCCACAAGTGCCTCGAAATCCGTATCGCCGCCGATCAGTTCGGCGTGAGGGAAGCGATCTTGCAAGTCGTGAATCAGCCATTGTGGATTCTCGCCCATGGATAGTGAGCAAATTCCTTTGGCGCTTGCCGCCACGAGAATGGCACCAAGGGAGCATTGGCCGATGGCAAAGCGGATTGCCGTATTGGCACCTCCGTGACCATAAGTGGTGGGGGTCATTCCCAGCAACTTGGACGAGGTTTCGTAGAAACGGCTGCTGGAGTTGAACCCTGCGTCGTAGATAGCGTGGGTTACGGTACTGCCGCGGCTAAGTTGGTCGCGTATCCTGTCAGCTCGATGAGCCGCAGCATATTCTTTCGGCGTTACTCCGGTATGAGTCTTGAAAACACGGTGAAAATAGCGAGTGCTAAGGCCCGTTGCCTGGGCTAACTCAGTGAGCGACGGGATATCTTCGGCCTGCTCGATGAGCCGGCAGGCATGTGTAATCTTGTGGATATTTTGCGCATCGGCCGAGGGTTCATCTGGTTTACACCGTCGGCACGCGCGAAAGCCTGCCGCCTGCGCGTCGGCAACGCTGTCGTAAAAGCGAACATTCTTTGGGTTAGCCGTTCGCGATGGGCAGGAGGGCCGACAGTAGACGCCCGTGGTGGCTACGGAATAGTAAAATTGGCCGTCTGCTTTGTGGTCTCTGGCCACGACCCTGGGCCAGCGCGGATCCATCTCTGTTGCCGCGGCCTGGACGCTCGATCTTTCTGCAATATGTGGGCGCATCTTCGATCCTTATTCGTAAGCACTACATGCTATGAATATATCGCTTCTTGATATGGTCAGTAATCCGGTTTTTGTCTTTGAATCGAATCTCTTGCAAAAATCACGGTGACTGGGCACGTAGGCTGGTAACAAATGCGGGAAGCGAATCGGGAAGAGCGCCGGGGTGCCATTCGAGTTAGGCTTTTACCTTGTCGGCCGGTTTATGTTCCGTTTTCATCTCCGTCAAAATAATCAAAAGCAGGCCAGACAACAATAGCCCTAGGCCAGCAAAAGCAGCGATTCCGGGATGCTCATGCACGATCACAATGGCCAGGGCAAAGGCCGTAGCCGGCTCGGCCAACGCTAAAGTTACGCTGCTGGGGCCCGAAATATGCCGCAAGCCGTAGCTGAACAATAAGTATGAAACGCCTGTTGCCACGATGCCCAGATATCCCACTGTTGCCCAGCCTGCGGCGGTCGTGGTGAAGAGCCCCGATAATGCGAGGGCAGCAGGAATAGCGATGAGCGCTGCACAAGAAAACGTGCATAAAGTAATGATGGCTGGTGAAGTCTGGCTGACAAGACTCTTACTGACCAAGGTGTATACCGCATACACCAAGCCGGCGGTCAGGCACAGCCCCACACCGGCGGAAGTCGCTTGCATCTGGCTGTTCGCGCTCAACACCATCAGACTGCCGCCGGTGACAGCGGACAGTGTTCCGGCCCACCACGCAAATCGAGGTGCTTTGCCCGAGATCAGCGTTTGCAACAAGCCGGCCCAGATTGGGCCGCTGCCAATGGTGATGGCGGTTCCAACCGCGACTCCGGTGACCTTAACTCCCGCAAAAAATGTAAGGTTGTATGCGGCAATACAGGCCCCCGCAAGCCAAACCCAGCGCCACCGTAAGTGCGCCAATTGCTTGATTAACTGTTTGTCGGTTCGGCAAAGAATGACTGCGGCGAAGAATAGGCTGGCGATGAAGACGCGCAGGGCACCAACCCAATAAGGCGAGAGGTTGGCTGGCCCCAGGCTTTGTGCGGTACCGGTGGTCCCCCAAAGCATGGCGGCACCCAGAATCATGCTAACCCCGTTGATCGATGTATTTCTCATATCTTCATATTAGGGTTGGATGTGGCCATGGATGGGTGCATGCTCGTCGCTATAGTGCGGCACTGCGCACTTGACCTGAATGTTCCGTGCATTAAGCAAGTGTGTTCCCTAATTTTTATAAAGGGTCGACAGCCGATGTTTCGTATTATATTGTCGCTGCATTACGCTTCATAAAGGCGGCGCAGCACTTGGCTTGCGCCAATTCCCAATTTACGTATTACCGTCTTGACTCTACATTATGAAACCAACACGCGGACTTTTCCTGAGAACGTTATTGATGACGTTGTTTCTGGCCTTTGGCGTGTTGACCAGGGTTCAGGCTGCGCCGCAGCTCGATCAGACACCCCGTATTGCCGTGATGTCGGCATTTGAGCCTGAATTGGCTTTGTTGTTAGATAAACTTCAGCAGCCCAGGAGATTTTCCGTCAATGGGGTGCGTTTCACGACAGGCAGGCTGCAAGGCAAGCCCGTGGTGCTGTTTTTAAGCGGCATCAGTATGACCAATGCGGCTATGAATACGCAATTGGCACTCGACAGGTTCAAAATCAGCCATATCGTATTTAGTGGCATTGCCGGGGGCGCGAATCCAGATCTGCATGTTGGCGATGTGACGGTGGTGGCGCGCTGGGGCCAGTATCTCGAGGTACTAATGGCCCGAGAAACAGCTCCTGGTGAATTTGCCCCGCCTCCTGGCAAGCTGCTGGCAGGGATGTCCAATTTTGGGATGATGTATCCGCGCCCGGTTAGAGTGCGTTCGGCCGAGCATCCTCAGATCAGCGAGAAATTCTGGTTTGACGTCGACCCGAAAATGCTGGCGGTTGCCCAGGAGATTCGGCATGTCAAGCTCGCCGCGTGCGACATCCGTAAAAAATGCTTGAGCCGCGCACCGGAATTGGTGGTCGGAGGCAATGGTGTTTCGGGTTCGGCATTTGTCGATAATGCAGCTTTGCGCATGTACGTGTTTAAAACCTTTCACGCCAATGTGATTGACATGGAAAGCGCGGCCTGTGCCATGGTGGCTTATAGCAATGGCGTACCTTTTATTGCCTTCCGCTCTTTAAGCGATCTGGCGGGTGGGGGTGAGGGGGTCAATGAGATGCATACCTTCATGAGTATTGCAGCCGACAATTCCGCCAGCGTGCTATTGGCTTTCCTGGCGGCCTGGAAGTAATTAGCGAGCACTACAATGGTCGCATCGCTCTTGCACTATTGAGCAGTTGCTATAACTAGGAGAATCTTCATGACAACCCACTCTTCAGCGCCCGCCTCTGGGCAATTTCAGATAGGCGGCGATTTAACGGTCAACCGGCTGGGCTTTGGCGCCATGCGGATCACAGGAAAAGGCGTCTGGGGCGAGCCGGACGATCGGGCCGAGGCCATTCGCACGCTCAAACACCTGCCCGAGCTGGGTGTGAACTTTGTCGACACAGCCGACAGCTATGGTCCTTTTGTTAGCGAAGACTTGATCCGCGAGGCGTTGCACCCTTACCGTGGGGTCACCATTGCCACCAAGGGCGGCAACACACGTCTTGGGCCGGACATCTGGGCCCCGTTGGGGCGCCCGGAATACCTGCGTCAGTGCGTACTGATGAGTCTGCGACGGCTTGGTCTTGAACAGATAGACCTTTGGCAATTGCACCGGATCGATTCGAAGGTTCCGCGCGACGAACAATTCGATTGTATCGGGCAGATGCAGAAAGAGGGTCTGATCCGCCATGCGGGCTTAAGCGAAGTTCAAGTTGACGACATTGAAGCGGCGGCCGAGTACTTCAAGGTGGCGACCGTCCAGAACCGTTATAACCTGATCGATCGCACGAGCGAAGCGGTGCTTGATTACTGCACGCAGCATCAGATTGGCTTCATCCCCTGGTATCCTCTGGCCGCAGGAGGCCTTGCCAAGCGCGGCGCGCTGCTCGACACCATTGCCAAGGCTCATGCTGCAGAGCCTAGTCAGATTGCGTTGGCCTGGGTACTTAGGCGCAGCCCTGTCGTTTTGCCTATTCCGGGCACATCGAAGGTCTTGCACCTCGAAGAGAACGTTGCGGCGGCTGGTATCGAGTTATCGGACAAAGAGTTTGCGGCTCTGGATCTCGCTGGGCGGCAGGCGTATCGGACGTCAAACGCTGGAGTCTGAAGGCGATTCCTTACGTAGGCTTTTGACCCCAACATACTTTGTCTGTCCGGCACCCCAGCCATTTATGGCGGCACCTGCCGTAAGCGCGATGAATAACCACGCTGCAGCGTTATAGCCGCCTGTCCAGCTATGTAATAGCCCGACCAGCAAAGGGCCTATGGCAGCCAGAAGATAGCCCACGCACTGTGCCATGCTCGACAGATGCGCGGCGACATGCGAATCGGGCGAGCGTAAAACGATAACAGTCAAGGCGATGGCGAATAGCCCGCCTTGCCCCATGCCTTGCAAGACGGCCCAGATCCATACGGTGGAAAGCGGAGCGAAGAGTAACCCCAGCAGCGCCGCGCCAGCCAAGATTGCCAGGGCCACGTTGAATAAACGCTGGTCTTTGCATCGAACCGCCAGCGGCGGCACGATAAGGCTGGTAACAACCTGGGCCATAATCGACACAGAGACAATCAACCCCGCCGTTACGCCGTCAATACCCCTTTCTCGCAATATCGGCGCAAGCCAGCCGTACACGCAATAGGCCAGGGCAGACTGCAACCCCATGAATAACGTGACCTGCCACGCGAGCCGATCGCGCCACAGACCATTTACGGTGTACACGGTACGTTGGGCTAGCGGCTTTTGCTTGGGTGATTGCGGGATCCAGATCAGGACAACAACGGCTACCGGTATGGCCCAGACCCCAAGGCCAGCGGCCCAGGAATTGCCCCATGCGTGTGCAATGGGCAAGCTGAGCGCTGCTGCGACGGCGGCGCCGCCGCATAGAGCCATGGTATAGAGGCCAGTCATGGTTGCAGCGTGGTCGGCGAAATCTCGCTTTACGAGGCTGGGCAAGAGCACGTTTCCTATGGCTATGGCCGCGCCGGCCAGTGCGGAGCCGATGAACAAGGTAGAGATGGCCCCATATCCGCGCAAGGCTGTACCCAGAGTCAGAACGATTACGACGCCTAACAAAGTGCGTTCCACTCCGTATCGCTCGGCCAGCTTGGGCGCGATGGGAGCGAAAAGCCCCAGACACAGTACCGGTAGCGTGGTCAGGTAACCGGCGCTCGCCGACGACAAACCCGTTTGCCGGATGATCTCGGGCAAGAGCACCGATAGGCTCGAGAATATCGGACGCAGGTTAAAGGCGATCAGCATCAAGCTAAAACCCAGCAATAGCAGGGCTGTCCGGCTCAGTGTCGCGGAGGGCGCAGGCCTGCGGCCGTCATTTTCGGCAATTCTGAATTGGTTCTGGGCGTGGCTCATGAGTTCAATGTTGAGGGTAATATTGGGTCGGGGGCAGGGTGCACTTCACACATCCAGTGCTTGGTTGAGCTCGGACAAAATCGGTGCCATGAATTGGCGCACCGTTGCAGCGGCGCGGTCTGGGTCGCTGGTTTCAATAGCACGGACAATTTCGTAATGGGCATCCAGATTGGGTTCCGGCAGCTCCCGGCTAAGCGTGGCTTTGATAATCTCCTGCACGGAATTGGAGAAGAACAGATAAGTTTCGGCCAAAGCCCGATTGCGGGAAATGCGAACTATCTCGGTGTGGAACGCCAGATCTCGTTCTACAAAATCTTGTCGAGATTGCAGCTCATGTGAGTGGCCGCGCAATTCCAGCAGCTCTAGCAGGGTTTGAATGTCTTGCGGCGTGTGTCGTATGGCGGCCAGGCGTGCGGCCTCGACTTCGAGCGCGCAGCGTGTTTCGACCTGATCACGCAAATTGCTGCGCCGCATTCGCAGCAGGCTGCCTGAAGGATCAAAATTGGCGCGAACATAAGTGCCCGAACCTTGGCGAGTTTCCAGAAATTCCTGGGAAACCAGCATTTTCACGGCTTCGCGCACCGTACCGCGACTTACACCCAGCAGCGCGGCCAAGGTGGGTTCATTGGGAATGCGTTCGCCTATGACCCATCGTTTGCCAAGGATTTCCTGCCGGATTTTATCGGCGGCGCTGTCAGTCAGATTGGTTTTGGTGGCCTGTTCAAGCATCATTCTAAGTCATTAAGTCATCCGATGATTTGACATTTATAGCACGTTACGAGAAAAGGAACGTTTGTTTGTACTGGGCATAGTAAAAAATCACGGTACACTTTGCGTTTACCCAGCATGCCACAAGGGTGTTTTGACCGTTACGCGCCAATCTGGCGCTGCGCCTGGTGCCTGGTGAAACCCTGTCTTATAGGATCTGCGTCATGCCTTCTTTCGACGTCGTCTCTGAAGTCGACACTCATGAGCTTACCAATGCGGTTGATCAAGCCAACCGCGAGTTGGTCACTCGTTTTGATTTCAAAGGAACGAATGCCAAGTTTGAACTGGAAGGTTTTGTTGTGAGTCAGTCGGCTCCCAGCGTATTCCAGTTAAATCAGATGCTGGATATATTGCGTGGCCGGCTTTCGGCACGCGGCATTGATGTACGCTGCATGGATTTGGCCGATCCGCTTGAAAATCTGGGCGGTGCGCGGCAAAAAGTGACAATTCGGCAGGGCATAGAGCAGGCGGTTTCAAAGAAACTGGTTGCAGCGTTGAAGGGCGCCAAGCTTAAGGTAGAGGCGCAAATCAATGGCGACAAGTTGCGTGTCAATGGCAAGAAACGCGACGATCTGCAAACAGCTATGGCGCTATTGCGCAAGACAGATGTGGAACTACCCTTGCAGTTCAATAATTTTCGCGATTGATCGAGCTGGCGCCTAAGTTTTGAGTCGATAGCCGCTTTTGAATATCCACGCGGCAATCACCAGACACAGGCCCAGAAACGCCAAGGTCATGGTTAGGCTCACAGCCACGCTTACGTCGGCAATGCCGTAGAAGCTCCAGCGAAAGCCGCTGATCAGATAGACGACCGGGTTGAACAGCGTAACGGTTTGCCAGAAAGGTGGCAGCATTTTTATCGCGTAAAAACTGCCCCCCAAGAAGGTCAGTGGTGTGATGATCAACAGAGGCACCAGTTGCAGCTTTTCAAAGTTATCGGCCCATATGCCAATGATGAAGCCAAATAGGCTGAAGGTGATGGCCGTTAGTACCAGGAAAAGCAGCATCCAGAGCGGGTGGTCAATTCGCAAGGGGACGAAGAATACCGCCGTCGCCAGGATGATGATGCCTAGCGCAATCGATTTGGTGGCGGCTGCACCCACGTAGCTCAGTGTGATCTCGAAGTACGAAATGGGAGCAGACATCACTTCGTATATGGTGCCGGTGAATTTTGGGAAGTAGATCCCGAAAGACGCATTGGCAACGCTTTGGGTCAACAACGACAGCATGATTAGCCCGGGTACGATGAACGCGCCATAGCTGACTCCGTCGATTTCAGTAATGCGTCCGCCGATGGCCGAGCCGAACACCACAAAATATAAAGAGGTTGAAATGACAGGCGCAATAATGCTTTGCATCAGGGTGCGTCCGGTTCGAGCCAGTTCGAACAGGTAGATGGCGCGTATCGCGGGCCAGTTCATGATTGTTCCCTTAGCAGCTTGACAAAAATATCTTCAAGCGAGCTTTGCGTAGTTTGCAGATCTTTGAAGCCGATACCGCTGTCGTGCAGATCGTGCAGCAAAGCCGGAATGCCCGTGTGTTCACGCTGGGTGTCGTAGGTATAAGTCAATTGGCTACCATCGGCAGACACTTCCAGTGCATAGGCGGCCAGCGCTTCGGGCACGCTGCCCAGAGCGTTTTGCAACTGCAATATCAATTGCTTTTTACCAAGTTTGCGCATGAGTTCGGATTTTCCTTCGACCAGGATCAATTCGCCGTTATTGATCACGCCCACCCGGTCGGCCATCTCTTCGGCCTCTTCAATATAGTGCGTCGTAAGTATGATGGTTACGCCGGTGGCACGTAGCGAGCGCACCATGGCCCACATTTCCTTTCGAAGTGCTACGTCGACGCCGGCGGTGGGCTCGTCCAGAAACAGAATCTGCGGTTCGTGCGAAAGAGCCTTCGCTATCAGGACACGGCGCTTCATGCCGCCCGAAAGGGTCATGAGCCGGTTATCTTTTTTGGTCCATAAAGACAGGTCCTTCAGCACCTTTTCTATGTGAGCAGGATTGGCGCGTTTGCCAAACAAGCCGCGGCTGAAGCTGACCGTGTTCCAGACGGTTTCAAAGGCATCGTTGGTAAGTTCTTGTGGTACCAGACCTATCTTTGATCGGGCGGCGCGATAGTCTGTAATGATATTGTGCCCGTCGGCCAGCACAACGCCTTCGGTTGGGCTGACCAGCCCACAGATGATGCTGATCAGGGTGGTCTTGCCGGCCCCGTTGGGACCGAGCAGGGCAAAAATTTCGCCTTGCCGGATTTCCAGATTGATGTCCTTGAGAGCCTGGAAGCCCGAGGCATAGGTCTTGGAAAGTCCCGATATTGAAATAATGGGCGTCATGGTTGTCATCAATAAGCGCTGAAGGTTTGTAGTGTACCCGGCGTGCGTGTGGGCCCAATGCTTTGTTTACTTAGACTTTCAGAGGCTTCGATTGTGTTGCGCGGCTTTTTTTCTGGCAGGCGTATTGCCAGCACAGCAAGCCTGGGGCGGCCAAAGGGGTAAGCATAGTGAAAAAACAGATAAATGCAATGACCCAAGCTTGTGTTTTACTATCTGAAGATGAATCTAACTTTGCGGCCCTACGCCGCGACGAGTACGGCTATGAATCCGGTAGATAGAGCTCTTCTTACGCCGTTGGAAATGAAGGCGGTCGATGCGGCTACCCTGAAGTCTGGAATGAGTGGTGTGACGTTGATGCAGGCGGCGGGGCTGGCTGTTGCCGAAGCGGTAAGCGCGCGTTGGCCGATGCAGCCGGTCGTGGTGCTGTGCGGCCTGGGCAATAACGGTGGCGATGGTTTTGTTGCGGCCAGGTGCCTTGCAGAGATGGGCTGGCCGGTGAGGCTTGGGCTTTTGGGCGCGCGCGAAAGGTTGGTGGGCGATGCGGCGTGTTGCGCTGCGCTGTGGTCGGGCGCTGTTGAGCCATTGTCGATCGAGTTACTCGACGACGCCACCCTGGTCATTGATGCGCTTTTCGGCGCGGGCCTGTCACGGCCTGTCGAGGGTCAGGCACGCGCGATAATTGAAACCCTGATCAGGCGTCGGCTGCCTGTTTGCGCGGTCGATGTGCCTAGCGGCCTGGATGGCGAAAGCGGTGAGGTGCGCGGGGTTGCGGCGCCGGCCAAACTGACTGTCACTTTCTTCCGCAAGAAGCCCGGCCATTTGTTGATGCCTGGAAAGCAGTTGTGTGGTGAGCTGGTTGTGGCCGATATTGGGATCCCTTCGGCCGTAGTGCAAAAAGTCGTGTCGCGCGCCCACGAGAACGGGCCTGAAATCTGGTTTGATCATTACCCTTGGCCGCAAATAGGCAGTTATAAATATCAACGTGGGCATGCAGTAGTCGTGGGCGGGGCCGAAATGACGGGCGCGAGCCGGCTGTCGGCCCTGGCGGCTGCGCGTGTCGGTGCCGGGCTGGTCACTGTGGCCGTCCCTGATTCGGCCTGGGCCATTTACGCCGCTGCGCTTACCAGCATCATGGTTCAGCCTCTGAAAGAGCCTGATAGCCTGGCTAGCATGCTTACCGACGTGCGCAAGAATGCGATTCTGACAGGTCCAGGCGCTGGCGTCGGCGGTCAAACGCGGCAGAATGTGTTAGAAATTCTTGCCACGCGGCGCAGCGTGGTGCTCGATGCCGATGCGTTGACGTCGTTTGGCCGGGATTCGCATCGGCTGTTCGCAGCCATCGCCGGGCCTTGCGTGTTGACACCTCATGAAGGCGAGTTTGAGCGGCTTTTCCCCTGCGAAGGCAATAAACTGTTCCGTACTCGCTACGCCGCGCGGGAATGTGGCGCCGTGGTGTTGCTTAAGGGATCTGATACCGTTATTGCGGCACCCGATGGCCGGGCCATCATTAACTCCAACGCGCCTGCTGATTTGGCCACAGGGGGCAGCGGCGACGTCCTCTCCGGTCTGATTGTGGGGTTGATGGCTCAAGGCATGGAGGCGTTTCTGGCTGCGGCGGCTGCAGCGTGGCTGCACGGCGAGGCGGCCAGCGCGTTCGGGCCGGGTTTGATAGCTGAAGATCTTCCCACCATTTTGCCCTTAGTCCTGCGGCGTCTCAAAGCCTGGAAGGCCAGTTAGTTGGACGCGCAATTCCATTTTTGAAAGGGCTGTGCGCCTTGTTGGCTTAGCTTGTTTTGCCTGGTGGGCTTGTGCTTCGCTTTCGCGCCCACAATTGATTTGGAAACCGAATTACACTGACCCTTTATGTTCGAGTCGGCGTTGCCAGCCGCGATTCAAAGGGTTTGTCGCTATGTCTGATGTAATCGCCTTGATTTTCGACTTTGACGATACGCTTGCCCCCGATAGCACTTCTGGGTTTCTGGCTGATATCGGGGTCGATGTGGGTGATTTCTGGTCGCATCAAGTAGATCCCTTATTGTCCCAACACGACTGGGATCCGGTGCCGGCGTATCTATATCGCATGATTGAACTGTCCAGGTCAGGCAAGTATGGCCAGATTACGCAAGAGCGCCTCGCGCAGTGGGGTGGCCGTTTACCCTTGCATGACGGTGTCAAGTCCTTGTTTGGCCGCTTGCGGGCGTTGGTGAAGTCGCAGCATCCGCAGGTGCAGATAGAGTTTTACCTGATCTCCAGCGGCATAGGCGATGTCGTCCGACATACTCCGATTGCGCATGAATTTACCGATATTTGGGCGTCTGAGTTTATCTATGATGAGCAAGGTGGAATTCATTTTCCACGACGCGTGGTGAGCTTCACCGATAAAACACGCTATTTATTTCATATCCAGAAAGGGATTGTCGGCGCGGCGTCGCGCAACAAACCATTTGAGGTCAATAAAAAGGTAGCACAGGACAAGCTGCGTGTGCCTTTTGACCAAATGATATTTGTGGGCGACGGTTATACCGACATCCCGTGCTTTTCGCTGATACGTCGTTCGGGCGGTGTGGCCTTTGGGGTATGGGATCCCAAGCACCGCGAAAAGCGCAGCCGGGCCTGGGGCTTTATTCAGGAGGGGCGTGTGTCCAATTTGAATCAAGCACGCTATGGCGAAGATGCCGAGCTCTATCAATGGCTCGAAGCGGCGGTCGAAAGTCTGGCCGGCCGGATTTCCCTTAAGGCGCGTATTTATGGGGGATGACGCAGCCATGCGCCTCGCGTTGGCTCAGGCGCGGTTGGCCTATGCCGGTGGTGAGGTTCCTGTGGGTGCGGTGGTGTTCGATGGTGACGGACAGATTGTAGGGCTGGGTTTTAACCGTACGGTCGGTGATCACGATCCAACGGCGCACGCCGAAATCGTGGCGCTAAGAGCCGCGTCGCAATTCGTTGGCAATTATCGTTTGCCGGAAATGAGTTTGTTTGTAACGCTGGAGCCTTGTGTCATGTGCATTGGCGCCATGCTGCACGCTCGGTTGGCCCGAGTGGTGTATGGTGCGAACGATCCAAAAACAGGAGCCTGCGGCAGCGTATTGAGCGTGCACGAATACCCTGAGCTGAATCATCAGACACAGGTTTATGGCGGTGTACTGGGCGACGAGTGCGGTGATTTGCTGCGGCAGTTTTTTCGCGAACGGCGTGCCAATACCTAGCAATCTTGTAGCGGCAGTCGTTGTGGCTACTATTTTTTGCCGGACGGGCAGGTTGCCAAGTCCACTATACTTATGCGCGCCTGAATATTGAAATTCCTCCTTTCGTCTTGAAGAGCCTACCCATGAACCACGCCTCGCATCACGCCGCTTCCGGCATCTATCTGATTTCCCCATCGGGGGCTGTGGGCGACCCGAAAAAAGTGGAGCTGGCATGCGCTCGCCTGGCCCAGATGGGTTTCAAGACGGTGGTCGACCGAGCCGCACTGGCCGTACACGAACGGTTCGCAGGGACTGACCGCCAGCGCTTGGCCGGCATTGCTCGCGCTTTGAAACAAAAACTGCCCATCGTCATGGCAACTCGAGGCGGCTATGGCCTGAGTCGTTTACTGCCTTTTATCGATTGGCAGGCCGTGGCTGACAGCGGCAAAGTATTCATAGGCCACAGCGATTTCACGGCGTTCCATCTGGCTTTACTCGCGCGCACCGGGGCATCCAGCTTTGCCGGGCCCACTGCTGCGTTCGATTTCGGTTCTAACACTATGGACGATTTGACGGCCGATCTATTCGCCGAAAGTATGCGTGGCGAACTTGAAATATTGAGTTTTGAAACTACCGATTCCGATGCCGTCGATGCGCGCGGCGTATTGTGGGGCGGCAATCTGGCCATGGTGTGCTCATTGGTAGGTACCCCTTATTTGCCCAAAGTCAAAGGGGGCATCCTGTTCCTGGAAGATGTGTGCGAGCACCCGTTTCGGATCGAACGCATGCTGGCTCAATTATGGCAGGCCGGCATATTACAACGCCAGAAGGCGATTGTGCTGGGACATTTTTCTGATTACCGTCTGGCCACCCATGACAATGGTTTCGACATGCCCTCTGTGGTGCAGTGGTTGCGCGCCAGCGTCAAGGTGCCGGTTGTGACCGGCTTGCCGTTTGGCCACGTCAAGATGAAGGCGACATTGCCTGTAGGCCGAAAAGTGGGTATTGCCACGGAAAAAGGCATGGTGCATCTGGTGCTCGAAGAGCACTTTTAGACTGGCCCGATGGGTGTCCCGGGCGCGCTACGCGTCGGCTTGTTAAACTTGCAGGTTAATTTGACTTCTTTTACGCGATAATTCTCAGTGATATCAACCGCAAATCTTACTATTCAGTTCGGCCCTAAACCGTTGTTTGAAAACGTTAGTGTCAAGTTCGGCGAAGGCAATCGCTATGGCCTGATTGGCGCCAACGGATCGGGCAAATCCACGTTTATGAAAATCATTGGCGGCGATCTGGAGGCTAGCAGCGGCAATGTATCGCTGGAGCCCGGGGTGCGTCTGGGCAAGCTGCGTCAAGATCAGTTCGCGTTTGAAGATTGCCGGGTTCTGGATGTCGTCATGATGGGCCACGAGGAAATGTGGCAGGCGATGACTGAACGCGACGCCATCTATGCGAACCCGGACGCCACCGAAGAAGATTACATGCATGCGGCCAATCTCGAGGCTAAATTTGCTGAATATGACGGCTATACGGCTGAAGCTCGAGCCGGTGAGTTGTTGTTGGGCCTGGATATCGCGGTCGATCAGCATAATTTGCCCATGCGAGAAATTGCTCCCGGCTGGAAATTGCGTATTCTGCTGGCGCAGGCCCTGTTTTCCAATCCCGATGTGCTTTTGCTCGATGAGCCGACCAATAACCTTGATATCAACACGATACGATGGCTCGAGGATGTCCTAAACGGCTATCAGAGCACAATGATTATCATCAGCCATGACAGGCACTTCCTGAATCAGGTTTGCACCCACATGGCCGATCTCGACTATCGAGAATTGCGCATCTATCCGGGCAATTACGATGATTACATGCTGGCGTCCACGCAGGCGCGCGAGCGTGTGTCGGCCACCAATGCCAAGGCGAAAGAACGTGTGGCCGAGTTGCAGGATTTTGTGAGGCGTTTCTCCGCCAATAAATCCAAGGCGCGCCAGGCGACTTCGCGCTTGAAACAGATCGACCGGATCAAGGCCGGTACCGTTGAAGTCAAACCATCGTCGCGTCAGAATCCGTACATTCGTTTCGAACAGAATAAAGTGATGCATCGCCTCGCCGTGACGCTCGACAAGGTGCAGAAATCGTATGACCAACCGGTGATACGTCCGTTCTCCACCATGATCGACGCAGGCCAGAAGATTGCGATTATTGGTGCCAATGGTGTAGGGAAAACCACTTTGTTGCGCATGCTGGCTGCCGACCTGACGCCCGATAGCGGTAGCATCAAGTGGTCTGATAATGCGGACATCGGCTATATGGCTCAAGATGTGTCCGAGCAGTTCCAGTACGACAGCAATCTGTTTGATTGGCTACTCGATTACCGGCAAGTCGGCGATGATGATCAGGCCTTGCGTTCGGTGTTGGGGCGTCTGCTTTTCTCGGCCGACGACATCCCCAAAATGGTCAAGGTGCTTTCGGGTGGCGAAAAGAATCGCATGAGTTTTGGCCGCCTGATGCTGGGCCGGCATAATGTATTGTTAATGGATGAGCCCACCAATCATCTGGATATGGAGTCGATTGAATCGCTGCAGTTTGCACTTGAAAAATACGCCGGCACGTTGGTGTTTGTGTCCCACGACCGCGAATTTGTGTCGGGGGTTGCCACCCGGGTGATTGAAATCATGCCCGGTGGAGAAATTGTCGATTATCTCGGGACCTACGACGAGTATTTAAGCTCGCGCGGAATCGACGCCTGACCGGCAGGCCGTGCTACGTGCCGGTCAGGGCTTTTCTGTGGCTTAGCCAGGGAAAAGAGCGTATTTGATGATAAATAGGATGGCGACCAGCAGCGTCGCCGGGTGTATGTCCCTGAATTTTCCTGTAAATGCCTTAAGTACCACGTAGCTGATGAACCCGAACGCCAGGCCGTTGGCAATAGAGTATGTGAAAGGCATAATCAGGGCGGCCAGGGCTGCGGGTGCAGATTCTGTGATATCGCTCCAGTCTACGTCGACCAATTCACGAAGCATCAGACAAGCGACATAAAGCAGGGCAGGGGCGGTAGCGTATTCCGGGACAGATCCCGCCAGAGGCGCCAGAAAGAGCGCAAGTAGAAACAGAATGCCAATGGTGAGCGCCGTCAGGCCAGTGCGTCCGCCCGCTTGCACGCCCGAAGCGCTTTCGATATATGCCGTTGTACTGCTTGTACCCAGGAACGAACCGGCCACGATGGCCGTGCTATCGGCCAGCAGGGCGCGGCCCAGGCGGTTGGGCTTGCCCTCCTCGATCAGGCCCGCTCGTTTGGCCACGCCTATCATGGTCCCAGTCGCATCGAACACCTCGACCAGCACGAACACCAGAACGACATGAAGGAAGCCGGTGTGCAGAGCACCCGCGATATCCAGTTGGAAAAATGTCGGTGCCAGGCTGGGCGGTGCGGAAAATATGCCGTGAAATTGGTTGTTGCCCGTCAGCATGGACAGAATGGTGATGGCCAGTATCCCGATTAGAATGGCGCCACGTACCTTGAGCGTATCAAGAACGGCAATAATGAAGAAGCCCAAAATGGCAAACAATGCCGGTGCGGCAGTCAGGTTGCCCAAACCCACCTTGGTAGCCGGATTGGCAACGACTATGCCCGCGCCACCGAGCGCGATAATGGCCAGAAATAGTCCGATACCGGCAGCGATGGCCGAGCGCAGGGATTTTGGAATTCCCGCAATCAGCCATGATCGTATGCCGGTAAGGGTGAGCAAAACGAATATGGCACCCGAGATGAACACCGCACCCAAAGCCTGTTGCCAAGTATAGCCCATCGCACCTACGACGGTATACGCGAAAAAGGCGTTCAGGCCCATTCCGGGCGCCAGGCCGATAGGCCAGTTGGCGACGAACGCCATGATTAGGGTGCCGACTGCCGCCGCGATGCACGTTGCCACAAAGACGGAATCGTGATCCATGTGGGCCGCGTCATGTAAAATATTTGGGTTCACAAAAATAATATAAGACATGGTCAGGAATGTGGTAATACCTGCCAAAATCTCTGTGCGCACGGTCGTATTGTGCGCTGCTAATTTGAAATAGCTTTCGAACATTCGATTTCCCCAATCAATTGATTCGTTAGTAGTATGGCAAAAGGGAGTGAAACTGTCGGCCATTCTAAGCTCGTTTGATGCTTCGTTGTACACTTTTGCGCATCATGATTATTCTTGGCTTTGAAAGTTCCTGCGATGAAACCGGAGTCGCTGCGGTGTGCACCGAGCGTGGTTTGCTTGCTCACGCCTTGCATAGCCAGATTGCGATGCATCGTGAATATGGTGGTGTCGTGCCCGAACTGGCCTCGCGGGACCATATCCGGCGGGTGTTGCCGTTGACCACTGAAGTTTTGCATAAGGCGAATCTTGCTTTTGACGATATTGGCGCTGTCGCTTACACAGCCGGCCCGGGTTTGGCCGGAGCGCTGCTGGTGGGTGCGAGCGTCGCGCAGTCGTTCGCTTGGGCACGTGGGTTGCCGGCCATTCCCATTCATCATCTGGAAGGACATTTGCTCTCGCCGTTGCTGGCCAGTCCGCAACCGCAATTTCCGTTCATCGCCTTGCTGGTCTCGGGCGGGCATACGCAGTTGATGCGCGTCAATGCGGTGGGCGACTATGAATTGTTGGGCGAGACGCTCGATGATGCGGCCGGCGAAGCCTTCGATAAGACCGCCAAATTGTTAGGACTGGATTACCCGGGTGGCCCGGCGTTGTCGCGGCTCGCGCAGACGGGTAACCCTGCCGCCTATGAGCTTCCTCGCCCGAAATTGCACAGTCATGATCTGGATTTCAGCTTCAGTGGTCTGAAAACGGCCGTACTCACGCGTGTGCGGAAATTGGAGCAGGAGCCGGGTGGAATCTCGCCACTGCAACGCGCAGATCTCGCGGCGGCGACCGAAGCGGCAATTGTGGATGTTTTAGCCGGCAAGGCTATTAAGGCATTAAAGCAGACTGGCTTGAATCGGCTGGTCGTGGCGGGGGGCGTAGGCGCCAATCGTCGATTGCGTGAAAGACTATACGAGGCACTTGCCGCGCGACACGGGCAGGTCTTTTTCCCGCCGCTCGATTTATGCACCGACAATGGCGCCATGATTGCTTTTGCCGGCGCACTGCGGGTCAAGGCGGGTTTGGTCGATTTGTCTGACACCAGCCATGCCTTTACCGTCAGGCCGCGGTGGGATTTGCAAGAAGTTTGCCGCCCGGTGAATGTCCGTCCTTAGAATTTTTGCGCCCTGATCCGTTGTGAGGGTTAGCGCGCGCGGGGTTTGCCACCTATCCGGCCTTCTTTCCCGGTCATCAGGCGGCCAATGTTGGCGCGATGGCGGGCTATCAGCCCCGCACTGATGACGGTGATGGCCAGACAGATCACTGCGTCGAAGTCCCAGGCTATGCTGCCCCCGAACAGGTAGTACAAGGGGGCGAAGATGGCCGCCATGATGGCGGCGAGCGACGAGTAGCGCGTAGCATAGGCGACGATCAGCCAAGTAGCCGCCGTCGCGAGCGCCAGCCACGGTTGCAGCGCGAGCAACACGCCCAGGGCCGTAGCCACGCCTTTACCTCCTTTGAAATTCAGAAATATCGGATAGATGTGGCCCAGAAAAACCGCTATCGCGCTTGCGCCCACGACGAGACTGGGCAAGTGGAAGTGCAGGGCCAGCAAGCTCGTGGCCCATACGGCCAGCCAGCCTTTGGCAGCATCGCCAAATAGGGTAAGTACCGCCGCTTTTTTGTTGCCAGTGCGCAACACGTTGGTGGCTCCAGGATTTTTGGAACCGAAGGTGCGCGGATCCTGCAAGCCCATAAGGCGGCTGACGACCACAGCGAACGATACCGATCCTACCAAATAAGATAGCAAAATCAGGATCAGGCTTAGAACGAAAGCGCTTATCGAGGACATGACGCGGGGACTCCAGAACGGTTTGGGATGATTCTACCTTGTGCTCGGCCCAAAATCGCAAAACGACCGGGTACAATCCGCTAGGCTAATTGGAATTTTTGTGGGGGATCAATGCGCATACTGGTGTCTAACGACGATGGTTATAACGCTCCGGGTGTCGAGGCGTTAGTTCGGGCCTTGGAAGGCTTGGCACACCTGACTGTCGTGGCACCTGAAACGAATTGCAGTGGTGCGTCGAACTCGCTGACGCTGAATCGTCCCTTGTCCGTGCGGCAGGCTGCCAACGGCTTTTATTTTGTGAATGGCACGCCCTCGGATTGCGTGCATATTGCCCTGACGGGCTTGTTGGACTTTCGCCCCGATCTGGTCGTGTCAGGCATCAATAATGGTGCCAACATGGGCGACGATACTTTGTACTCTGGCACGGTCGCCGCCGCGACCGAAGGGTTTCTGTTCGGGGTCCCGTCAATGGCTTTTTCATTGATAGAAAAGGGTTGGAAGCATCTTGATACGGCCGTTCACGTGGCACGATTGCTTGTCCAGCAGCAGTTGTCGGCGCCACTGGCGCAAAACATCTTACTCAATGTCAATGTTCCCGCAATTCCGATAAAGGCTTTGCAGGGCATACGGGTTACGCGCCTGGGCAAGCGGCATCCGTCCGAACCAGTGGTCAAAAGCAGTACGCCTTACGGCGATCCGGTGTATTGGATCGGGCCTGTGGGGCATGTGTCCGATTCGGCTGCCGATACGGATTTTGGCGCGGTGGCGCAAAACACTGTATCGGTTACCCCATTACGTTTGGACCTGACTCATTACGATCAGTTGCCAGATGTAAAAATTTGGGCAGAAGCTTTATGCGCAAGCCTGTAATCCCGTTTCCGTTCGCGACCGGCGCGCATAATCGCTTCGGCCGATCCAGCCTGGGCCGTGGGTTTTCTGCAAGCAACAGCAATACCCGGATATCCACTCCGGGAGGGCAGGCGCTGCGCGCGCCCGAGGCCGATACCACGTCAACAGTTGTCAACTTAGGTTTGAACTCTGAGCGTTCACGTGGCATGATGATTCAGCGTTTGCGCAATCAGGGTATTCAGGATGAACGTGTGCTCGCTGCCATGATGGCTGTGCCGCGCCATTTGTTTGTCGACGAAGGGTTGGCCAGCCGTGCCTACGAAGACGCGGCGTTGCCTATCGGTTATGGTCAGACTATTTCTCAGCCGTGGGTGGTCGCTCGCATGATTTCTGCGGTATGTGAAAATCGCGTGCCGATGAAAATCCTGGAGGTGGGTGCGGGCTGCGGCTATCAGGCCGCCGTTCTGGCGCAGTTCGTGCGCGAGGTGCATAGCATTGAGCGTGTTCGCGGCTTGTATGAGCTTGCGCGCAATCACCTTCGTGCGCTTAAATTAATTACGCGTATCCGTCTCTCTTACGCAGACGGAATGCTGGGTTTGCCCGGCGTTGCACCCTTCGATGCCATCGTAGTGGCCGCAGCCGGTATTAAAATTCCTCCAGCCTTGTTCGAACAACTGGCTACAGGAGGTCGCTTGATCGCCCCGGAAGGGATCTCAGCGCAACGTCTGATTCTGGTGGAGCGAACGGGGCCGGCGACCTGGCACCGCGAAGAACTGGAGTCCGTGCGCTTTGTGCCATTACGGGCCGGAACACAATCATGATTTTTCAGGAGATTCATATGCATGCAGGGACGTCTCAGCCTAACGTTATCCCGGCTCGCGAACAGCGCCTGTCTCGTTATTTATGGGCTACAGCCGTTCTGGCCATGTCTATCTTGGCCGGTTGCGCGTCCAGAACTTCGCATGCGCCCGTCACAGACCTCACCGGCGGTGCAAACAGTAGCAGCAGTGTTGCAACGGGTGGTACCTATGTTGTCAAGCCTGGCGACACGCTCTATAAGATTGCTCAGCAAAACAATGTAGATGTAGCCACCCTGATCCGCGCCAACAATATCAGTGATCCAAGTCAGTTGCGGGTCGGCCAGACTTTGCGCCTAGGTGGCTCGGGCGGGTCGGTGCCTGCTGCACCGTCGGCTGTCGTCGCAACCCCGGTACCTGTTGCGCCCCCCGCGGCGTCCGAAACGGCTCAGGCGGAAAAAGCCGATGACGCTACCCTGATTCAGTGGGCGTGGCCGGCCTCGGGCCGCATCATTCAGGGGTTCAATGCCAACACCAAAGGCATCGACATCTCGGGTGCTGCGGGCGAGCCTGTGCTAGCTGCGGCAGACGGTAAGGTCATGTATGCCGGCAATGGTGTAAGGGGTTTGGGCAACCTGATTCTTTTAGGCCATAGTAATGGGTTTATTACTGCCTATGCCCATAACCAGACCTTGTTGGTCAAGACGGGACAGCAGGTGCGTCGTGGCGCCAAGATAGCCTTGATTGGGCAAACCGACACAACTTCTCCGCGCCTGCATTTTGAAATCCGCCGCCGCGGTACACCGGTCAATCCCTTGTCATACCTGCCTGCCCGATGATTCCAACGCTAGTCTTCGATCTTGAAACGATTCCCGACGCGGTGGGTTTGCGCCGTTTGAATCATCATGGACCGGAGATGAGCGATACGCAAGTGGTCGAAGCGGCTTTGGCTGCCCGACGCGAAAGCCATGGCAACGACTTTTTGCCCCTTCATTTGCAGCAGGTGGCTGTAGTGGGCTGCGTATTTCGTGACGATAGCGGCTTTCGCGTCAAAACGCTGGGTCATGCAGGAGACCCCGAATCAACGCTGATATCAAAATTTTTCAAGACGATAGAGCGTTACACACCTAGGCTGGTGAGTTGGAACGGGTCGGGTTTTGACTTGCCCGTTTTACATTACCGCAGCCTGATACACGGGGTACAGGCACCGCGCTATTGGGAAACCGGGGAAGATGACCGCGACTTCAAATTCAGCAATTACATTAACCGCTATCACAATCGTCATATCGACCTGATGGATTTGTTGGCGAAGTATAACGGTCGAGCCAACGCGCCGCTGGACGAGCTTGCCAAGCTTTGCGGCTTTCCTGGCAAATTGGGCATGGATGGTAGCCAAGTGTGGCAGGCCTGGACCGGTGGCCGGGCCGACGAAGTGCGTGCTTACTGTGAAACCGACGTGGTCAATACATGGCTCGTGTATTGTCGCTTTCGCTTCATGAAGGGCGAACTTGATCAGGCCGCCTATGATCTCGAGGTGAAGATGGTGCGTGACACGCTCGCAGATAGTGATGCGCCACACTGGAAGGAATATCTGGCGGCATGGGACGCCGGATAGGCGCACAGTGTGCTCGTCTTCCACGCGTTCTTGACATCGATTGAAAATAATTCCTGGCGATTGAAACATATTCGAAACCGGTTAGGGCCGACACTAAGGCCTGCTTCGTGTATGTGAAGCAGTTGACTCGCGGTTACTTATAAAGGGATTATCACCATGAAACACTCAAAAGCTCCTATCTTGTCCAAGCTTGTCGTGCTGGCTGCGGCCCTTTCCCTACAGGGCGCTGTCATGGCTGCAACGCCGGATGCGCCGGTAAGTGCTGCGTCGGGCGGCACCACGCAAAGTGCGGCGCCAGCAAGCGCCAGTCAGGATGCGCCAGTTGCGCCTCATGCCAAAAGGCATCATCGCGAAAAAGAGGGAGTGTCGCTATGGGTTCCTGGTTACGGCCCCGTCAAGCATAAATTGGTGCGTTCACTGAATTTGAACGAAAGCCAAATGAAACTGATGAGCGATGCCCAGGCCGCGCAAGCAACCTTGATGCAATCTCGGCGCGATGCGATGAAAACCGCATGGCAGCAGCGAAAAGAACAGTTGGACGCAGGCAAGATCGATCCGCATGCAGCTTTGCAGGCAGCCGATGCCATGTGGCAGAAATCAATGAGTACAGGGCGTCAAGAGGTCAATCAAAAATGGCTGGCAGTTTGGGATTCGCTCGATAGCACCCAACAACAAAAGATAGCCGCATATCTGAAGAAAAGAGCCGACTCGCGGGCAGACCATCATAAACACGGGGAATTTAATCATCACGCCTGGTGAAAGATGAAACTTCGGCCCCCTGTCCGATCGCAGTTGTGAAGGCTATGGGGTGAGCGGGGAACCGTGGGGTTACGACAGGTCGATGTCACCCACAAGGGGGGACGCTACAAAAAAGGTCCCGTTGTTCATGTAGTGGCGGTAGTGGCAGCCCTTGTGGCTGCCATCTTCATTTTTGTTGGCCTATTTTTATAAACATCCTCTTGAGCGTCAAGGTTTTACTGGCCGCATAGAGCCACATGGCACAATAGATGCGCCAGTATTCATAACAGCGTCTCCGACGCGTATTTGGCATGTAAAATTTGCGGCTACCGGTTTTAGGACGTTTGAGCCATTATGTCTGAAGTGTTTACGATCGAGTCGCTGGATCTGGAAGCTCGCGGCGTTGCCCGCAACGATGGCAAAGTTGTTTTTGTAGAAGGGGCGTTGCCCGGAGAGCGGGTCAGCGCCCATATCATCAGGCGCAAGCCCTCTTTTGATACGGCCAGGCTCGATCAGGTGCTGAAGGCCTCGTCACAGCGGGTTGTGCCTCTTTGCCCGAATTTCGGCATATGTGGCGGCTGCTCCATGCAGCATCTGGACGCGGCGGCGCAGGTGGCCGTCAAGCAACGCGTGCTCGAAGACGCGCTCGCACACATCGGCAAGCTCGCGCCCGATTGCGTGCTGCCGCCGCTGCATGGCCCAAGCTGGGGTTATCGTCATCGCGCCCGTTTGTCAGTCCGCGCAGTAAAGAAAAAGGGAACTGTTATGGTGGGCTTTCGTGAGCGTCGCGGCAGCTACGTGACGGACATGAAAGAATGCTTGGTGTTGCCGCCCCATGTATCGGCGCTATTGGTGCCTCTGCGTGCGCTGATTGGTTCCCTGTCTATACCAGATCGTCTGCCTCAAATTGAAGTCTCAGTGACTGACCAGACTACAGCACTGTTGTTACGCCATCTGGAGCCGTTGGTCGCAGACGATATTGTCAAGCTGCGCGGTTTTGGCGAGCAGCACCGAGTCTCGTGGTGGTTGCAATCCAAGGGACCCGAGACTGTTCATCCCCTATTGGCCGACGATGCAACAAAGCTGGCCTATGCCTTGCCGGAGTTTGGCTTGCGCATGGGGTATCGGCCTGGCGACTTTACTCAGGTCAACGACGCCGTCAACCGCAGTCTGGTTTCAAGGGTGCTGCGTTTGCTTGATGTAGAGGCCACCGATCGCGTCGCGGATATGTTTTGTGGTCTGGGCAACTTTACCTTGCCACTGGCTACGCGTGCGCGTGAGGTCGTTGGTATAGAGGGCAGTGAAACGCTGACCGCAAGGGCACAAGCCTCGGCTGTGCAGCACAACCTGGCGAATCGCGCGCGATTCGAGACCTTGAATTTATTTGAAGTCAATGTTCAATGGCTGCGCGATTTGGGCTATTTTGATCGTGTCGTGATTGATCCGCCGCGCGAGGGCGCCCAAGCGCTGGCCGGCGCGTTGGCTGCCTTGCGACCGTCCGAACGTCCCAAGAAAACAGTGTATGTGTCCTGCAGTCCGGCGACGCTAGCTCGTGATGCTGGCATATTGGTGCACGAAGGCGGGTACCACCTTAAGAGTGCCGGGGTCGTGAACATGTTTCCCCATACCGGTCATGTCGAATCGATGGCCGTGTTCGAAGGCGGGTAGGGGTACGGCACCCACAAGAGGTGCCGATACGAGGCCGTACCTAATCCTGCTCGCGCGTTTCAGCTAGTATCCGTTCGGCTTCGATCTTGACTCTGCAGGGCGAAGTACCGCCTATGTGACTGCGTGCCGCAGCCGAGCCTTCGAGTGTTAGAACGCCGTATACGTCCTGCGCGATCAGGGGATGAAAGCCTTGAAGGACATCGAGCGACAGATCAGGTAGGTCGCAACCACGTTCTTCACAGACACGCACGGCGCGCGCCACGGTTTCGTGGGCGTCACGAAATGGGACGCCTTTTTTGACCAGGTAGTCGGCCAGATCAGTAGCCGTTGCAAAGCCTTGAAGGGCCGCTGCGCGCATGGAGTCACCACGCACTTTTATGCCGCCGATCAGGTCAACAAAAATGGTCAGAGTGTCGCGTACCGTGTCGGCCGAATCGAAAAGACCTTCTTTGTCTTCCTGGTTATCTTTGTTGTAGGCCAGTGGCTGGCCTTTCATAAGGGTCAGAAGAGCCATCAGATGGCCATAGACGCGGCCAGTTTTCCCTCGCGCCAACTCGGGCACATCGGGGTTTTTCTTTTGCGGCATGATGGAGCTGCCAGTGCAGAAACGGTCGGCCAAGTCGATAAAACCCATGCGTGGGTTCATCCACAGCACCAGCTCTTCGGAAAAACGTGAAATATGCATCATGACAAGAGCCGCTGCGGCGCAAAATTCAATAGCGAAATCACGGTCCGACACGGCATCGAGCGAGTTGCGGCAAACGCCGTCGAAGCCCAATATTTTTGCGACGAGCTCGCGGTCGATGGGGTACGAGGTGCCGGCTAATGCGGCGGCCCCTAGCGGCAGGCGATTGACGCGCTTTCGACAATCACGCAGGCGCTCTGAGTCGCGCCCGAACATTTCGGCATAGGCCAGCAGATGGTGCCCGAAGGTGACCGGTTGGGCGACCTGCAGATGTGTGAAACCGGGCAAGATAGTGCCGGCGTGCTCAAGCGCCAGTGTCGCCAGGGCCCGGCGCAACTGATGCAGCAGATCAATGGCCAAGTCGATTTCATGGCGCACCCACAGACGAATATCCGTGGCGACCTGGTCGTTGCGCGAACGTCCGGTGTGCAGGCGTTTACCCGCGTCGCCAATCAATTCAACCAGGCGCTTTTCGATGTTCAGGTGTACGTCTTCAAGGTCAATCGACCAAGCGAATTGGCCGGCGGCGATTTCGTCTTGAATTTGCGCCAAGCCGCGTTTGATGGCTGTGTTATCGTCGGCTGAAATGACGCTGATGGCGGCCAGCATTTCGGCGTGCGCGAGCGAGCCTTGGATGTCAACGCCCGCTAAGCGCTGATCAAAATGAACCGAGGCGGTATAGCGCTTGACCAGATCGGACACGGGTTCGGAAAATCGCGCAGACCAGGCCTGGGCTTTGTTGGCGAATTGATTTTGCTGCGGGGAAGAGGGGTTTTTAGGCATAGTGGTGCGATTATAAAGGAGCCGCCGCCTATATCGTGGCCAAGCTGCGACCCTAGTTCGTATGCAGGGTCGTCGTGCTGTGCCAGTCGTGAAAATCGATACCGGCCCGCCGGCGTGCGATAATTTTATTCTTTGCCTCCACACTCAAGGCTTGTGTTAAATGACAGCGGTAAAGCTTGGGCTCGCCCAGATCAACATGACAGTTGGGAATTTGCCGGCGAACGCCGCCAAAATCGCGGATGCGGCGCGCTGGGCACACGCACAAGGTCTTGACGTGTTGCTGACGCCTGAGCTGGCCCTTACAGGCTATCCGGCTGAAGATTTGCTGCTCAGGCCGCAATTCGTACGTGGGCAGGAAGAGCAACTTGCCACGCTGTGCCACGAAATGGCCTCTTATAGCGGTCTGCATGTGGTGGTGGGTCACGTGCGCGAGCAGGGCGGGTTTTTGTATAACGCCGCATCGGTGTTGGTCAATGGCCAGATCCTGGCCACTTACTTCAAACACGATTTGCCCAATTATGGTGTTTTCGATGAAAAACGCTATTTCGCGGCCGGCCAGGACTCCGTGGTATTTACGGTAAAAGGCATCAAATTTGGCCTGAATATTTGCGAAGATGCGTGGTATCCCGACAGTCCCGCGCTGGCGCGGATGCAAGGTGCGCAAGTCTTGCTGGTATTGAATGCGTCACCTTACAGCGTGGGCAAACAGGATGAGAGGCATGCCCGCATTGCGTCGCATGTAGCGGGCATGACGATGGTGTATCTGAACAAAGTTGGCGGCCAGGATGAATTGGTGTTCGACGGCGCTTCGTTCGTACTTGATCCTGCCGGGCAGGTCGTGACGCGCCTGCCTGTATTCGAAGAAGCGTTAGGTATCGTAGAGCTTGACGCGCAGGGTTGCCCAGTGTTGCCACCGGCCGCGCCGCAGGCTTGGCCAGATTGCCTGGAGCAGGTTTGGCGCGCTCTTACCCTGGCTGTTCACGATTACCTGGCCAAGAGCGGGTTTACCCGCGTGGTGCTGGGTTTGTCGGGCGGCATCGATTCGGCGTTGGTGCTGGCGTTGGCCGTCGATGCGCTGGGCGCGGCAAACGTGCGCGCCATCATGATGCCCTCGCGTTACACCGCCGATATTTCGCTTGTCGATGCACGCGAAATGGCCCAAGGCTTGTCCATTGCCTATGAAGAAATCAATATAGCAGGCTTGGTCCGTGCCTACGACGAGGCGCTGGCTCCGCAGTTCAAGGGACTTCCAGTTGACGCAACTGAAGAGAATATTCAAGCACGCATACGCGGGAATCTGCTGATGGCGCTCTCCAATAAGTCAGGTGCATTGGTGCTCACAACCGGTAATAAGTCCGAGCTCGCGACCGGTTACTGTACTCTCTACGGAGATATGGCAGGCGGGTTCGCCCTGATTAAAGATGTGCCAAAGACATTAGTGTACAAGTTGGCGAGTTGGCGCAATCGCCGTTCGCCTGTCATTCCGCAGCGGATCATCACGCGCCCGCCGTCGGCCGAGCTGCGCCCGGACCAAACAGATCAGGACAGTTTGCCTGCTTATGAGGTGCTCGATTCCATTATCGAGGCTTATGTTGAACGCAATGAGTCGATCGCGCAGATACAAGCTGCGGGGTTCGCGCCAGAAGTGGTAGAGCAGGTTGTGCGACTGATTCGCATTAGCGAGTACAAACGGCGCCAGTCCGCGATTGGTCCAAAAATTACCTCGCGCGCGTTTGGTCGCGATTGGCGTTATCCCGTGACTAACGGCTTTCGCGAATGAGGCGTTGTTTGGCTGGCAAAAACACGCGTCGGATGGCGCAGTTGGGCAAAACACTTATCGGAGCAGACAATGAAATTGGTCGCAGCAATAATTAAACCGTTCAAACTTGATGAGGTGCGTGAGGCTTTGGCAGAGATGGGCGTAAGTGGCCTGACGGTGACCGAGGTCAAAGGATTTGGGCGCCAGAAAGGCCACACCGAACTATATCGTGGAGCAGAATACGTAGTAGACTTTTTACCAAAGATTCGAGTCGAGGTGGTCTTGTCCGCGGATATGGTCGATGCGGCGATTGATGCCATTGTTAAAGCGGCCTATACCGGCAAGATTGGCGATGGCAAGATATTTGTTATGCCCGTTGAGCAGGCGGTGCGCATACGTACTGGCGAAAGTGGTGCCGAGGCTCTTTGAGGGGCCGCAATAGGTTGGATACCTTTTTGCGCTTGCATTTTTTTGTAACAGTGGGTTTTGCAGTGGCGAATTTTGTAGTGCTTGGCTATGTACAGGCGGGTTTTGCGGTGGCGGGTTTTGTAGCGGCACCTCTTGTGGATGCCATAAGATCGTATTGCAGGTCAAGCCGTCGCTTGGCCAGGGCATGATATGGCTTTGCGCGCTACGATTTTCAAGCTGGATCTCCATATCGCCGATATGGAGCGCAATTATTACAACAGCCATGCGCTAACGGTGGCGCGCCACCCGTCCGAAAGCGACGAACGGATGATGTTGCGGGTTCTGGCCTTTGCTCTGTTGGCCGACGACGACCTAGTGTTTACTCGAGGCTTAAGTACCGCCGATGAACCCGCCTTGTGGCGCAAGGATTTAACCGGCCTGGTGTTGAACTGGGTGGATTTGGGCCATCCCGACGAGCGGCGATTGCTACAAGCTAGCGGAAAATCGGCGCAGGTCACTGTTTGCTGTTATGGTGGCTCGGCGAGTCGGGTATGGTGGCAGAGCGTGCAGAAAACCGTTGCCCGGCTGCGTAACCTACGAGTAATTTCGGTCGAGCCCGAGGCCGTTCGAGCCTTGGCCAGGATGGCCC
>JBDTLC010000167.1:0-3598 GCA_039935015.1 Paralcaligenes sp. | reverse complement strand
AGTCCAGGCGCGCGTGGCTTACCCCGGCGCGCTCCACGCTCTGAAAGGCCAATTGGATAATTTCTATATCGGCCTCGACACCGGCATGGCCGAACAATTCGGCGCCTATCTGCAATAGCTCGCGATCAGACAGCAGGCCCGAAGGGCGGGCATGCAACACCGTGCCGCAATAACAGAGTCGGGTCACACCCTCACGATTAAGCAGATGCGCATCGATACGAGACACCTGCGGAGTCATGTCCGCCCGAACGCCCAAGGTGCGGCCCGATAACTGATCAACCAGCTTGCAGGTGCGCAAATTCAAAGCGCCCCCTGTGCCCGTGAGCAAAGAGTCGAGGTACTCCACCAGAGGGGGGGCGACCAGTTCGAACCCATAGGTACGGTACAGGTCGAGTAAATCGCGCCGCAGTTCTTCAATGCGACGCGCCTCGGCAGGAAGAATATCAGCCAGGTTCTCTGGCAACAGCCATTTGGACATTCTGTGAAATCTGGAAAATGAACGTGGGAAAACCGAACAAACAAAGAAAAAGCGACTGGGGCGTAAGCCCGCCCGGTCGCTTGCGGCAATAATCAGTTAACTTACAGGCTATTGTACCCTGTTGTTGCACCCTGCCCAAATGGCAAATCGACGTTTTGTCTCAGATTCGCCATAAGGACGGGCCACTACGGCGTAGCGGGTTTGGTACCTGTCGCCGAATTCCAGTATTTAAAGAAATCGGACTTGGGGCTTAACACCAACACATCGCTGACCTTGGAGAAAGCCGCACGGTAGGCCTCGAGGCTTTTGTAAAAGCTGAAAAATTTCGGATTCTTGCTATAGGCCTGGGAATAAATTGAATTGGCCTTAGCATCGCCCTGACCTTTGATATCTTGCGCCTCGGCGTAGGCCTTGGCCATGACTTCCTGGCGTTCACGGTCGGCCTGTGCACGAATCTTTTCGCTATCTGCCGCACCGGTGGCGCGCAGGCTATTGGCTACCTGCGTACGCGCGGCTTCCATCCGACGATAGACCGATTCGGAAATTTCTGGCGCGAATTCGATACGGCGCAGACGCACATCAACCACCTGTACGCCCAGCGGCTCAGCACGCTCCTTAACGTTATTGAGCACCTCCTCCATGATTTTGTCGCGCTCGGTGGACACGACCTCTTTCACCGTACGAACGTTCACCGCAGCATTCAAGGCATCGCGAATCTGCGCCTGCAAGCGCTCTTGCGCTGCGCGATCATTTACGCCGAAGGTAACGTAGAACATGCGCGGGTCGGCAATGCGCCATTTGACGAAAGAATCGATCATCAGATTTTTCTTTTCGGCCGTCTGGATGCGCTCGGGTTCAGCCGCTTCAATGGTTTGCAGGCGCTTGTCGAGAAACACTACATTTTCGAAGGGTGGCGGAAGCTTGAAGTACAAGCCAGGCTGAGTGATGGTTTCACGCACCTTACCAAAGGCAAAGAGCAAGGCTGAATCGCGTTCACGCACTACAAAAACGCAAGATGAAAGAACAGCCAACACGATCACCAGACCGATTAGCACAGGAATTATTCGTTGCATGGCAGCCTCCGGTTAGCGCGCAAAACGGTTGATCGACATGGAGTCCCGCAACGGTGCAGGTAACCCCAAAGATCCAGACCGCGTCGTGGGCACAGCCGACTTCGGAGCCTTGGGAGCAGGCGCCGGAGCAGGCGCGTCGGTAGACTCTGTTATCGGTGAAGCCGCGCTATCGGGTTTGGCCCCAGCCACTTGCTGCATGATTTTATCCAGCGGCAGATACAACAAATTATTGCCAGACTGGGTATCCACCATGACCTTGCTGCTCTTTTCGAAGATGTCTTCCATAGTGGCTAAATACAGCCGCTCTCGCAGAATATCGGGTGCCTTGGCGTACTCGGCTTCGATGCTGTTAAAGCGTGCCGCGTCACCCTTGGCGTCGCCCTCGACCTTGGCGCGATAGCCTTGGGCCTCTTGGACCAGTCGCGCTGCCTGTCCTTGCGCTTCAGGCAATACCTTACTGGCGTAGGCGTTACCTTCATTGATTTGGCGTTCGCGATCCTGTCCGGCTTTCACGGCATCATCGAAGGCCGCCTGCACCTGTTCGGGCGGTTGCACGTTCTGTATGGCCACAGTGCTGATCTGAATACCAGTTTGATAACGATCAAGAATGCTTTGCGTTAACTTCTGCACATCGTTGGCTACCTCGGTGCGGCCCGAATACAGAATGACGTCCATAGGCTTCTTGCCCACGACCTCGCGCATGGCGGTTTCGGCCACTTGACGCACGGACTGATCGGGGTGAGTCGTTTTAAACAAATAATCGGGCGCCCCGTTAGTCATCAGGCGATACTGCACCACAAACTGTATATCAACGATATTTTCGTCGTTGGTCAGCATCAGCGATTCGGGCAGGATTTTATTGCGCGCATTGCCGCGAAACCCAACCTCGAAAGTGCGTAATTGGGAAATATTGACCATTTGATGGTTTTCTATCGGATACGGCAGGCGCCACTGCAAGCCCGGACCCAGTGTCGATTTGTATTTGCCAAACTTGGTTACAACTGCGACCTGGCCCTCTTGAACGATAAGAAAACCGCTGGCCAGCCAGAGGCCCAGGACAACGACTACCCCTACCGTAATCGCCTTGCCCAGGCCCTTGGGACTGGGCATGAACCCGCCCCCACCGCCGTTGCCACCGCTGTTATTGTTACCGCCACGCTTAGTTTTGCGTCCGAAAAAGGCACCAAGGCGATTATTGAAATCGCGCCAGACCTCTTCGAGATCGGGGGGGCCATCACCCTTGCTCGGACGACGTGGAGGCTCGGAGCCGTCATTATTGTTACGCCCCCAGCCGGGATCATTCAGGCTAAATATTTTCGACATTAAACGCATTATTTCCCGCGATTTGATCTGACTCGACGATAGCTGCACGCAATCCATCCAAGCCAATACGCCTTAAGGCGCTTACAAAGACTCGCGCAATGGTACCATGTTCATCGCGTTCGATCCTTGGTTCGAGTCCGGCATCGTCGATTTTGTTACACACCAAAATCCGCGCAACTTTGTCGGCTCCTATATCTACCAGCACCTTGTCCACCTCGGCAATTTGTTCATCACGCTGCGTGCTCGACGCGTCAACCACATGCAATAACAGGTCGGCTTGAACCGTTTCCTCTAGTGTTGCCCTGAACGCTGCAATCAGGGTGGGGGGTAAATCGCGTATGAACCCGACTGTGTCAGAGATCACCACCTGCCCTGCCCCTTCGATCCAGACACGGCGCGTAGTCGTATCGAGCGTCGCAAACAACTGATCGGCGGCATAGGTGTCGGTACGTGCAAGCGCATTGAACAGGGTCGATTTCCCGGCATTCGTATAGCCGACCAATGACACCGACAATGCGCCACCTCGAGCGCGAGCGCGGCGTTGTGTTGTACGCTGGCGCTGCAACCGCTTTAACTGTTCGCGCAGCAAACGTACCTTGTCGCCTATCAGGCGCCGATCCATTTCAAGCTGCGCCTCACCGGGTCCGCGCATCCCTATACCCCCGCGCTGACGCTCCAGGTGCGACCACATACGTGTGAGCCGCGTGGAAAGATGCTGCAGTTG
>JBDTLC010000166.1:0-10328 GCA_039935015.1 Paralcaligenes sp. | reverse complement strand
CCACCCCAGCCTTTCAGCCCACACCTAATGTGATGTTGGCGCTGCAGAACCCCGCTGAAGATCCATCACAGGACGAAACGGAATCGGTCTCGCGTGTGCATATCGATAATATGGCACCCACAAGGGGTGCCGCTACAACAACCCCGCAAGCCCAGGCGCAAAGCGCCATAGATAATCAAATCTACCTGCAATTCGGCGCTTTTAGCGGCCCGGAAAACGCCCAGCACATGGCCAGCAAGCTTAACGAGCAAATAGGCCGGATAGAAAGTCGGCCGGCCCAGGTCCTGACCGAAAGCCATCTATACCGCGTGCAAATCGGCCCCTATCCCAACCGCACGGCGGCCGTTAACGCGGCCGTGCGCATCCGACAGCAAACCGGAGCCGCCTCGACCGTGGCCACACGCTGAATTTGTAGTGACAGCCCTCGTGGCTGTCAACTGCTGAATGCCGAACGAAATCGGCCAGCGCAGCGCGTTCTAATCGCTTTTGTCCTTCGCTCGCGAAAGCGCTTGCGCGTAGAGGACATCGCGCGGCATGCCGCTTACCTTGGCAGCGACACGCGCCGCATCGCGCACACTAAGCGATTCCAGCAGCGCATCGAGCAACTTCAGCACTTCGGCGTCCAACGCTTGGGCCTCTGGCTCGCTTGGCGCCTGATGAACAATCAGTACGAATTCACCCTGGCCACGATGGGTATCTTCAGCCAGCCACGCAGCGACCTCGCCCAGCGGCTGCGTCACGACCTGCTCAAAACGCTTGGTCAGCTCGCGCGCCAGCGTCAGCAAGCGATCCGGTCCACACACCTTGACCAAATCCCTGATGGCCGCATCCAGACGATGTGGAGACTCGAACATCACGATCGGCGCTGCGATGACGCACCACTGTGCGAGCCACTTCTGCCGCGCCATCGACTTCGGGGGAGGGAATCCCGCAAACACGAATGCGGGGTTCTCGTCGGATGTCGCGCCGCTGGCCATCAATGCCGTAATGACTGCACTAGCGCCCGGAACCGCCACAACACCGTAGCCTGCTTCACGTACCGCGCGCACAATTCGCGCGCCTGGATCGCTGACCGCCGGCGCCCCAGCATCGGAAATTAGCCCTACCCGCTGACCTTTCGCCAGACGCGCCACAATCGACTCGGCCGCGCTGGCCTCGTTGTGGCGATGCGCCGCCATTAACGGCGTGGTCACTCCCCAGGCATCGAGCAATGGCCGACTGGCACGAGTATCCTCTGCTGCAATGACGTCGCAGCGCGCCAAAGTTTGCCAAGCGCGCAGACCCAAGTCGCCCAAATTGCCAATCGGGGTGGCTACCACATACAAAGTCGCAACAGGCCAGTCTTGCGCGCCGACGCGTGCAATGAGACGATTCCATGTCGCTTGGGAATCTACATAACCAGGGGTTTCACTCATACTAGACACAAACCTTAAACAGGACATCGACGCATGCCAGGCGAAGATCAAATTATCCAGGAACTGACGCGGATCGCACAGAAAACCGCAGTAAGAAAGCGCCGCAGGCGCCTGGCTCGTACCCGAGTCGGGCGCCCTGAGGCCACACGCGTCGTACTATCGCCCACCCAGCGCGTAGGTCAACAGGCCGAGCAACAGGCCAAAGACCTGCTCGAAGCCGCCGGCATACTGATCATAGGACAGAACTTGCGCTGCAAGGCCGGTGAAATCGACCTGGTCGGCCTGGATCGGTCGGTGCTGATCTTTATCGAGGTTCGGCACCGGCACGACTCACGCCATGGAGGCGCCGCTGCCAGTGTAAACCGCGCCAAGCAGCAACGCCTGATCCGCAGCGCCCATTATTTTTTGCCGTCGCTTGGCCGCCGATACTTCGGCCATACCACTCCCGTTTGCCGCTTCGACGTGGTTACTGTGGAACCTCATGGCATAAACTGGATCAAACAGGCGTTTACGGCAGACTGAAAGCAATTTGAGCCGTTACGTCCATTGACATCATTTTTGATCGAACATGAGATAATACCGGCATATGGATATGACATCACGCATGACCTCGCATTTCGACGATGCCATCGATACGATGAAGGCCAGTTCCAAAGCGCTCGCGGGTTCCTTGGCTGCCGGGGTCGAGTTGCTGTTTAGCACGGTAACTGGAAACGGCAAAATCCTTGCCTGCGGCAATGGCGGATCTGCGGCCGACGCCCAGCACTTCATTGCTGAACTCGTGGGCCGCTTCGAACGCGATCGTCTGCCGCTGGCTGGCGTTGCACTCAATACAGACACATCTATCCTGACGGCCGTGGGCAACGACTACGGGTTCGACGCCATCTTCGAACGTCAGGTAAGCGCCTTGGGCCAGTCGGGCGACGTCCTTGTTGTCATATCCAGTAGCGGCAACTCGCCCAATATTCTGCGAGCCATCGAAGCAGCCCACGAGCGTGACATGCCGATCTTGGCACTTACCGGCAAAGGTGGGGGCAACGTCAGCGCACAACTCTACGAAACCGACATTCACTTATGCGTTCCACACGAGCGCACCATGCGCATTCAAGAAGTCCACATTCTGCTTTTGCATGCTTTGTGTGACGGCATCGACGCCTTGCTACTGGGAGACACTCTCTAATGCCTACCTTCACACGACATACCCGCTTATTAATGCTGGCCTCGCTGACCGCCGTCAGCCTTTGCACCCTGCCTGGTTGCGGCGTTCTGTTTGTAGGTGGCGCGGCTACAACTGCCGCCGTGGCGAGCGATCGACGCACAACCGGCCAACAGGTCGAAGACAAGGCTATCGAACTGAAGTCGGCCAACCAAATGCACGAACTGGTGGGCGATAAGGGACGCATCAACTCCTCCTGCTACGGTGGGCTTCTGCTCCTTACCGGAGACGTGTCTACCGAAGCGCTGAAGCAACAAGCCACAGAAGTAGCTGGCCGTATAGAAAAGGTTAAGAAAGTCGTCAATGAGCTCCGAGTGGGCGACATTACTCCACTTAGCGTGCGCACCAACGACACATGGATTACATCCAAAGTCACAGCATCCCTGATCGATACCAAGGGTGTCCCAACCCGTACCATTACCATCACAACCGAACGCGGCGTGGTGTATCTGCTGGGCAAAGTTACGCAAGATGAAGGCGACAGGGCTGCCCTGGTCGCCTCTGGTGTAAGTGGCGTCAATAAAGTAGTAAAATTGTTTGAAATTGTCTCGCCCGAGAGCCTGCAACAGAGGCAGTCGCCCGCGCCTGTCCAAGACAATTCGGCTGCTCCCAGTACGGCTGCTCCCAGTACAACCGCGGCGCCAGACGCTACGACATCCGGCGGCGCTCAAGCGATGCCTATCAAATGAAAAAAATTCTAATCACTCTACTCGCCCTCGTCGCCGTGGTGGGGGTCGGATTGTGGCAATTTTCGGGGGCTGCCAAAACCGCTCCTGATGTCACGTTCGTCTCACTTACTGGGCAAAAGATTACGCCGGCTGATCTGCGCGGCAAAGTAGTGCTGGTCAAGTTTTGGGCCACCAGTTGCGTTACGTGCATCCAGCAGATGCCCGACATGATCAAAACCTACGACGCGCTTGCCCCCAAAGGCTTTGAGGCCATTGCAGTAGCCATGCAATACGATCCGCCCAATTACGTCCAGAACTACGCCCAGACTCGCAAGTTGCCTTTCCCCGTCGCCATCGATGCGCAAGGCAAGATTGCCAAGGCTTATGGCAATATCAGCCTGACCCCAACCGCCTTTCTTATCGACAAGCAAGGCCATATCATCAAACGCTATTTGGGCAACTACGATAAAGTCGCATTCATGAACACAGTCAAAAAAGCCCTGGCCGGTTAATTGCAACGCGCCACCGCCCTCAACCCGAGACTGGCCAATCGCCTCTCGGGTTTTTTACAAACCAAACATCGCTCAAATCCCCCGGGCACCCCGGGCAGACTACAATTGCGCTCGAACGTGGGCAAGCTTTGCCTGAAGACATCAACTCTTATTTCTTCGTCGCCATGAACACACCGTCTTGCTCCGAAACCCCATCGCACACGTCTACCGTCAAGGCCGACGTCTTATCGGAGGCGTTGCCCTATATTCGCCGCTTCCATGGCAAAACCGTCGTCATTAAATACGGCGGTAACGCCATGACCGAAGATCAACTGCAGCGCAGTTTTGCCCACGACGTGGTTCTGCTCAAGCTGGTGGGGCTCAACCCCATTGTCGTGCATGGCGGCGGCCCACAAATCAACAGTGCGCTCAAACGCATGGGCAAGGAAGGCACCTTTATCCAGGGCATGCGCGTCACCGACGCCGAAACCATGGAAGTTGTCGAATGGGTGCTTGGAGGTCAAGTGCAGCAAGACATCGTAATGATGATCAATGAGGCGGGCGGCAAAGCCGTGGGGCTGACCGGCAAAGACGGCTGCCTGATCCAGGCCAAAAAGAAAATGCTGCCCGACAGGGAACACCCTGGCCAGTGGCTCGACATCGGTTACGTAGGCGACATCACCCGTATCGAACCCGCCGTCGTCAAGGCGCTGCAAGACGACCAATTCATTCCGGTCATCTCATCAATAGGGTACGGTGAAGACGGCACGGCCTACAACATCAACGCCGATGTGGTCGCAGGCAAGATGGCCGAAGTGCTGGGGGCCGAAAAGCTTGTCATGATGACCAATACCCCGGGCGTACTGGACAAAAACGGCACCCTATTACGCAGTTTGTCGGCCCAGACCATAGACGAACTGTTCGAAGACGGCACCATTTCCGGCGGCATGTTGCCAAAAATCTCCTCGGCGCTTGATGCCGCACGCAATGGCGTCACGTCCGTACACATCGTTGATGGCCGCGTGCCCCACTGCCTGTTGCTCGAGATTTTGACCGATCAAGGCGTAGGAACCATGATCAGTTCGCACTAATTGCGTTCCGGTCGAAATGAAATGCGGGCTCTACTGCCTCCAATTACCCCCCGACACCCACGCACTGGCGGCCGCGGGCTGTCAGCGGCCGATGAAACCATCTGGCTGTTCGACCTGGATAATACGCTGCACGATTCGTCGCGAGCCATATTTACGGCGATCAACCACAGCATGACAGCAGCAGTCATGCAAAGCCTGAACCTCGACTTGGATGCGGCGACGCAGTTGCGCACACGCTATTGGAAGCAATACGGCGCAACAGTTATTGGCATGGTACGCCACCACGGGGTGGACGCCGAAACATTCCTGAACCTGAGCCACGGATTCGATATTGCCCCGCTGGTGCACTCCGAACACGGCCTGGCCACCAAACTGCGACGTCTTCAAGGGCGTAAAATACTGCTCACCAACGCGCCACGCAATTATGCACGCGAAGTATTGAAGACACTGGGCATCCTGCACCAATTCGACGGCATGTGGTCGATCAATCACATGCGACTCCAAGGCCGCATCAAACCCAAACCCTCGCCGGCGCTCATGAAACAAGTGCTGGCGCGCTTGGGGGTGCCCTCTGCACGGGTCGTGCTGGTCGAGGACACGCTTAAAAATTTGAAATCAGCACGGCAGGTCGGCATGAGAACCGTTCACGTCTTTCACCCCGGCACGCCTTTTTCAGGAAAACACCGCGGACGCGACAGCTACGTGGGCTTGCGAGTTAATTCAGTGGGTGACCTGTTGCGTGGCCGCAGGCCTGTGCGCAGTTCCTGAGGAATCTTTGCCATCCACAACGGTGGCGCGACTAAGTTGCGCTACAGGATAGCGCTACGACCCCTGTCACCACAAACGGAACAAGCCGGGTCGCGTTTAAATTTGACTTCATGCCAGTGCATATTGCGAGCGTCGAGGCATAACAGGCGCCCCACCAGCGGACTACCGACTCCCGTCAGAATCTTGATCGCTTCAGCCGCCTGCATACTGCCTATAATCCCCACCAAAGGCGCCAAGACGCCCGTTGTCGCGCAGCTTAACTCAGAGGCGCCATCGCGCTCGGGAAACAAACAATGATAACAGGGCGCATCGGCGTCGCGTAGATCGAACACGCTGATCTGTCCATCAAAACGAATTGCCGCCCCCGACACCAGTGGCTTGCCATGTGCTACGCAGGCACGGTTAATGGCGTGGCGCGCCGCGAAGTTATCGGTGCAATCGAGCACCAGATCAACCCCCGCCACCATGTCATCAAGCGGCTCATCGACGAGTCTGCACACGCAGGCCTGAACCTGCACTTCGGGATTCAGCGCTGCGAGCATCTGTCGACCCGATTCGGCTTTGGGCCATCCTAAACGCGCGGTGGTGTGCAGAATCTGGCGCTGCAAATTGCTGAGCTCGACCACATCGTCATCGGCCAGAATAATTTGCCCGACTCCAGCCGAAGCCAAGTAAAACGCTGCGGGAGAGCCCAGCCCGCCGGCCCCTACAATCAGTACACGTGAGGCCAGCAGCCGCTCCTGGCCTTCGATACCCAACTCGTCGAGCAGGATATGACGGGCATAGCGTAACAACTGCGGGTCGTCCATTAATGGACCTCGATGACCCCATTGGGAGTGATCCTGAAGCGCTCAATCTTTTGGGTCGAGGGCTCCGCGGGTTTCACCTCAGTTTTTTTTTCAGCCGCAGCAGGCTTGCCCGCTGTGCCAGTATTGTCGGCCGGCCTGGCTTTATCCAGCGTTGTGCCGGGTTTTTTGGAGGCCGTCAAAATCAGCCCCGGCTCGATCTTGTATACCTTGCGGCCTTCCAGATAATTAACCGCCTGGCGTAGCTGGAAGTCGTCAGTGCCACCGAACTCGAACATTTTGGGCTCGACCTTGAGCTTACCCACGTCTTTTTCCGTATCGGCGCTTTCGTTGGCGACCGCACTATTGAGCAAATGATGTTTCAAATCGACTTCACGCGGTAAGCGGAACAAATTACCCTGCGCAGTATCGTCTACTGTGATGTCGGGTTCGATACCAGTCACCTGAATCGAGCGGCCGCTTGGAGTGTAGTAACGCGCAGTTGTCAGTTTGATGCCCGTATCGTTGCTAAGCGGCAGCACGCTTTGTACCGAGCCCTTGCCGAAGGTACGATTGCCAATGATCTTGGCGCGCTTGTGGTCCTGCAACGCGCCCGTCACGATCTCGGAGGCCGATGCGGAACCTATATTGGCCAATATGACCATGGGCACTTTCTTGGTCCAAGCGGGAAGAGTGGACACACCATCGGCCGAACTGGCGAAATATTGATGATTCGATGAAGGCACGCGGCCTTTGGTAGACACGACCAAGTCGTTAGGCTTGATAAAAGCCGACGAAACGCCGATGGCGCTATCGAGCAGACCACCCGGATCGTTGCGCAAATCGAGCACGAGCCCTTTGGGTGCCCCTTTTTCGCCCAACGAGCGCAATTGCTTGACCAGATCGGCAACCGTGGTTTCCTGAAATTGCGAAATACGCACGAACGCGATGTTATCGGGCAGCATTTTGCTGCGCACGCTACGCACCTTGATCAGGTCCCGCACGATGGTGAATTTAAGAGGTTTGTCTTTTCCTTCACGCTTGATCGTCAGCTCGATAGAAGTTTTTGGCTCGCCCCGCATAAGCTTGATGGCGTCGTTAAGAGTCATGCCTTTGGTCGGCTTGCCATTGATTTCCGTAATGAGGTCGCCGGCCAATATGCCAGCGCGGGCCGCGGGCGTATCTTCGATGGGAGCAATGACCTTGGGCATGCCGTCTTCACTGCCAATTTCAATACCCAGGCCGCCAAAACCGCCTTGAGTAATCTGCTCCATCTCTTTGAAGGCCTCGGGATCAAGATAGGCCGAGTGCGGATCGAGGTCGGAGAACATGCCCTTAATGGCGTCGTTAATAAGCACTTTATCGGACATTGGCTCGATATAACTGCTTTTTATCGCGGAAAAGACGTTCGCAAACTGCTGCAATTCTTGAAGAGGAAGCGGCTGATTACGCTGCGCTACCGCAGAAATGCCCAAGCTGAGCAAAACACCACCCGCCAAGCCCAAGCCCACCAAACCGAAACTACCAAACCTGCGAGTGCCCATGCACATTCCCGGATAAATTTTTTTAAGATTGTCGATCAACCGATCAACGCAAGGTAAATGATACCTAAATTAATGGCCCAACCAAAGCAGAGGATTCACCGGCGTACCCTGATGCCGGATCTCGAAGTATAGACCGGACTCTACTTGCCCGCCGGAGGATCCCACTGTGGCAATGGTTTCACCTGCGTGAACGATATCGCCCACCCGCTTGAGAAGGCTTTGGTTATAGGCATAAATACTAAGGTATTTATCACCATGATCAACAATCATGATATTGCCAAAACCACTTAGCCAGTTGGCATACACGACGCGCCCGTCTGCAACGACATGTACCGGGGTGCCGGCAGCGGCTCGCAGCACGATGCCGCGCCAGAGCCCTCCATCGGGGCGTCCCATGCCAAAGCGACCCTGGACCTCGCCCTGAACGGGAAAACGTAGGCCTTTCTTAAGGCCGCCACCTGCGGATCGGGCCTGTGCGCTTTGCGCCTCAGGCGCTTGCTTGGCGGTTGCCGGTTTAGCTTTATCGGCTTCACGTGCCGCCTGCTCGGCCACACGCGCCTTGGCCCGCGCCTGTTCGACCTGTTCGCGGGCCATCTTCGCGTCGCGCTCATCTTGCTGATTCTGGGCCTTATCCTGGGCTTGACGTGCCGCCTCTTGCTGGCGCTGGATTTCGCGCTTGCGTTCCAACGCCTCGCGGCGAGCTTTCTCGGCGCGACGCTCTGCCTCTGCGCGACGTTGCTCTTGTGCAAGGCGCTCTGCTTCCCGCTGCTGAGCAATGGCGGCATCCAGACCTGTGATCAACTTGCCCAGACGTTGGTCGTTATGCTCCAGGGTTTGCGCCTGGGTCCGCTGCACCTTCAACTGAGATTCGATCTTTGCCAGAATCTGTTGGCGCTCCCGCTTCTGCTCTTCTAGCGACTTTTTCTGAGCCTGCACCTCATGCGCGACCGCATCAAGCTCCTTATTGCGAGCTTCCGACCGGGCCTGCAACTGCGCCAACTGATCAATAACGCTGCGTATCGCCTTGACGGTTTTCGTCCTGGCCTCGGAAACATAGCCCAGATAGCCCAGTTCACGCCCTATGATCTGCGGATCATTGCCCGACAGCAGCGCTGTCCAGGGCGACAGGCCACTGGCGTACTGAGCCCTTAGCTGATCAGCCAGTTCGCCCTGTCGCTGTACCAATAGCTGCTTTTGCCTGACCTGTTGAGTGGCAATATCGGTCAGATCGGTTTGGGCATCGTGCTTTTGTCGCGCCAATTCGTCCAGGCGCCGATTGATGGAAGAGATGGCCGACTCAGACGTTTTAAGCTCATCGGCCGCATCGCGCCGAGACGATTCCTGGCTATCGATTTCCTTTTGAACTTTGCCGATGCGCGCCTGCAACTCGGCCTGTTGCTTGCGAGCCTGCGTCTGTTTGGCAGCAAGCGTGGCCGTCGAGTCCGCGGCATATACCGCAGCAGGCCAGATCGCGCAAAAGGCCAACAGGACGGCACCAGGCAAACGCGGCATACTAATTATTTTTCGCTTTGCCCTGGGCGGCCACTGCGGCCATAGCCGCTTCAATTTCAGCGGGATCTCCCAGATAGTAATGGCGGACTGGGCGCAGTTCGTCGTCCAGCTCATAAACCAGCGGCTGACCTGTCGGTATGTTCATATGCACGATATCTTCGTCGGAAACACCATCCAGATGCTTGATCAGCGCGCGCAAACTATTGCCGTGAGCCGACACCAGGACGCGGCGCCCAGCACGAATGGCCGGTGCGATAGACTCGCTCCAAAAGGGGATTACACGTTCTACCGTATCTTTCAGGCATTCGCCGCAAGGCAGTTTATCGGCAGCAACCTTGGCATAGCGTCGATCAAAGCGCGGATGGCGCGGATCATCGCGGGCTAGCAGATCGGGCGCAATTGCATACGCGCGGCGCCATATCAGTACCTGCTCGTCGCCATATTTGGCAGCCGTTTCCGCCTTGTTCAAACCTTGTAAAACGCCGTAGTGCCGTTCATTCAGGCGCCAACTAAGGCCGATCGGGGTATACATGGCGTCCATAGCGTCGAGCGCTATCCACAAGGTGCGGATGGCGCGTTTGAGGACCGACGAATAAGCCAGATCGAACTCGAAGCCGTTGCGTTTAAGCAGTTCGCCGGCCTGCCAGGCCTGCCCGCGCCCTGTTTCAGTCAAATCAACATCGGTCCAGCCTGTGAATCGATTGTCAAGGTTCCACTGGCTTTCGCCGTGACGCATGAGCACAAGTTTATGCATGGTAAAAACCACCTAAAAGATGAATTATCTTCTCCATTTTATAATTGTCTTGTTCGACTCTTATTCCAAGAGCCAATTCGGGAT
>JBDTLC010000165.1:0-1756 GCA_039935015.1 Paralcaligenes sp. | reverse complement strand
GCCATTGTCGCCGTAGTTGGCCTTTGGGGATTCGTGCGCCATATTGGCCGCACGGCCCAGCCATTCATCGCGCCGCGCCTGATTTATGGCCCGGGCTTTGGGGTGGTGAATCTGATCAACATGTTGTATGGAGGCGTCATCCAGGGGGTCGTCGCGTTGGTTCCGCTATACGCGACCAACCGCTATGGATTCGATGCGCTGGCTTCAGGCACACTGCTCATTGCCCAAGGTGCAGCCGCAATTTTGTTCTCGTTGATGGCTGCTTTGGCCTTACGGCGCACGGGGTATCGGCTACCTCTTTACTGCGGAAGCGTTCTCATCGCCATTGGAGTTTTTTTGCTTGCTACCGGTGCATTGGCGGGCATTTCGCCGTACGTGTGGCTGGCGTGCTCAACGTTTCTGATCGGTACCGGCAGCGGGATCGTCAACCCGGCCAGCCGTAATGCGGGTCTGCAACTGGCCGTAGATCAATCCGCAACCATTGCCGCACTACGCTCTGGAAACATGCAAATCGGGTCCATTCTCACGGTTTCGATTGCCACCGCCGTTGTGGCCGGCACTTCAAACCCCGGCATTGTCCAGGCAGGGTTTTACGTAGCAGTGGGCGTGCTGCTTTTACTGGCTGTACCTCTGATAGCTCGAGTACCGGATCATCATGGCGCGTGGTGAGGGTTCTGGTTACCCTCGCGGGTGGACACAACCGGCAACACGCAGGACTTAATTCTAAGATAGCCACGGACTCGGAGCATTCATGTCTTTTCTTGTGCTCACACTGCTTGTGCTGGCGGCGGTCATCCACGCAACGTGGAATCTGTTAGCCAAACGTGCAGCCTTGGCAGGCCCTGTTTTCGTTCTGGCCTACACCGGCATCGCCTCCCTGGTCTACATGCCGTGGGTGGTATACCTTATTCTGGATGAGAGCCACATCTGGAGTTTGCCGGTGATCACCTGCATCTTTTTAAGCGGCGCATTACATCTTGCGTACAGCTTGTTTTTGCAGCGCGGCTACCAAGTCGCAGACCTTTCGGTGGTTTACCCTGTTGCCCGGGGAAGCGCGCCCATGATGGCCACCGCGGGCGCCTTCCTTGTACTTGGGGAACGACCATCCACATGGGGTGTGGCTGGCCTGATTGCCGTTGTTGTCGGCATTGGCCTAATTTCCACCCAAGGCAGCTTGACCAAGTTTCGTCAGCCCGCAGCCCAAAAAGGTCTCCGATGGGGAGGCACGACAGGCTCGATGATTGCGGGTTACACGCTCGTCGACGCATTTGGTGTGAAGGTTCTTGCCATCCACCCTGTCATCCTCGACTGGTGTGCCAACGTCGTCCGATTCGTCATGCTCCTGTCGTGGCTGCCGTCGAATCGACACGAAGCAGCAACGCGAATGCGCGGAAAATGGTTGCTCGCCGTGGCAGTAGGCGTCCTATCGCCTTTGTCATACATATTTGTGCTTCTCGCCCTGCGCACCGGAGCACCTCTGAGCGTTGTGGCTCCTGCACGCGAAATGTCTATGATGGTGGGCGTATTGCTTGGCATGCTGGTCTTGCGCGAACAAGTCGGTTTCTGGCGCCTGTTCGGCTGCCTTGTGCTGATCATAGGCGTCGTTCTGCTTAGCCGCGTCTAACTTCATTTTATTTTTCTCGCGCGTTGCGCCATGCCGCTAGTGAAGTTCATCGATGATGCGCTGCGCACGCTCCACTACAGGCTTATCAATCATTTTGCCATCGACGGCCGTGGCAGCCCCATGGCTGGCCTC
>JBDTLC010000164.1:0-25337 GCA_039935015.1 Paralcaligenes sp. | reverse complement strand
ATCCGTATAAATGCGACTTACACAGGCAATGCCGGTTAGCGGATACGTGCATGTCTCGACTAGCTTGCTTTCGCCCGTCTTGGTCAAAAAATCCATCATGACAAACGTTTTTTTGGCGCCAATCGCCAGGTCCATGGCGCCGCCCACGGCAGGGATCGCATTGGGTGCGCCCGTGCTCCAATTGGCCAGATCGCCTTTGCCTGACACTTGAAAGGCTCCCAGAACGCACACGTCAAGATGGCCGCCACGCATCATGCCGAAGCTATCGGCATGATGGAAAAAGCAGCCGCCGTCCAGTAGCGTGACGGGTTGTTTTCCGGCATTGATCAGGTCGTAGTCTTCTTCGCCTTTCGCGGGCGCAGGCCCCATTCCAAGCACGCCATTCTCGCTGTGCAGTATTACTTCGCGGTCGCGAGGCAGGTGGTTCGCTACCTGAGTGGGCAGGCCGATGCCAAGGTTTACTACAGCCCCGTCGGGGATATCCGCGGCCACGCGCGCGGCGATTTGATCGCGTGTCCAGGCGGGTGTTTTGTTTTCGCTCATGGTCTTCCTTAAGCTGCTTTAAAGCCCGCCGGGCCCGTAGCAGTACGTGGCACTTTCACCACGTGTGTGACGAATAATCCGGGTGTAACGACAGTTTCAGGGTCTATCTCGCCCAGTTCAACAATGGTATGCACCGACGCGATGGTGACCTTAGCCGCCGTCGCCATGATAGGGCCGAAGTTGCGAGCGGTTTTGCGATAGGTCAGGTTGCCCCAGCGGTCGGCTGCTTCGGCTTTGATCAAGGCGAAATCGGCCATGATCGGGTGTTCCAACACGTACATGCGGCCGTTGATTTCCCTGGTTTCCTTGCCTTTGGCCAGTTCGGTTCCGAAACCAGTGGGCGTGAAGAATGCGCCGATCCCCGCGCCGGCGGCGCGGATGCGTTCGGCCAGATTGCCTTGAGGCACCAGTTCAAGCTCCAGCTTGCCGGCTCGATAAAGTTCGTCGAAAACGTACGAGTCTGTTTGGCGCGGGAATGAGCAAATAATTTTGCGCACACGTCCCGTTTTCAACAATGCGGCTAAACCGACATCGCCATTGCCTGCATTGTTGTTGACCAGGGTCAGATCTTTGGCGCCTTGCGCAATAAGACCGTCGATTAGTTCCGCCGGCTGGCCAGCGCCGCCGAAGCCGCCGATCATAACGGTAGCGCCATCGTAGACGGCGGCCAGCGCCTGCTCCACGGATGGGGTAATCTTGTTGATCATGTTTTCCCTACGACTATTTAATTGAAAAGCGACTTTAATCAAAGGCCGATGTCGGCCGCCGCCGCTGGAACAAAAATGGTTGCCGCGTACACATGTAAATTCGGCGTTAGATTTTGCAATGATGACTCAATGGTGATTTTTAAATATCAAAAAACACGGTTTCGTTGGGGCCCTGGATATAAATGTCGAAGGTGTAGACGACTTGTCCGTCTCTTTCGGTACGTTTAGCGATCAGTGTATTGCGGCGCTCGGCCCACTCAATGCCATTCAATACGGCGTCGTCGGCATTGGCGGCTTGTTCGTCGGGGAAATACATGCGCGTATTCAGGCCGATATTGATTCCGCGCGCAACGACCCACAGGTTGACGTGCGGAGCCATTGCCTGGCCGTCGCGGCCGTTGACGACTCCCGGTTTAATTGTTTCGAAGGCGTAGTTGCCGGTATCAAAATCGGAACACGTGCGGCCCCAGCCGCGGAAGCTTTTGTCGATCGGTTTGCCCTGCTGTTGATCAGCGGGATGGTTGTAACGCCCCGCCGCATTGGCCTGCCAGATCTCGAGCAGGACATCTTTGATGATGGCGCCGCTGCCGTCAAAAACGCGGCCTTCAATGCGGATGCGTTCCCCTTTAGTCTGCGCGCTGGCCAAGACATTGCCAAAGTTATTCACAAAAATATCAAAGCCAGCTTGTTTGGGAGCCAGGCCAATATGCACGTAAGGGCCGGCCGTCTGCGACGCGCTTTCCTTCAGATAGCTAAGTTCGTTAGGTTGCATTATTTGCCTCCCTGAGTAGGGTTTTCAAACAAGGTTGCCCGAGATCCGCGCACGACGATATCGAAACGGTAAGCCAAACTGTCCAATGGGACGAACGAATTGCGATCCAGTACGGCAATTAATCCGCGCACGGCTTCTTCATTATTGATTGATCGCACAATAGGACAGGTCGCAATTAATGGATCGCCTTCAAAATACATTTGCGTAATTAGGCGCTGTGCCCATCCTGCACCCGAAATCGAGTAGTGGATGTGGGCGGGGCGCCAGTCATTAATGTGGTTGCGCCAAGGATAAGGACCTGGCTTGACGGTGCGGTAAAAGTAATACCCATTTTCATCGGTCAAGGTACGGCCGCAACCGCCAAAGTTCGGGTCGACGGGCCCGATGTAGCGGTCATTTTTATGGCGGTATCGGCCGGCTGCATTGGCTTGCCAGACTTCCACCAGTGCGTTGGGCACTGGCTTGCGATTTTCATCCAGAACGTAGCCATGAACCAGGATGCGCTCGCCGATGGGGTTGCCGTCTTTGGCGTAGTTCAAGATTAAATCGTTGTCCAGAGGACCCAGTTCGTCGGGAGTCCAGATAGGAGCCGTAATTTCCGATAGCGATTGTTGAATCGAAATAAGCGCTTTCTGCGGCGATCGCAACACGCTGGTTTTGTATTCAGGCGCATAGGCTGGCGGGTGCACGCTTGGGTCGCGTTGATAGTATTCGCCGAATTGTTCGGTTGGCTTTTTCACGAGGGAATTCTCCTGTCTGTTCTTTTCTGCGTCGGCCAGCGACTCCGTGGCCCAGATAGTAGGCCAGAAGGATATTCATGTAAATTGAATTAAAATGCATTATTTGATAACCGTAAGTTATGGAAACGGGTCATTTCAATAAGCATATCCGCATAAGGCATATTCATTGCTTTGTCGCTATCGCTCAGGAACAGCATTTGGGCAAAGCGGCTGGCAAGCTCAATCTAAGCCAGCCTGCAATTTCCAAAACTTTGCTGGAACTGGAGAAGCTGATCGGCAGCAAGTTGGTTGAGCGGGGCCGGTTTGGCGCACGGTTGACCCGCGAAGGTCAGACGTTCCTGACGCACGCCGTTTCTGTGCTGGATGCGATCGACGGAGCAAGGCGTGCCATGCAGGTCGACAGCGTCACCACGACCGAAGCTGTTTATGTTGGCGCGCTGCCAACGGTTGCTCCGGATTTGCTGCCGCCCGCTTTGGCTGTATTCAGGGGAATTTGCCCTGACGCCAAGGTTGATATACACATTGCGGCCAATGCTCCGCTCCTCGATAAGCTGCAGGCGGGCGAGGTCGATTTTGTGCTGGGGAGAATGGCTGATCCGCAAATGATGGTGGGTGTGTCATTTGAATTGTTGTATGTCGAACCGCTGGCGGTTGTCGCGCGTGCAGGCCACCCCTTGTTCGCCGCGGGCGGGGCTTCGATCAACGAGGCCATTACTTATCCTCTTATAGTTTCTACCAAAGGTACGGTGCCTCGTCACAATACTGAAAGCTTTCTTCAGTCCTGTGGCTTGTCTCTTCCCGCCAATTGTATTGAAACGCTGTCGGTTTCCCTGGCGAGGCAGATTGCGATTCAATCAGATGCCGTCTGGATTGCTTCCGTGGGTGCGGTACGGGAAGATATCGCCCAGGGCGTGTTGCGGCGAATGCCGTTTACAACGGAAGGGACAGAAGAGCCCGTCGGTTTGTTACATCGCAGCGATGCAAGCCTAGGCTATTCGGCACGGGAGTTGATGAAACTCCTTCGGGCAACGGCGGCGGGACGCCGTACTTCAGCCAAGAATTGGACGTTCCAGCCCTAGCAAGTTCTAGCAGGAAGTCTTGTTTTATAAAGCCTTGGATAAAAAATCGACGACAGCCTGCGCAAAGGCTTTAGGCTGCTCTATAACCGCTAAGTGCGAGGCACCGTCCAGGACGGCCAGTTTTGCGCCTGGAATCTCCTTGGCGATGGTTTCGGACATGGGGACCGGTGCGCCTTGATCCAGTGCCCCGGCAATAACTAGGGTAGGCACGGTGATCCTGGCTAGGCGGTCGGTCGTATTGACGGTCCTGACCGCATTGCAGCAGCCCATATAGCCGGCCTGGCTGGTCGTGGTCAGGCGGCGCCGATAGCCCGCGACCGTAGCAGCCCGTTCGGTGCGGAACTGCTCATGGAAGTAGCGCTCCATGACTGCGTCGGCAATGGCCTCGATGCCATGGGCACGCACCGTGTCTATGCGCTGCTGCCAGGCTTCGCGCACGGCATCCGGATAGGCCGATGTCGAGTTGGCGATAATCAGGGCCAATACCAGAGAAGGATTTCGTATAGCCAGTTCTTGCCCAATCATGCCGCCCATCGACAGTCCGATCCAGACGACGGGGCCGCAGTTTAATTCGCTCACCAAGCGCGCGGCATCTTCAGTTAGCTCTTCCATGGTGTAAAGCGTTGCAGGTGCCGCCGAGCTACCGTGTCCACGGTGGTCATAGGCGACGACATCACAATCGGCTGCCAGTACATTGGCAAGCGCGTCCCACATGGTCAGGTCGCAGCCCAGTGCATGGCTCAGGACTATCGTTTGACGCGGCGTACCGTTGCGAGCGCGGCGTAAGCTGTAATGCAGGCTTGGGTGGCTGAGGGTAACGGATTCTTTGCCGATGCCCGAGTGAAAGGTGTCCAGCGGCGAGAGCTGTTCCAGCTCGTAGCCGATCTGCGAGCCTATTTCGAGAAGAATTTTCTGGGCATGGGTGAAGCCTGTATTGGCGGCAGGCACTCCTGCGTAAATGGCGCCCTGGATCAATACTTCTTTTAGTTCGTCGGGAGTTAGGCGGCTGTCGGGATCACCTAACAAGGCAGCGCGCACGTGCAGCTCGAACTCTTCCCAGCGACCCAAGGCCATGGTGATGGACAGTACTATGATGCGGCGGGTTTTGTTTTCAAGTCCCGGGCGTCCCCAGATTTCGTTCCACGCAAAACGGGTAATAAGATTCTGGAATTCGGCGTTGAAGTTGTTGGAGCGAGAGATAGAACGGTCTACCCATGCCTCGCCCAGAATCTCACGACGGTTGTTCAGACCACGCTCAAGGTTGTGGTCAATCGGATCGAAGCTCATTAGTCTGGTACTCGAATTAAAGTTAAAGAAAGGGCGCTGTTTATGTGCGCTATCGGATTTATGTGTGACGCTTTTGCCTCACGTCTGCTATCGGGCTGTCGGTCATGGCCATCCTTAGCTTTGCGTGGTAAAGGTTGCACGCAACGCTCTCAACTGCGCATCGGCCAGGACTGTGGCCGATGCGTTGGCCAGGGCAGGGTCGAATAAGGCCTTCAGTGCAGGTAGATCGATTTTTTCGCGCAGGTCTTTATTGGTTTCGACGGCGCGGCTGACAATATCGGATAAGGGCTGTTGGTTGGCTACCGCTTGTCGCGTCAATTCTTCCATAAGATGGTGTGCTTGCGGTCGTCCGATGACGCTAGCCAGGTAAATGGATACGGCTTCGGCAAATACCAAGCCTTGCAATGCATCGATGTTGCGCAGCATGCGAGCGCTGTCGATATGCAGGCCCTTCATGGCTTCGCCAAGTGCGCGCAGCGCCCCGTGCGCGCTCAGAAACAAACCGGGCCACTCGGCCAACTCGGCTTGCCAGTTGCCCAGTCCGCGTTCATGCTGTTGGAGCATATTGGTCAGCAGGGCCGCCGCACGTTGAGGCACGCGGCCCGCGGCAGCAAGCGCGATCATGGAGGAAACTGGATTGCGCTTATGCGGCATGGCTGTCGAGCCGCCGCGACCTTGGCCAGAGGGTTCGGCCAGTTCCGCAATTTCGCCTTGCGCCATCAGGCTAAGGTCTGTCGCTATTTTTCCCAGGCTGCCCACCAGCACGGCCACTTCCAGCCCCAGTCGGACCCATTCGTCTCGCTGGGTATGCCAGGCTGCTTCCGGAACCTTTAAATGTAGGTCGGCTGCCATGCGTTGCGCTACAAACGGGCCCTTTCGGCCCATCACGGCAAGGGTACCCACGGCACCCCCCAACTGTAATTGCAATGCTCGCCCGCTCAGATCTTTTAGCTGCGCCCTGGAACGCACTAACGGCGCAGCCCAACCGGCCAGTTTGAAGCCCAGGCTGGTTACTTGTGCGGGCTGCATTAATGTACGAGCCAATACGGGCGTTTTCAGATGCTTTTCGCCAAGTTCCAGCAGACGCTCGATTAGTGATGCGAGCTCGCTATCAATGAGTGTAAGTGCATCAAGAGTGACCAGAACCATGGCACTATCGATGACATCCTGGCTGGTGCTGCCCCAATGTACATGCGTTGCGGCATCTTTGTCAGAAACGGCGACGGCCTTGGTCAGTGCCTTGATCAAGGGGATGGCTATACTGCCGGCGCGACGACCGGCCACTACAATGCCGGGAATGTCGTACAGCGCTGCGTCGCAATGCCGGGCAATTTCGACAGCAGCAGTGTGCGGAATAATTCCTTCACTTGCCTGTGCGCGCGCTAATGACTTCTCGAATTGCAGCATCGCCTGGATAATTGACGTATCTTCAAATACGTCGATCATTTCGGTCGTGGTGAGGAAGCTGTCAAAAATTAAAACGCTCACAAAGGTTCCATTTCCTTGGCTAATTAATTAGCTATATGGTTGTTGTTTCGGTTGTCCGCTCGGGTTTAGTTGTGGTGCCAAGGGGTGCAAGCATAAGGCGGCAACGCTTCGGGCCTCTTTGTTAGCGGATTAGTGCGCTAAGCTTCGCAGCCATTGGCTCAGACCGCATAGATAACTCGTTTGTTTCAACCGTACCTGCCCCGAGATATTTTTCAACGATTTCCGGAGACTTCAAAAGATCTCTTCCAGGACCTGACAACGTCACGCGTCCATTCTCGAAAACGTAGCCACGATCCGCAATGGCCAGCGCCAGACGCGCGTTTTGTTCGGCAAGCAAAATAGTCAGCCCTTCGTCCCGGAGCTTTTTTATCAGTTCAAAGATCTCTGCCACCAGCAAGGGTGCCACCCCCAAAGAAGGTTCATCGAGTACGAGGACACGCGGAGCCGACATAAGGCCTCGGGCGATGGCCAGCAACTGTTGCTGTCCGCCGGAAAAATTACCGGCGATGTGATCGAACCGCTCTCGCAAAATCGGAAACAAATCGTATACTCGGTTGAGTCGGGCTGCCTCGGATTCTTTGCTTCTATTTGCGACACCATATCCGCCCAGATGCAGGTTCTCGACTACGGTCATACCCAGAAAAATTTGACGGCCTTCCGGCACGTGGGCAATTCCCAGTGTAAGCCGACCTGCGGGCGAGAGCTTTGTAATGTTCTTCCCGTCGAGCAGAATCTCGCCCTGACGCGCTTGCATCAGGCCCGAAATACTTCGGGCCAGAGTGGATTTTCCCGCACCGTTAGCACCAACCAAGGTAACTATTTCTCCCTTCGTGAGAGTTAGGCTGACGTCATGCAACACGTTTTCGCGGGAATAACCGACGGATAAATTACGTACCTCAAGCAGCGGCATGATCTTCCCGTCCAAGATAGGCTTCAATAACCCGCTCATTTCGTTGGATTTCGGCGGGAGGTCCCCAGCCAATGACAGCGCCGGCGTCCAAAACAAGAACCTGGTCGGCCACTCCCATGACCAGCCCCATATTGTGTTCAACCAGCAAAATAGCAATGTCACTTGCGCGGACTGCCTTGAGCAGTACTGCCAAATCCTCGGTTTCTCTATCGTTGAGGCCGGCAGCGGGTTCATCCAGACAAAGCAGACGAGGCTGGCTCATCAAGGCACGAACGACTTCAAGCAGTTTCTGAGCACCCATAGGTAAGTCCACCGCATGGGTATCGCGTTCTTTGAGCAGGCCCACGAGATCCAGAAGGCCTTCTGCTCGCCGTCGAAGATCGGCCTCTTCCCGACGACTTGACCGTCCCCAGAAAAACTGGGACAGAGGAGAGCTCTTCAAGAGACGATGCCGGCCGGCCAGGACATTTTCGAGCACCGTCATTCCGGGGAAAACCCGTGCCGACTGAAAAGTACGTATAAGCCCAATTTGGGCGACTTGGACGGGGGTTAGCCCCTTGATGTCGCGACCGTCGAAAGAAACTTCGCCTTCATAGGAAAAAATATTTGATATCAGGTTGAATACCGTGGTCTTGCCCGCGCCGTTGGGCCCAATAAGCGCCGTAATTTCGCCTTCCCGCACGTCAAACGTGACATCTGACGTAGCACGAACACCACCGAACGATTTGGACAGTCCTCGCACCGACAAAATGCAATCGGCGCTGCGAACTTGAGCGGTATCAGCAGTATTTGTCATGCGGCCCTCTTACCGGGAGCGTCAAATGAGGAATGCGACTGTTTGGAACGAGACGTCCAACGAACTAGGCGCTCTGCAAATGCGCCATATATGCCTTGGGGCAGGTACAAGAAACACAATATAAGCAGCAGACCGCTGGCCAGGGTTTTGTAGTATGCAAGAGACTGGAAGATTGTCGGTAAAAGCGTCAGCAAAATGCAGCCAAACAGCGAGCCCACAAGCGTGCCTTCACCACCTATCACCATCATGGTGACCAACTCGAAGGACTTGTTCACGCCCACCATATCCGGGGAAAGAAAATTGAACGAAAAGGCATAAAGGCTACCACTCAACGACGCCAGGACGGCACTGATGGAGAACACAACCAACTTGTGACGGACCACATTAACGCCCAACGCACTGGCTGCCATCTGATCGGTGCGAATGGCGATCATCGCACGGCCGAAACGAGACCTAAGCCCGCCGAACAACAATAGCAATACCGCAACGCTGACTCCTACTGCCAAGTAGTACATTGAAAGGGAGGTATCAAAGGTGAACCCCGCAACCGAGAACGAGGGCACGCCAACAAGTCCGGATGGCCCGCCGGTGATATCAATAAGCCCCACCGCAACAGAGTCAACCAAAAGAGAGAATGCGAGCGTCGCAAGTGCCAGGTACAGGCCTCGCAAGCGCAGCGTCACCACAGCCAAAATCAGGGCGCACACCAGCGACAAGCCCATGCCGGCCAGGATTGCCAGCAACGGGGGAATATTGAAGTGGATGGCCAGATAACCTGCCGTGTATCCTCCAATGGCCATGAACCCAGCCTGGCCCAAACTGACCTGGCCACAATACCCCATCAGCAGATCAAGCCCAATGAGTGCAATAAACTGTATGGCCGCGATGGTGAGGCTGCTCATTATGCCGCTGGAGGTGACAACAAACGGTAAGACCAGAGCGATGGCCAGCCCAACTACCGAGAGCCACATTGCAGTCTTCGGTGGAAAGCGCAATAGGTGCCCCAATACCCGCTTCTCATCACGTACATCAAGTCGTCGAACGATCCGGGAGCGGATCAGTCCGCCTGGTCTCCACACCAAGACGCCAAGCAAAATAAGCAGCGCAATGGCGCTACTGAAAAGAGAGGACACATAGGCCGTGGCCAACTGTGTGACCAGACCAAGCAATAGGCCTCCAACAAGCGCCCCGCCCGATGAAGAAAGCCCACCAATGACTACGGCAATAAAGCCCGAAATAGTGAAAAGTCGGCCGGTATCGAACTGCAGTGTCGTGGTGGGTGCGACGACCACGCCTGCAATTGCAGCCAGTGCGGTAGCCAGCATGAAACTTAGTACCGTGACGCGGGTGACGTTGACCCCGACCAGACTCGCCGCTGTGGGATTTTCCGAGCAGGCCCTCAGGGCACGTCCCAGTCGGGTATATCCAATGAGATACCACAGTCCGACCAAAACTACGGCCACTGTCGCAAATACCCAGAAATCCTGAGTTGGAATGCGTACGTTTCCGATTGAGACCGGATTTTGGCCAGAAAAAGGCGGGGGGGCGTACGGTTGGCTACCCCACACAATAAATGTCAGCCCCTCCAACAGCGTCAACATGCCAACCGTAATCATCAGGACATTAGAGTTGGAGAGCCGGCTGAGAGCGGGTACGAAGGTCAGGGCACCGAGCACTGTCCCAAAGATTGTTGTAAGCACAACGGCCAGAGGCAAGCCAACAAGAGCCGGCATGCCAAGGGTTTGTGTAAAGGTAAACCCCGCTAACGCACTCAAGATGACGAAGCCACCCTGAGCGAGACTGACTGCACTGGTGACCCGATAAACAATCGAGAACCCCAGTGCGATCAGTGCGTAAATAGTCCCAACCACTAGCCCATCGATGCTGATTTGAATGAACTCTGTCATTGTTCAGAACCTTCGGTTTCTTTTGTGGAGGGGCCTGTTCTACTGTGCTTCGCCACCGGCTTTGCTTACGACGACCCACTGATCGGCTTTGCTATCCCAGCGCGTCACCACTACATTATCGGGCCCAAGACCTCGTTGCGGAAATTTCTTGAAGTCGTAAATACCGTTGATCCCCGCAAATCCCTGCAAGTTGGCCAAGTACTTGCGAAGATCTTCGGTTGTCGCATTCTTTGGCAACTTCTTCAAGGCGTCCACTACCAGCAAAGCTGGATCCCATGCAAAGGTGGAGGGACCATCGGGTTTAACATTTGCATGGGCAAAAGCATCAAAGAACTCTTTCTTGGCGGCAGCAACGTCATCGGAGACTTTCAGTAGGTCTGATTTAGGCCATTCGGGTGACGGAATGTAAAGGTTCTTGGGCAGGAATTCGGCATACTGTTTCATCTGCGCATAAGTCATGTTGCCATCTGTAGTAGCAATGGGCACATTCAATCCAGCATCTTTGACGGCCTTGAAAACCGTGCCAATCGGACCACCGGTAGACCAGGCTATGACCACATCGGGGTTGGCGCCCTTTATGCGCTGTACCTGTGCAGACGCGCTCATATCTTTAGGGTTGAATTGCTGCTCAGAAACGATGGACAACTTACCAAATTTGCCCGACTTCATAAGCTCCTGGATATTGCGATATGCGTCTTGCCCCGTCGCATCAGTAGACGTCAACAGGCCAATTCTGGTCCATCCTTTATCGCCGAAATACCGTAGCAACCCTTGAGCCAGCGCCTTGGTCGAAATGCTTGAGCTAAACACATAGCTGCCGCTTTCCGGATACAGGGACGGTGAAAAACAGTAGTTGACTGGCCCTCGGTGATTCAGTAGCGGCGCCATTGCATTGCACACAGATGAAATGGCCGACCCCAAGATTACTACCGGATGACCCGCCTTTATTTGGTTCACCATGGGAACCGCAATCTGAGGCTGTGTCTGGTCATCATGAAAGATAAAATTAATCTGACGGCCGTGAATTCCACCCTTTGCATTCTCTAGCTTCTGAAGAAGTTGAAGTGCAGTTTGTTCCCCTTTCCCCAAGAATGCCGCGCCACCCGTCAAAGGCAGAACAACATCAATGTTGTAGGGATCTGCAGCTTGCGCTTGATTTGCACTTAATGCCGTCAGGAACGCGCACGCGATGGCGCTTATGTAATTAATTAGTTTCAAAACTAAATCTCCTTGAAGTCCGTATTCTGAATTATTTTTTAATGTGTCCAACTGTGCTTCCAGCCTCGAAGACGAGCAACCCAAAGACCTCGGTCTTCAGATCAGCTTCGACAACTGGCACTACCGTGTTGGCTAGCTAAAGAAACCAGCAAATAAGTATTTTTTGTGGTGTAGCGGCTGCTTTTCTTGCCCCGACAAGATTACTACTGGGGATGTAAATTCGCAATGCATGGATTCAGCTCCTTGAACTAGAAAAGGGGGTTGATGGCGATAGTAAAACGCATCGGGCGCCTCGCCATTAAGCGCCGTGTGCGGACGTTGCAGGTTATAGATCTTCAGATGGGCTCCGATGTTCCGGCGTGCCGCGCTGATGGTTTCGTAGGTGTATTGGGCAAGTGATTCTCTGTTCATTCATTCATCCATCAGGCGGCCCAACTCGCGCGTCGATGGTACTCGCCTGTTTTCTGAAATTAACAGGTTTTGTTCATCGACCACCAGGTTGGCGATTATTTTCAACAGCACTTTGCGGGCTATGCGGACTTCTTCCGACTTCAGGCCATGAATGGCGGTGGCGTTAACTTCTTCAGCCAGCGGCAGCAGTTTTCCTTTTAAAGCTCGTCCTGCCTTAGTCAGGTAGACATAGATATTTTTTTTGTTGTCGGGTTTTTTTATTCGTTTGACGTAGCCCAGCGACTCAATCGCATTCATGGCCGAAGAGGTCGTCGGGGCGGTTACCCCCGCTATTTCACTGAGTTCGCGTTGAGTCAGGCCATCGTGTTCCCACAGGATGCGCAGATATGACCAGTGTCCAAACGATACGGAATGCTCGCTTAGCCTGATTTGCAGGGCGCGCTCCATTCCCCTGCGTGCGTCTTGAACTAAATGCGCCAGGCGATCTTCGGGGATCATGTCGCGCCAGCTTTTTTTGTCGAATGTGGCGCTTGGTTTGGTGCGGCTGTTAGACAACGTGATGTACCTCGGTAAACGATTGCACTTAACTTGATGCTTCAATGCGGACCACCCATGCTGCCTTTTGTGATCCGCAGAATTGCCGTTGACTAAAACGGCTGAACTTGATACTGCATTACGACGTCTTTGCTGGTCTGTGCCGATCTTAATATAGCCAGACAAACTTCCGTTGTGGCACGAGCCCAGCGGGCGTCATGAGTTGGCGTAGCGTTACCGCGGACCACATTCCATATTTCGTCGATGACTTCGGCACGGGGAACGGGGTTTTTAGGTGTAGGCTCAAAATAACGCTTATCGTCGTCATAGATTACCAGGCCTTCGGGCGTCAGCCGCAGGTCGGCCTTGGATGCTGACACGACTAGGTGGCCAAAATGCTGATGATAGCGGGTGGGAGTTGCGGGCTTGAACTGGTAGTTTTCGCCCCCGTAGTTGCCACTCGCCTTCAGTGCCGCTTCGGCAACGGGTGAGCTGATTTGCGACAGTTTCTTTCGAGCAGATCCGTAAATGGCAGGGTCTTTTTTATTGCCCATTTCACCGATGTCGTCAACGAGTTCGTCGCTGTCATAGTGGCCGTAGCCGCTGTAGGTTACCGATGCGAATGCGCCGTTTTCGAAAGTCAGTAATGCGCTGTAGGCACCTTCGGTCGGACGAGTGGGATCCCACTGCCCGGTACAGGCGCGCACAGATTTCACCATGCCGCCGCCCAGCAGCCGAACAATATCGATCTGGTGGGCCGCTTGGCTGAAAACGACGCCGCCACCCATGCTGGTATCCAGTTCCTCGGGCCTTCGTGGCCGGTATAAAAAGTCGGTGTAGTTCAGGGAGTTGAGCATCCGCACGGGCCCGAATCGACCCGATTGCAGCAGTTGCTGGGCGTGCAGGACGGGGCCATTGAAACTATGCGAATGGCCCACAATCAATGCGACGGATGAGGCGTCTATGGCGTCGACGATGGCGGTGCAATCGTTAATATCAATGGCTAACGGTTTTTCGACCAAGATATGTTTACCCGCTGCGGCGGCGATGCGTACATGCTCGGCGTGGAACTGATGTGGCGAAGCGATGTAAACGACCTCGACATCCGGGTCGGCGCATAAATCGTCTATCGTTGGGTAGGCTTTTGCGTCGAAATCCTTGCAAAACATGGTTCGTGCCGATTCGCGTGGGTCCGCTCCTGCGATCAGCCGGATGCGGTCGTCTTGCGTGAATGTTGGCAGCATGAGCGTAAACGCTCGTCCTAGTCCGACGATACCTAATCCTATGGGATTTTTACTCATCTGTTCTTGATTCCCCGATAACTTTGTATACCTAGGTTCGGACACGACATTGTGCTTAGTGTTGGCTCGAATTCAGCGCGAAGGCTATAAATCTAAAATCAGGTTGCCGCTTTTAGCGCGCGAGACGCATACCATAATCTTGCAATGCTGTTCGGTTTCGTCCAGCACCATGTCCCGGTGATCTGCATCGCCGGCAATGAGGCCGGTTTTACAGGTGCCGCAGGTGCCGCTTTCGCAGGAGCTGGGCACAATCACGCCGTTGTTCGCCAGTGCTTCCAAAATGGTGGTTTTTTCGTCGACCTGAATGATTTTTCCGTTGCTTTGCAAGGTGACAGCAAACGGAGTGTTGTTCTTAACCTGTTTGGCTTCGGTCCCGAAGCTTTCGAACGTGACGGTGCCGGCAGGCCAATGCCCCGTCATATCTTTGACTCCTTCCATCAGGAAGCGTGGCCCGCAACAGTAAATCTGGCTATTGCGCGGGTTCTCGAGGACCGGCCACAGGTCGTAGCTGTTATCAAGATTGCCTTCGTCATGGTGAATGACGGCGCGTAATTGCAGTGTTGGGGTATTAAGCTCCTTCAGGTAGGCGGTGCTTTGTGCATTGCGTGTCAGGTAATACAGCTTGAGCGTATCTACTCCAGTACCGAGCAAGTACTGGATCATCGAGAAGATAGGAGTGATGCCGATGCCGCCTGCGATAAAAATGTAATTCGTTCGTTTGTTCGTCAATTCAAATGCATTTTCAGGCAGTGAAACATCGAGTTGTGCGCCTTGGGCTAAGCCATCGGCCATGCTGACCGAGCCTCCTCGGCCCTGTTGGTCCCTTTTAACGGCGATGACGTAATGATCTGTCTCTAGCGGGCTATTGCTTAACGAATATTTGTTGATGAGTCCCGATGGAGTCCTGACCGAAATGTGGGATCCGGGCGTAAACGCAGGTAGAGGCTGGCCGACGGAATTCCGTAGTTCAAATTCAAAGATCCCAGTGGCAATTTCTTTCTTGCGGGCAACATTCAATTTCAACGTGGGTTCGTGTGTGCTCATGTTGTTCTCTACACCGTCTGAAAATTCTTCTCTTGATCTCAATCAAAAACGCGTTGCATTAACGTTAGACATCTAATAATATCATGATAGCGATTAATTGTTAGTTATCTAACGTAAAGTTATCCTGCCCGCGGTTCGGGCGGAGCTATTCTGGCCGTCATGACAGAAAGCCAGGTCAGAGTAGAGGTTGCCGAAATTGCCAGCGTTCCTGTGTTCAAGCAACACACGTTCACGCCAGGAACGGAGGCTGTAGGTGGCGACGCAAAGACATACGGCACTCACGCTAAAGAACACTTTGACTGTTGCGTCAAAGCGATCGAACACGTAAAGGTTTCTGTCAATTGAACATCATCGTTACACTGTAAAAGAGGTACTGTCATGCTTAGTCTTGAAGACAATGAGTTGTTATGTAGAGTCATCGGCGACGCGCCCATGGGGCAATTGATGCGTCGTCACTGGATGCCGGTCTGTTTGATTGAAGAAGTCAGCGAACCCGACGGCGCGCCGAACAGGGCTCGCTTGTTCGGCGAAGACCTCGTTGTCTTCCGTGATACACAGGGGCGAGTCGGAGTTATGGACGAGTACTGTCCTCACCGCAGGGCATCGCTTGTGTTTGGCCGTAACGAAGAGGGGGGGCTGCGCTGTCTTTACCACGGTTGGAAAATGGACGTGGATGGCAAGGTGATGGAAATGGTATCCGAGCCGCCTGCCAGTTGTTTTATTGACAAGGTCAAGCACGTCGCTTACCCGACGAAAGAGTGGGGCGGCTTCGTGTGGGCTTATATGGGGCCGGCTGAAACCATGACCGAGTTCAGGCCTCCTGCGTGGGCTCCGAACGAGAACGTGAAGGTCACCATTGCCAAGGCGATTATTCCATGTAACTGGGCTCAGATTCTCGAGGGAGCTATTGATTCGGCCCACAGTTCAAGCCTGCACTCGTCCGACATGGTTCCAGCGCGTGTCGATAGCGCCGAAGCGACCGAAAATAAATGGTTGCGTCCCTCAACGGATAAGGCGCCCAGGCTGCAAATTGATAATACCGCCTATGGGTTCAGGTATGCAGCGTTGCGACGGCCTATTACGAATTCTATGGCGAACGATTACGTGCGCTCCTCCGTGTTTGTGGCTCCGTCTACCGCCTTAATTCCGCCCAATAACTTGTATAACGTCGCGAATATTAATGTGCCTATCGATGACACGAATACGGCGTTTTACTTTATTGCGTGGGGCCACCCGGCGACTACGCCAGACACCGAGTCCTGGAGGAAGTTTCTGGGGCAGCGTGTAGGGATTGATCTGGACGATAACTACATGCCGCTACGTAACCGCGCGAATAAGTTTTGGCAAAATCGCCAAGAGATGAAAGCGGGTAACTTCACGGGGATTACTGGGTTCCCGAATCAGGACATCGCCATGTGGGTCACAATGGGGCCCATTGCCAACCGTGCCCAGGAGCGTCTTGGTGCCAGTGATCTGGCGATTGTAGAGTTTCGCCGACGCATGCTGGAAGCGGTTAAGGCGTTCAAGGCCGGCCAGCCAGCCATAGGAACAGGAGATACCTACATACCACCCGATGTATGTGCGTTTCAGGCCATCATCCCTAAAACGACCGATTGGAAAACGTTCAGTATCAAATATGTGTGGGATGAAAACGAGCCGGCGCTGGAGCCGTCCTACAACGTCGATAACCGCTGATTAAAAGGAATATATCTTGAGCAAATTGCAATTATCCGTCGCCTTGGGCGATTACGACCGTACGCGCGCACTGCTGGATGGAAAGGTACAAATTGATGGCGTTGATCCTGTCTATATGACGTTAACGCCTGAAGAGATGTTTTTCAGAGCCTTCCGAAATGTCGAATTTGATATAACAGAAATGTCGTTTTCCAGTTATCTTGTCAAAGCATCGCAAGGCCAAAGCGACTACGTGGCTGTGCCTGCTTTTGTATCCAGGGCATTTCGCCATACCTCTATTTATGTGCGGACCGACAGAGTCAAACGGCCTGAGGATTTGCGAGGCCGCAAAATCGGCCTGCCTGAATACCAGCTTACCGCGCACGTCTGGGCGCGGGCATTTTTGCAGGACGACTATGGCGTAAAGCCCTCGGACGTTACTTGGGTACGAGGTGGCATAGATGAGCCCGGCCGTCCAGAGAAAATCAAGCTAGATCTACCTTCCGATATTCATCTGGAGAACGCGCCAGAAGGGGTCACCATTTCCGACATGCTCGATCGTGGAGAAATCGATGGCTTTATTGGGCCGCGTCCTCCGAGTGGCGCAGCGAGCCGCAATCCGAATATAGGCTGGCTGTTTCCTGATCCCACCGCCGTGGCGAAAGACTATTACCAGCGCACCCGTGTTTTTCCGATCATGCACGTTGTGGGTGTACGTAAAAAACTGGCGGACCAACACCCTTGGCTGCCTGCCGCTGTGCTTAAAGCCTTTGAACAATCAAAGCGATATGCGCAAGCTCAATTGGCTGATACATCGGCCACCAAAGTCACTTTGCCTTTTGTCGAAGAGCAACTGAAGGCTGCGAAGGAACTAATGGGGGAGGACTATTGGTCTTATGGTGTGCCTGCTAACCGTGCCACGCTGGAAACGTTGGTGCGCCATCATTATAGCCAGGGGTTGTCTAAGCGGCTGATGACGGTAGAGGAGTTGTTCCACCCGGCAACCTACGAGACGATGAAGATCTAGCGTTTTGTTTACGCCATGACCGTTTAAGAAATTCAGGCAATGGTGGTGCGGCGCAGCGCTTAATGGAAAAGCGCCTGCGCCTCTTTCTTATGACGCATATTCACGCTGTCGGTAGCTTTCTGGGATCGCCTTTTTTGATCGTTTTCGAGCCTCTCTTTCAAATCGTCTCCGTCTTCCAATAAAACCATGATGTCCATGGCACTCGGATACAGATTGGTGATCCTCTCCAAGACCTGATCCAGGGAGAGTTTGTTATCTGCGAGAATCTTGCGACGAATATGTGCTATTTTTCGCTCGCTATAGCGGATGCTAGAGTTGACATCGGCCATTGCATCAAGAAGCTCTTTGTTTCCCCTAGCGAACTTAATAAGCGGATGCTCTAAGGATTCCGCGTCAGAATTTTCAGGTTTCTTGGCCTTCATATCACCCGTTCCAGTGAGTACCGTTCATTTGAATAGGTGCCAGCGCCGGGTCGGTGAACGTACCGATTTTTCCCGCCGTCGCGGTAGACGCTGGCGTAAAGTAATCAGGCCACAACCGGGGACTCGGTCGGTTTTGCTTTGGCCGGGCCCGGCTGTTCAGCGGCCTGTGCGGTCAGGCGAACACCCAAGGCACGGGTCACTTTCAGGATGGTGTCGTAACGCGGCTTTGCGCCGGGCGTCAGCGCCTTATATAGGCTCTCGCGCCCTAGCCCCGTTTCTTCGGCGATCTGTGCCATGCCGCGCGCCTTGGCGACATGCCCCAGCGCCCTTAGCAGTTCCTCGTCGTCCCCATCGGCCAATACTTGGGTCAAGTATTCGGCTATGGCGTCCGGGCTGTCCAGGTGCGCCGTCATGTCAAAGGGAATCAGCTTAGGTTTCGTTTTCATGGGTCATATCTCCTTGGCTAGCTTTCTTGCCCGTTTGATGTCGGCATTCTGGGTACGCTTGTCGCCCCCCGCCAGCAAGATTACCAACACGCCACCGCGCATTGTGAAATACAGCCGGTAGCCGGGCCCAATGTCCACGCGCAACTCTGACAGCTCGCCACCCAGCGCCTTCACATCACCCAAAACGCCAGCGGCAACGCGATCAATGCGCCGGGCAATCGCCACCTTAGCGCGCAAATCCCGCAAGCCCTCATGCCATGCTGCGAATGCTTCAGTTTGTTGAATCAGATAGGGCATGGGTTATTGTATCTATATGGATACGTAAGTGCAAGCCAAGCTTCGGCCACAGACTGGCGTAAAGTAGTTATGCTCGGAAATCAGATAGTTTCGGCGGTTTCGTCAGTCCACTCTTTCCACGAACATCAAAAACATGACTTTCCATCGGAGGTTCTGAAGGGTGGGGTTTCGTAGCTTTTGTAGCGTCCATTCCTAGGTACATACCAAATTCGCATTCACATTCATGCCCTGTGCAGGGCTGTCACATTGTCCACTCGTAAAGCGCCCAGGTAATCCGCCCAGGACTGCATCATCTTGGCGCGCTGGGGCAGGTACAGGGCGTGGTTGTAAGCTGCTGACACCTCGTCTCGCTTTTGGTGCGCCAGCTGTAGCTCGATGTGCTTATGGGGCCAGCCCTGCTCATGCAAGATGGTCGACGCCACACCTCGGAAGCCGTGTCCGGTCATGCGCCCCCGGTAGCCCATGCGGTACAGGGCGTACAAGATGGTGTTATTACTCATGTGTGTAGGCTTGCCAGTGTCGGCCGGGAACACGAACGGGCGGCTATAGGATAGGGCCTGCAGCTTTTGCAGCACAGCCAGCGCCTGTTTGCTCAAAGGCACAATATGCGTGGCACGCATCTTCATGCGCTCGGCCGGAATGTTCCAGCGGGCCGCGTCCAGGTCAATCTCCTCCCAGGTCGCCCCGATCAATTCACCAGTGCGAACGAAAGTAAGCGCCATCAGCTGCAGGGCCAGCCGCGTATGCTCGCCGCCCACGTAGACGTCCATATCCTTCAGCAGCTGCGGCAGGTCTTTAGCGTCCAGCCTGGAATAGTTGTGTTTCTTGTGGGCGGGCAGGATATCGCTGGGCTTCAAGTCGGCAACAGGGTTATGTTCCGCGAGCTCATTGATGACCGCGAAACGCATGATCTGATTGCATTTTTGTAGCTGTCGTTTGGCCAGGTCGAGTGCGCCCCGGCTTTCGATTTTCTTGATAGCGTGACGAAACGCCGTGACGGTTAGGTCGGACAAGGAGCGATCGCCGATTTCAGGGAAGATGTCCAGCTCCAGTCGACGCAATACCCCCTTGGCATGCTGAGCGGTCTTCTCCGGGCTCCATTGGACGTGCCAGCGCCGTGCCACCGTTTCGAACGTCAAGGACTCGGCGTGCCTTTCGGCTTTGCGCACTGCCATGGGATCGCGCCCGGCGCTCAATTCTCGCTTAGCGATAAGGTGGGCATCCCGCGCCGCGGCCAGCTTCATGACGGGATAGACGCCGTAGGAAATGGTTTTGCGCTTGCCGGCGAAGCGGTAGTCATAGCGCCAGTACTTGCCTATCTGGTTCACCAGCAGGTACAGGCCGGTACCGTCCGGCAATTTACTCAGTTTTCCCTTGGGTTTGGCGGCCTTGACAGCGACATCGGATAGTTTCATGACGGTATTCGACGGTATTTATTTATGACGGTAGGCGACTACCGTCTAAATTACCGTCAAAGTACCGTGTATGTCAATCAACTTCCATGCATGGCTGTAGACACTAAAAAACCCGCTATGCTAGGCAAGATGCGGGTTTAGTATACGGTAATGAATGGGTGTAGACAGATTATTGGCGGAGCGGACGGGACTCGAACCCGCGACCCCCGGCGTGACAGGCCGGTATTCTAACCAACTGAACTACCACTCCGCAGCGGTATGTACTAAAACTGCGCCAGGCGTTTACACATAAGAGCCTGGCGTCCCCAAGGGGATTCGAACCCCTGTACTCACCGTGAAAGGGTGATGTCCTAGGCCTCTAGACGATGGGGACAGGACAAAAACAGCGTTGTATTCTAGCATATCGAACGCATTTTCTTCGGTAGGGTGTGGTGGAGGTAAGCGGGATCGAACCGCTGACCTCTTGCATGCCATGCAAGCGCTCTCCCAGCTGAGCTATACCCCCAAATACGGTGTGCCTAGCGAAGAAGCGAGATTATGCATGAATTCCGAGCGACGTGCAAGTTCCCATGGTTCGTTGTATCCTCTAGGAGGATGTTGAGTATGTCTTGTTTTATGCTGCGTCAGAAGGGGGATTACATCATGCGTTCATCTTTTATTCTATCGGCCTGTTTGCTGGCCTCTGTTGTGGCCGCTCCGGTTGCTGCGTGGGCAGATTCGGGGAAAGCGTTTGTCAAGATCATCTCTCCGGTTGATGGGGCCAAGCTCGATGCCATGGAGCAGACCAAACTGGTTTATGAGGCCGGGCGTGGGCCCACTGGCGACCATGTCCATGTGTACGTGGACGGTAAAGAGGTGGGGATACTGCGTCAGCTCTCAGGAAGTTACACATTGGAAACCCTTGCTTCGGGACCTCGCAATATTTGCGTCAAAGTGGTTAACAAGGCGCACGTTCCCATCGGCGTAGAGCAGTGCGTCAAAGTGACTGTGGAATAGCGCGTGGATTTCCAAAACCTTTTCTACGCATTGGATCAAGTCGTTCATAATTTCGGCGCGGCTGCGGTAGTGGGCGGCGCAGTTGCGGGTCTTTGGATCACGCAGCGACAGAACGTTTCAGAACGCCCGCTGGCGTGGCTGGTGGCGCTGGCGTGGGCCGCCCAGATCGCGAGCGGGGTCGGGTTGGGCGCGATCAGCTTTTATTATTACGGTCGTTTCCCCGAAATCAGTAATATTGCCGTCGTCGCCTTGGTGATCAAAGTGGCTTGCGCCATTACAGGCTGCTTTCTGGCTGTACTTTATCTTTTGCGAGCAGCCAGTTGGCCGGATACGATTCGCCTGCGAATATGGCGAGTGCTGACGGCACTTGGCGTCGTCGCCCTGACGGCAGCTGCGTTTTTGCGATGGTTTTCGTGATCGCTGGCTTGCTGTTCTGTCAGGGCGTTGGGCTTGTGTAGGTACCTATTAGACGGCTTTAGGGTTTTATGTAGCTAAAGCCATGCTGTTCAAGCTGCATGACACGGATGACACCGGACGGAACCAGCACGGATTCCGGCGCCAGTTCGGGGGTGTAACCCAAGTGTTTGGCCATGCCCACCAACGTGTTGTGGCAGGCGTCGAACTCTACGCCAGCAGCATCCAGCGTCGCCAGACGTTTGGCTACAGCGCTATCTTTGAAAAGCATTTTCAGCCCAGGGCCATATGCCACCAACACTACTTTCACTTTGTCTTGGCCGAAAAATTCGATCACATTTGTGGCATTGTTCAGCGCCAGATTCCATAGCGCCGGGTCGTCGGCGTTTACCTGAAAAACTGCCTGATGAGTGGCGGCAGGGAACTCATGCACGAGTTTAAGCTGGTCGTAAGAATAGCCCTCAAGCAGTGACTGACCCGCGCTTGCGCCCAATGAAAACAACAGGGTGGTCGCAAGTAGGGCAATTTTTAATTTGTTCGATATCATGTCTGTGCCTTTCAGTGTGGGTTTAGCATCAAGCGATATTATTCCTTTGATGTTTGCGCATCAACAGGTAAATGTCGGCGGTGGCCTGCGGCATGTCCGACCGATGGTGCAGCGGTCGTGGCGGTTTGGATTATTCAAACAGGGTATGCGATGCTCGTGCAGCTTGCGTATAGATGGTGGGCAACGAGAGTTTGCGTTTGGCCAGACGCTGCGGGCGCAGCGCAATCAGGAAATCTTGGCTGTCGTCGCCGCGCGGCAGGGCGTTGCCAGACGGTAGAGCAAGCAGAGTAAGAATACGCTTGCCGATTTGAGCGCCCATTCCCTCGGCTGAAGGTACAACCGCCAAGGCGCCGCCGCCCGCCGCAAAGGGGACGCGCACACCTATAACTAGCGGCTTGGATTCGCGCTCGGTCCAGGTCGCGAGCAATTTGTTGTCGACCTGATGGGCATTGGAGGCGGAGAGAGGCAGCCCGTTATAGCTTAGAACGATGAGCACATCGGCATCTTCATTCGCTGTTCGTACCGCGGCTTTCCATGCGTCGAAATTCGATACCAGCTGTACGTCGACCAAGTGGTTCGGTGCCCACAAAAAATCTTTCACTTGTTCGCGTTCTGCCTGCCCCGTAGCGTCGTCCATGCCCAGCACCCGGATCCGTAGCGACGGTTGGTTCAGGTAACGCAGAACCTCAGTAATCTGGGACAGTGGCAATATTTCTCGGATGCCGGTGACGTTTTTGGCGCCGAGGTATCCGAAATGGTCGGGACGTTCGCTTGTCGCATAGATGATGCGCATGTGAGTGTCATTCACGTAGTGGCGTCCGACGTATTCCTGGGCTTCTTCACCTATGGGCACCAGGATGTCGGGCCGGAAGGTGTTGATGACGTGATTGGCCTGCTTGGCGGCATCGTCCCAGTCTGTCTTACCGGCCTGATCGGTAAACGCCATGTACTGCCAGCGGATAGAGATGGGTGTGCGATTTTTGGCCAGTTCGCGCTTTATGCCTTCGTTGACAGCCTGTTCCCATCGGCCCTCTTCCGTATAGCTGTGCAAGATCAGTATGCGCGGCTTTTCATGATTGAAAACATCCATTGCCGCAAAGAGCAAAATAATCAGCAGCCCGGCAAACAGCAGTTTCAGGGGTGATTTCATCGGAGGGCGTCAGGAGCGTTTCGTTGAGATAGCGGTGGCGGTTCAATTCAAGCCGAGCCAATTCCAGTAAGGAATCGACGTAAAGGCCAGCAGTACACGCAAGGGATTTAGCCACCAAATGTGGCGCATGAATATCGATTCACTGCAGCGTGCCTGTAACCCGTTGCTTTTCGCCTGGGTATACGTAGACATCTGGTGAGGAAAAAACCAGATGTCACTAAACAGCGACACCAAAAACATGACAACCCATGGGTGAATGCCTTCATTAATACCTATCGGCAAAAGCATAGTCATGGCCAGCAGCATACCTGCAGTCAGCGGCAGGACGAGGCGCGTGACGACGGTTATTACCAGCGCGAGCAAAATGAACCAGCCCAGGTGACCGTGAACCCAGTCGAGCTTGTCGCCTATGGCATCAACGAGCAGGGAACTCAGGCCAAGATAGTGAATGACCCGCGTCAGGCCATCGAGGCTCAAAATGAAAAAGAGCATGGGCCAATCAATATTCTGCAGGAAGGCCTTGCGGTCGAACATGCCCAGCACTAGAAGGCTGATCAGGATGAAGCCTGCCAGCCAGGCCGTGAGCGACAGGTAAAGCTGAGGGAAGGCGGCTCCTAGAAGGAATGCCAAAAATGCGCACAGGGCCAGCCATTCGCCGCTGTCCATCGGGCCCAGCAGTTTCAGTTGTGCGGCAATCCGATCGCGTGGCAAGGCTTGTGTTTCTCCGCGCGATGAATATAAAAAACGCATCGCCAGCAAGTGGCTGACCAGTAGACCAATAGCTACGACGGCCGCAGCGACTAGCCAGTGCGAGCCTTGAAATTGCAACTGCACTTGAGTGGGCAGCATGGTGTAGGCGGCCAGATGGGCCGACTTGCTGGTGAGCAGTAACGGCGCGAAAAGCGTGGCACCCATAAAGGTGGCGATCATCAAAGCGGTGGCTTCGCTGGTCTGTGCCGGCGCTTCGATGTTGTTGTCCATTTCGTTATAGAGCGGCAGCAGCAGCGCCAGTCGGGCGCTGTCTGAAGGCACCATGATCGACAGCAGCATGCCAAAGAAAGTCAATGCGGCGCGATGCCAGAACGGTCGGTCTGGCACATTGAGCAACAGCCACAACATGAATCGGTAGACCAGGCCTGAACTGAGCATCACCGCCGATATGGCGTACACGCCCATCAACAATAGGAAAGCCGGCGAGTAAAACCCCGCCAAGGCGATTTGGGCAGGCACCAGATTGATGAACAGCATGGCCACGAGGGCGATCAATGGGGGCACAAATTCATCAACGACCGCGAACAGCCACATGACGGCCGTCATGGTGAGGAGAGCCAGGTAGATGGCGCTATGTTGCGCCAGACCGTTATGCGTGGATGCAAGATAAGTCAGCGGCGGCAGTAGCATTGTGGCGATCCAGCCGATGCGTTGCTTCATGGGCATTTGGGTGCTGTGTTCGATCTCGAAGATCGGGTGTTCCTGCACCGTCACTTTACCCATTTGTGCTGCCAGATTGACCAGCGCTGCGGTTTGCATGGTGGGATGCTGCGCGGATAGCGCTTTGAGCGCCGTCCTTGTGATGCGTAGCGCAACGAGCGGGGTCGTGGCTCGCGCTGTCCGCAGGTATCGCGCATGGTCGGCGAAGGCCTCGGCGCCAAAGGCCTCATCCTCGCCTTTGTGCCAAGTGTCGTGCTCGGCAGTAAGTGTGACGTTGCCCGATAGTATCCAGTAGTAGTAAGAAGCCAGAGTTCCTGCCTGAAAAATTTCTGAGCCGGCGGGAATTTCGCATTGAACCGTGCCCGCCATCAGACGCGCCAGTTCAATTGGCGTGCAGTCGGCAAATAACGTATTTTTGCGTAGGGTAGTGGCGGTAAGGACCTGCATGCGTGTCAGTGTCCCGAGTTACGTATTGAAACTGCGCTTATGTTAAACAAATAATGGCGGTTCAGATACTTTTAATTTCAGGGCAGTGGCTTTTTTGAGGAAGGGGTGTGGCACCCACAAGGGGTGCCGCTACTGCGGGCGATGCCGCAATAGGAGGGTCCGTTACAACAAGGGGTGCCGCTACTATTGGCGATGCGGCAATAAAAGGGGCCGTTACAATGCGGGTGCGCGGCAAGTGCCCTGCTATATCTGCTGTTTGCCAGGGGTGCTTTTGCGCAGGGTCCATCCCCATAACAGGAATAGGGCAGTCCAGACCAGAATGGGCCAGTTGCCC
>JBDTLC010000163.1:0-4266 GCA_039935015.1 Paralcaligenes sp. | reverse complement strand
GACGCATCGGGCGGCGCTGCGGTATCGTGCTTGGGCCACGGCCATCCGGCCATTATCGAAGCTATCAAAAAGCAGCTCGACCAAATTGCTTATGTCCATTCCTCGTTTTTCACCACGCAAGTAACCGAAGATCTGGCGGATTTTCTGCAACAGCGCGCGCCCGGGCAGCTAAACCACATTTATTTCCTATCGGGCGGCTCCGAGGCGGTTGAAGCCGCACTCAAACTCGCACGCCAATATTTCGTGGAGATCGGGCAGGCATCGCGCAAATATTTTATTGCGCGACGCCAAAGCTACCATGGCAATACGCTGGGGGCCCTTGCTATTGGCGGCAATGCCACACGACGCAAGCCATTCTTGCCCTTGCTGGTTCCCGCCCACCATGTGTCGCCGTGCTACGCTTACCGCGACCAACTGGCGCACGAAAGCGAAGAACAATACGCCACGCGCCTGGCCGACGAACTTGAGCAAAAAATTCTTGAGCTCGGCGCCGAAAACGTCGCCGCGTTTGTGGCCGAAACGGTGGTGGGCGCCACGGCCGGTGCAGTACCCCCGGTCAAAACCTATTTGCAGCGTATCCGGCAAGTGTGTGACCGTCATGGTGTTCTGCTGATTCTGGACGAAATCATGTCCGGCATGGGTCGCACCGGCCACCTCTTTGCTTGCGCCGAGGATCAGGTCGTACCCGATATTATTACCATTGCAAAAGGTTTGGGCGCTGGCTACCAACCAATCGGCGCAATGATCGCCAGCGACCAGATTTACGACGCCATCATCGGCGGCAGCGGTTTTTTCCAGCACGGACACACCTATATGGGTCATGCAACAGCCTGTGCCGCCGCATTAGCCGTGCAACGCGTCATCGAGAAAGATTCTTTGCTGAAAAACGTCTTGGCGCGTGGCGAGCAACTGCGTACGGAGCTGCGCAGTGCACTGGGCAGTCACCCCCATATTGGCGACATTCGCGGCCGGGGCCTATTCACGGGGATCGAGTTTGTGCAAGACAAAAATACCAAAGCACCCTTCGATCCCGCGTTGAAAATCAACAGCCGGTTAAAAGCCCAGGCCATGCATAACAGTCTGATGATGTACCCATCAGGCGGCACCATCGATGGCACTCGTGGGGATCACGTACTGCTGGCACCACCTTTTATTTGCACCTCAACCAACATCAGCGAAATCGTCAACCGCTTTGTACAGACCGTGCAAGACATCGTGCCCGCCAAATAAGGCCAGGGCCGACAGTTCCGGGAAGGGCCGCATTCATATTTTCAGCAATAACAGGAGACAGACAATGAAACAAAAGTCACTATCGATCAAGACCGCCGTATTCGGGGCCACGTTGGGCCTGCTCTCGTTTACGATGGCCTCACAGGCTGCCGTAGACGTCAGCAAAAGCCCTACGCTGACCAAGATCAAAACCAACAATGTGTTGGTCATCGGCCATAGAACGTCGTCAATTCCATTTTCTTACTACGACGAAAACCAGAAACCCATAGGCTTTGCGCAGGACATCTGCAATCAGATCATTGCCAAAATTAAAACGGACGTTCAGAAACCCGATCTACCCGTCCGATTAATGCCGCTCACTCCTCAAAATAGGCTTACTTTGGTTCAAAACGGTACGGTCGACTTAGCCTGCGGGGTGGCCACCAACCTGAAAGCCCGCCAAGAACAGGTCACCTTTGCCGATACTTATTTCGTCGCCGGCACTCGTCTGCTGGTCAACAAGAAAAGCGGCATCAAAGACTTCAAGGACATTCAAGGCAAATCAGTCGTGACGCTGGCAGGTACGACGTCAGAGAAGATCCTGCGCAAAATGAATGATGAGCAAAACGCTAACATCACCATACAAAGCGCCAAGGAATATGCCGAAGCGTTTCTGATATTGCAATCCGGTCGTGTTTCCGCTTTCATGATGGACGACGTGTTACTGTCGGGCGCACGCACGCTGGCGCGCAACCCCAATGACTGGGAAATTGTTGGCACATCGCAATCGGTGGAGCCCTACGGCTTTTTCATCAAAAAGGGCGATCCCGTCTTTAAACAGGTGGTCGATGGTGTCATTACCGATATGATGAAAAGTGGCGAAATGGCCAAGCTCTACGACAAATGGTTCATGAACCCGGTACCACCCAAAGGCAGCAATTTCCACATGCCCATGAGCGACCTGGTTAAAAAGGCGTACGCGGAACCTAACGATCTGGCTATCAATTAAAAGTATGGTGGCCCACCAAACGGCGCCAGGTTTTGGCGCCGCTTGGTGCATATTGCGAGCACACTATGTCATACAAATGGGACTGGAGCGTCTTTCTACAGCACGCCTCCAAAAACCAGACCTATCTGGACTGGATGCTGTCGGGCTTTGAAGTCACGCTGATGCTCGGACTGTCAGCATGGTTAATTGCACTGGCCGTGGGCACGTCGCTGGGCGTCATGCGTACCCTCCCGTATCGCGCGTGCCGCGCCATCGGCACCGCCTACGTTGAACTGTTTCGCAATGTGCCGCTGCTGGTACAGTTTTTTATCTGGTATTTCGCGGTGCCTGAACTGATGCCTTATGGTGAGCAATTCAAACAACTGCCACCCTTTATCCAGCAGTTTCTGGCGGCCACAATCTGTCTGGGCTTTTTCACCGCGGCACGGGTGTGCGAGCAAGTGCGCTCAGGCATCAACGCATTGCCCCGCGGCCAGAGAAACGCAGGCCTCGCCAATGGGCTAACGCTGCTCCAGACGTACCGATACGTGCTGTTGCCCGTGTCGTTTCGTATCGTGCTGCCGCCCATTACGTCCGAATTTCTGAACATATTCAAAAACTCGGCGATCGCCTCGACTATAGGGCTCATGGAACTCGCGGCTCAGGGGCGCCAACTGGTCGACTACACGGCGCACTCTTACGAATCTTTTATCGCTGTCACGTTGCTCTATGCCTTGATAAGCCTGTGCGTCATGGTGATCATGTGGAGGATAGAGCGGCTTTGCTATATCCCCGGTCTGTCGTTCAGGAAATAGCCATGATTTACGGATTCGATTTCAGCTGGCTAAGCCAAAGCGCGTTCAACCTATTGGGTCGTGGCATGGGCGTATCGCTGCAAATTACCTTTACGGCGATGGTGGCAGGCATCGTCTGGGGCACGCTGATCGCACTGATGCGCTTGTCGTCCTACAAAACGTTGAATGTGCTCGCGGCCGCTTATGTCACGGTGTTTCGCCTGGTGCCGCTGGTCATGGTGCTGCTGTGGTTCTTCCTGATCGTGCCAGACTTTCTGCAGTCGCTATTTGGACTGTCGAGCGCCACCGATATGCGCCTGGTGTCTGCTCTGGTCGCATTCGCGTTATATGAAGCGGCCTACTATTCTGAAATTATCCGTGCCGGAATTCAAAGCATTTCCAGCAGCCAGCAACACGCCGCTTTCGCCTTGGGCATGACCTATTCTCAATCCATGCGTCTGATTATTTTGCCGCAAGCCTTTCGCAATATGTTGCCACTTTTCCTGACTCAGGGCATCATCTTGTTCCAGGACACGTCACTCGTCTACGTGATTGCTCTGGCCGATTTTTTCGGACAAGCCTACGGTATAGGCGAACGCAACGGCGCCGTGGTTGAAGCCCTGTTCTTTGTCGGCGCGGTGTATTTTATTATCTGCTATTCGGTGTCTTTAGTCGTCAAACGCTACCAACATAACACCTGATCATCGACCCCACTCTGAAAGGACAACCATGGCACGCCTCCCGTACGCCGATCTTAATCACCCCGATGTCAGGCCGCTCGTCGAGCAAATCGTGGCTGAGCGCGGAAGCGTCTTGCATCTGTATCAAATGCTGCTGCACAGCCCCGAAGTGGCGCGTGGCTGGCTCAGCCACCTGACAGGGATCCGGCAACGCAGCACGTTGCCGGGCAAGCTGCGTGAAATGGTCATCATGCGTATTGCAATACTGAACGGCGCACCCTACGAAGCCGACCAGCATGCTCCCATTGCGCTTAAAGAAGGCATGACGCCAGAGCAGCTTGATGCGCTCGATCAGTGGGAAACATCTGCGGTTTTCAGCGAACAGGAACGCGCCGTGCTGGCCTATACCGACGCCATGACACGCCATGTACACGTACCCAAAGAAGTCTTCGCCACGGTCAAGTCGCATTTCGACACCAGACGGCTGGTCGAGCTCACTGCCGCCATCGCCACCTACAATATGGTGGCGCGCTTCCTGGAGGCGTTGGAAATCCATTCGGATGATACGCGCTAAGCCGTAAGGCCTTGCTTTAGC
>JBDTLC010000162.1:0-20406 GCA_039935015.1 Paralcaligenes sp. | reverse complement strand
ACTCGCCTGCGACCCGGCAGAGGGTCTGGGGAACATCAAACTGTTGGCACGCATCACCGAATGGTTGGAGAGCTCGCAAGAGGCATCCTAAGCACACATTCAAATTACAGGAAATTACCGAAAGCCGGTAATCTATCGTGAATTACCTGCTTTCGGTAATTTTGGGTAAACCGTCATTCCACAGTACTTTGACGGTAAACGTTTTTCTAGCCAAGTACCACGCCTAGCCACTTTCTCAGACCCGGCGGAGCGCGTCTCAATCAAGATACGCACACACTAGGCTACTCGAAAATACACAAGCTAATTTACGTCAAAACAATCTTAAATTTAGTTGGAAAACGACATGAAGCTCTGGCTAGCACTTCCTGTTAGCTGGAAAACGACACAAACTTTTGATTAAAAATTAGCTGAAAAACGACAATAACGATATAATAAAAGTCCAAAAACGTCATTTCTCATGGTTATGCTACCTTCAAAAGCGAAAAAACGACAACAGGACGAAATCTCGTTCGCAACCGGGGATGCCGTCACGGATCGTCAGCTTCAGCGACGCGCAAAAAACGGGGATCTGCTTCGCATCGCTGCCGGGGTCTACGTTGAGGCAGGCCCTGAAGAGGAAATCATCGGTCGTATCCGGCGCAACTGGCAAAAGCTGGCCGCGCATGCCGTGCCTGGTGGGGTCGTTTCGCACCTAAGCGCGTTTGTGAGCGGCATTACACCGTCCAACGAAGTTGTCATCTCCCATCCCACCCGCTTTAATCGACGCATTGGGTACCCGGGTTTGACACTGCTCCTCACAAAAGGACCACCGCCGCTTGCGGGCGACTTTCGCTTGGGCGCTCTGGACCTGTATTGGTCCTCACCCGAACGAGCCTTGCTGGAAAACATGAGCCGAGGCTCCAGGGCGACACGGGCCACTGCACAAGCAGTGGAAGAACGACTCATCGCAATGCTTAACGTGAACAAGGAAGCCGGACTTAATCGAATTCGAGACCAAATGCGTGAGCTTGCGACACAGATGGAAGCAGAAAAAAGCTTTGAGTCTATCAATGGAATGATTGGCGCGCTGTTGAAAACTCATTCTAAAGGCGCACTGAAGACGCCAGCCGGACTTAACATTGCCCGAGGCACGCCCATCGACACCGAGCGCCTAGCGCTGTTCGACGTGCTGGCCACAGCACTACGAGTGGCCGTGCTTCCCGATATCGCCGAGGTTGCCGCTCAGGGCGATGCGCGCATCCATTTTGCGTTTCTCGAGTCCTACTTTTCGAACTACGTAGAAGGTACCAAGTTTTCTCTTGAGGAAGCGGAAGATATTGTTTTGCGTAACAAGATTGTGGCACAGCGCCCCAAGGACTCTCACGACATTCTGGGTGTATTTGAGCTAGCCAACCGTACCGAAACGCGTGGGGCAGTGCCGCCAGTGGGTGAGGATTTCGTCGAAGTGCTAAGCGCATGGCACGCGCAGATGTTGGCCCGGCGCCCCGAGGCTAATCCAGGGCAGTTGAAACTTGCGTTGAATTACGCCGGAACGACAGAATTTGTGCAGCCGTCGGATGTGCGCGGAACCTTGATAGAAGGCTCACGACTGGCACCAAGCGTACCCGAGGGCCTGGCGCGCGCCATCTATTACCTCTTTTTGATTGCAGAGGTACACCCGTTTGAAGATGGCAATGGTCGGATATCGCGGCTGGTCATGAATGCAGAGCTGTCACGAGTTGGGCGCTCCCGGGTCATTATACCGACGCTCTTTCACCCACAATTCGTCGATTGCCTGCGTGCCCTCACTCGGGGAAAAGAAACAGAGCCGCTCATTCGGGCTATCTCCAAAATGGCCGCCTGGTGCGTTCAGTTTGATTATGTCCGCCTGGATAAGGTTCTTGCTCAGTTGCGAAGGACAAATGCCTTCGAAGAATCCCCAACCCAATTTCGATTGCTGAATCTGGATGAGCCTCCCGCCGCCTTGGGGTAAATAGCGTTGCTTGCACCTGGGCCGAAGCAAGGAATTTCGTAATCAAAACCGCTCGGCGTGTGCACACCGAGCAGGTAAACCAGCACCCAAATAGCCTGTAACTCATGAAATTAAAATGCTTTTTATAACTTTCTGAGCAAATAAAGAAAATTAGGAACGTGCCAGCATGCCTGCCACCGCCACAAAAGCTCACCTCACTGAATTTGCCCGACAAGATCAGTAATCCTATTTGGAGTGGAGCGTAGATCGGACGGGCAAAACACAATGCGATAGCTGGGATATTTACTTACCCCTGTACAAAAACGGTTCAGGCTTTAACGATCGAAGATAGGCAATCAATGCATTCATATCTGAGTCATTAATGTTCCGGTACCAGTCAAACGCCATGATGCGTTTAAGGTGGACGCCATCTTTATCTACACCATCGCGGATGGCGTGTGCAATCTGCGCGTCACTCCAGCTCTTAAGGCCGCTTTCATCGGGGGTCAGGTTGGGCGTAACGGCCTCGCCACCCGCTGGCCATTTGATTAATTGGCCGCCCGCCCCCAGACGTGCTGTAACCAGCATGCCTTTGTTATTACGTGGCGTGTGACAGTCCATGCAGTGTCCGATATTAGCGAGATACTCACCATACTTCAGGGTATTCGTCATCGCCGGCAATTCAACGTGCCCAACAGGAGGGCCGTAATTGGCTGGTAACGGTATGAAATAAGTCGACTTTGGTACGCTATTTTTTATGACAGGCTGGGCTCTCAGGTAGGCAATAATGGCAGCAAGGTCTGCATCGGACAGGTTTCGATAAAATGGAACCGGCATGGGTGGCCCAATCAGCGTTCCATCGGGCCGTATACCTTCGCGAATAGCCCTGGCAAGTTGTACATCGGTCCAGTTACCTATCCCTGTTTGAGGATCTGGAGTGATATTTGGGGCGTACGCCTTGAATGCGGTGTCGTCGAACAGCATGCCCCCCGACAGGCCTTTACTGAACAACGGATGGCCTTTGTCGTCTCGTGCAATATGGCAATTGGCGCAAGCCACCACGCCTTCCATCAGATATTTGCCCCGCATAAGAAGCGCATCGTCCTGCGCCCAGCTTGCAACCCCCTGACCCGCCAACAGAGCAAATACCGCAATCCGCAAGAATATCTGCAATTTACATCTCCTTTATCTGCTCACCAAAAGTGTACCGGCCGAGCCTCACGTCGATGGCGTAAGCCCGTAGAGCGTCATGACTTCGAGCATTTTTGCCTTATTGGGTGGGCCGCCCGCATCGATTATCGTCCTGATATCGCGAAAGTATTGTGGACCAATATCTGGCGCTTGCATGATCAACGCGCGAACGGTTTCACTATTTGGATTGCTGAATGCATGCACCGCGCCGCGCGGTGTGAACATCGAATCTCCGGGCCCTAAATCTCGCACAGTTTCATTAACTGAATAACGCAACGTTCCGTCTAGTACATAGACGTATTCATCGTTATCTGCATGGCTGTGCGGCGGTGGCACATTTGCGCTGGGCGGCACGGTCAATTCGAACGAACCCAAACGGCTGTCGCTAGCGGCCGAACAGCCATCAAGCAAATAGCGGATTTCCAACTGACCAAGCCGGATGACTTCCGGCTCACCAATAGGGCTTTCCATAGCGGCCTCCTTCTGACACCATACTTCATCTAGCCTAAATTCTAGGCTTCTTTGCCTAGGCGTCAATGGTTAAAACGGCCTAAGCTTGCGGCGCGTGTACCTTCTTGGGCCGGCCTGGGGCTTCCACTGAAAATCAGAATGCAACGATGGTGCAGTCAGCACCACGCCCAACCAACCAAATTCAATTAGCTTTTGCGGACCTGAGTCCTTTAACGTATTCAGTCCAGTTCCAGGGAGTGTAATATGCAGCACACCGGGCCGACAGTGCCTCTTTGTTCTACAGGCTGCTCAACTCCCGTAGAAATATTGAAAATTCAGGTAAAGGATAGATCGTGAAAATAGCGATGATGGGATCAGGTGGAGTTGGCGGTTTTTTCGGCGGAAAACTTGCACTGGCTGGCTTTGATGTCAGTTTTATTGCCCGCGGCGCACATTTGGCCGCAATGCGCGAGCACGGCCTGAGGATCGAAAACGAAACGGAACCCGAGATCTGCTTGCCCAAGGTCCAGGCAACAGACAACCCGGCAACATTAGGCCAGGTCGATCTCGTGATCCTCTCGGTAAAGCTATGGGACACCGAAACCGCTACACAATTGATCAAACCACTGGTGGGACCAGACACCGGAATATTGTCGCTGCAAAACGGCGTTATCAAAGACGACATTTTGCGTAGCGCATACGGCACGGAGGCCATAGTGGGCGGTGTCGCCTATGTGGGTGCCTATATTTCAAAACCGGGCACCATTCACCAGATAGGCACAATGCAGCGTATTGTGCTGGGCGAATATAGCGGCCAGAAATCGACACGCACTGAATTTCTGCACAAAGCGTTACTGCATGCAGGAATCACGTCCGAGCTCAGCCAAGACGTACGCCGATCTATATGGGAAAAATACGTCTTGCTGGTGGGGCTATCGGCGACGACCACATCGATGCGGGCGCCGCTTGGCCCAATTCTTGGAAACGTGCAAAGCCGCAGCTTCATGTTGCAACTGATGCGAGAGGTTGTAGCGGTGGGTCGTGCTCATGGCGTTGCCTTGCCGGAAAATTTCGCCGAGGATCGCCTTGCTTTTGCCAATACCTTGCCTGGCAACATGGACTCATCCATGCATCACGATCTTAAAAGCGGCAGCCCTCTTGAAGTGAATTGGCTAAGCGGCGGCGTGGTGCAGTTGGGTCGCGAAAAAAACATACCCACTCCCGCCAATAGCGCCGTGTGCGATATTCTTGCCATCTACGCCGCAGGAGCACCCAAAGCGCAGACCCAACCATTAGAAACGTCGTAACGAGTTGGCCCCGATGCTCGCGCCATCTAGACTTTTACGCCCAAGTACTTTTCAATAACACTGTTTTCATGCTGGAGCTGCTCGGGGCTGCCTTCGTAAACCATATGCCCATTATTAATAATGTAGCATCGGTGCGCGAACGACAAGGCAGCACGCACGTTTTGTTCGACGATCACAATCGTATGTCCATCGGCGGCCAATTTGCGACACACCAGCATTAGATCGCGCACGATAAGCGGAGCCAGCCCTTCGAAAGGCTCATCAAGCAAAATAAGACCAGCGTTGCGTATCATGGCCCTGGCAATGGCGACCATCTGCTGCTCGCCGCCCGATAGTTCCTTGCCGCGATGCTTGCGCCGCTCGGCGAGCCGCGGAAACGTTTCGTAAATGGCCTCGAGCGACATAGGATCTTTGGCCGACATCGCCGCCAGTTGCAGATTCTCGTGCACGCTGATGGAGCCGAATACGCGCCGCTCTTCAGGCACAAGCTGTATGCCGCGTGCTGCTAGCTCGTGGGGCAGCATATGCTGCACCTCGACGCCTTTATGGCGAATAACGCCGCTCTTGGGCTTAATGACCCCCATCAAAGACTTGAGCGTGGTGCTTTTGCCTGCACCGTTGCGCCCCAACAAGGCGACCACCTCTTTCTCTTCGACGCGCAGGGACACGTCAAAGAGAATATGAGAATCTCCGTAATAACTATTTATTTTTTCGACTTCAAGCAGACTCATGCTCGTCCATCCCTCCGAGATACGCTGCCTGTACAGCGGAATTGGCCCGAATTTCATCAGTAGTGCCTTCCGCCAGCTTACGGCCTTCATAAAGCACAGTGATACGTTCGGCCAGTTCAAACATCGCGTCCATATCGTGTTCGACGATCACCATGCTACGACCCTTGCGTATGGATTTAAGCAACGCCACCACATGTACACGCTCTTCGGGCCCCAAGCCCGCCAGCGGCTCATCAAACAACAACACGTTGGCACCTGTGGCTAGCGCCAGGCCAATTTCAAGGCGCCGCTTCTCGCCATAAGGCAGCTCAGACACCAGAGAATCGGCACGATGCGACAGGCCAACCAGCTCGATGGCGGCGTCAACCTGCTCAGTGAGCCCTTCGACGCGGTGCAAACCTCGCAACATGTCGGGCTTGAAGCGCCCACGCCGCCGCGCCAACACTGGAATTATGGTGTTCTGACGAACCGTCAAAGCATCAAACAACTGATTGATCTGATAGCTTTTGCTCATGCCTAACTGGCACACCGCTGTGACGCCTATCCCGGTAATTTCGTCGCCACGCAAGTAAACCTGCCCAGTCGTGGTCTGCAGCTCACCCGCCAACATACTGAAAAAAGTGGACTTCCCAGCGCCATTAGGGCCAATCACACCATGCAGCTCGCCTTCAGCCAGTGAAAACGAAACATCATTAACTGCAGCCAGGCCACCATACTGTTTGCTGATACCGCGTGCTTCCAGCACCGCCATGTTGGCACCCACGGGCTTGGCGGCAACGATGCTAAGTGGTGTACGTACAGAATCATCCGGAGAATAAGCTTCGCGCTTGGCTGTGAACCAGCGTTTGGCGCCGGCTATAAGCGCCCCAGCCACCCCGTGGCGAAATACCGTCACCAGTATGACAAAAATTACGCCAAGAATTAATTTCCAATACGCACCTATGCCGGCAATATTCTGCAAACCCTGATACAGATATAGCCAGATCGTCGCACCTAGCAAAGGCCCGAGCAAGGTTCCAGCCCCGCCCATGACAGTCTGAATCACCAATTGCGCCGACGTATCCAGAGCGAAGGCGTCGGGCGGCATATACGCCTGGAAAATGCCCAGCAAACCACCCGCTAACCCTCCATAAGCAGCAGCGATGACGAAAACACTGAGCTTGTAGGAGCCAATTGAGTGGCCCAAGGCAGTTGTGCGCTTGGGATTACCACGTATGGCCTTAAGCACAGCACCAAATGGCGAGCGGACAATGCGACGCGCAATGATATAGCCCACGTAAAAGAACACGGCCACAAAGCAATACATAGGCCAGCCACTGGATATATGCAACGTGGTGAAGCCCAGATTGATGACGGGAGGAGGCACGCCGGCAATACCGTTTTCACCACCCGTATAGCTTTTGAACGATGAATTTTCAAGAAAGAAAAACATTTCGCCAAACGCGAGCGTACTCATAGCGAAATAGATGCCCGTGCGCCGAAGTGTCAGGTAGCCAATTACCACACCGGTGAGAGTGGCCGCCACCGTACCGATTAGCAAGGCCAGTAATATGGGCACCGCACCGCCGGTCAGCAGATAGGCGGTAACAAATCCGCCTGTGCCATAAAAGGCGGCCTGGCCAAATGACAACAAACCGGTATAGCCGAACAGCAGATCGAAGCCCAGACCGAACAAGCCCCAGATAAGAATGCGGGTTAAAAGATCGGCGCCGATGCCAATAGAGGGCAATACAAATGGGGCGATGATCAGACAGATTCCAACCACCAGTTCGGGGATCTGCCGACGCAATAATTCTCCTGGTCGATAGTGCAAAATCATTCTCGGCCCTCCTGTCCCATAATGCCTTGAGGGCGGAATATCAGGACAAGCGCCATCGCAACAAACAACATAACATCGGAATAAGCAGGATCAAACATAGAGGTAAGACTAAGAATTTCGCCGGCAATAATGCCCCCGATAATGGCACCAGGGAAAGACCCCACGCCACCGATGACCACCACCACAAACGAATCAACAAGAACCCGAAAGCCCATATCGGGAGCCAACGTGACAATAGGCGCGTCAATCACACCGGCATAGCCCGCAGCCATGGCTCCGATACCAAAAACCAGCAGGAAAATACGCTTGACATTAATACCAAGAATATTGACCATGAGTGAATCTTCGATTCCGGCGCGTACGATCAAACCCAGGCTGGTTCGATACAGCACAAAATAAAGCACCAATAAGGTGCCTGCGGAAATGGCCAGCGCTTCAAGCCTGTACAAGGGATAAATAAGGGAGCCGATATGCACAACGCCCTGACCCCAGGTAGGGGTCGGCACCGACAGGCTTACACCGCCGAAAATGCCGCGAACAATCTCGACTAAGACAATGCCTATGCCGAAGGTAACCAGAATCTGATCTTCGGGCGGGCGCCCGTAAAACAGGCGCACCAAGCCGCGCTCCATGATCAAACCGACCACGAGCGCCGCCAGTGCGCCTACACCTATGGCGATCACAAACGAACCTGTGACGCTATAGGTGGCAAAGCCCGCATAAGCTCCGACTACAAACAGAGCTCCATGCGCAAAGTTAACAACACCTAGCGTGCCGTAAATAATTGTCAGGCCCGTACTGATTAAAGCCAGCAACAGGCCCGTTGCAAGCCCATTAAATAGCTGCGATAAAAACAACGACATGCTAGGCATTGACCCCCCCACTTCTTATATGTACGCCGCACTAACTATTTATATAAATAGCCTTAAACGTACGAGCCTAGCTTGCACCCAAAATGACCCACCGGCGGCAGGACACTTGCCCCGTCGACCACAGAGACAATCTCGAACAAGTCGGTCTTGTCTTTCATGTCGGCCTTTTTCTTACCGCGCACAATGGGGAAATTAACCACGCCCTGATGGTCTTCGCCACGGAACCACACTTCACCCACGGGCCCTTCGCGCTTCTGGCCTTTTTCGTAAGCCTTGATAACCTCAGGAGCATAGAATGTGCCCGCCCGTTCGATGGCGTCTGCCCATAAAGCGGTATTGAGATAGGCGATATAGGCCGAGTCGTGGGGTTTGGCGTTGAATTTTTTCTCGAATGCCGTAACAAAATCTTTGGCGATTGGGTATTTATCTTGCAACGTCCACCAGAAGCCGGTTGCGCCGTACACGCCTTCGATAATGTCCGGCCCGAGCTCTTCGCCCAAGAACGGTGCCATGTAAGGAACGACCAAGGACATCTTATCGAGAATACCAAACTGTTTGGCCTGCTTGATCGAGTTGGCGGCATCAGCGCCGTAATCGATTACAACCAAGGTATCGGCGCCGCTATTGGCAATATTGATGAGGTACGAACTGTAGTCTTTGGCGCCCAGCGGATGCACCTGCTGGCCTACTGTTTTCCAGCCCTCTTTTTCGGTGAACTCTTTCATCGAATCGTAAGTGGTATGCCCATAGGTGTAATCGGGAACCAGATATACCGCCTTGCGGTTCTTCCCCAAGGATTTAGCCAATACAGGCGAAATTGCCTTGGCGGCCGTATACGCAAAGTAGCAAAGACGGAATCCGTAGCGTTGGCAATCTACCCCGGTGGTTTCATTGGAACCACTAATAGCCGCCAGGTAAATGGTTTTTTCGCGATTGCAGACTTTTTGCAGCGCAATGGCGACGGCACTGCTCACGCTGCCTGAGATCATCATGGCTTTGTTGTCATGAATGAAACGCGTAGCAGCCTGAACGGCGGAATTGGGTTTGGTTTCAGCATCGATAACGCCGTACTTCACGGTTTTACCCAAGATGCCTTTCTTGGTGAGAGGTGAAATCTTTTTGATTTCAGGCGAACCCTCGTTGATCTGCTCAATGGCCAGTTCATAGCCTTTTTGCTCTTCTGCGCCTTCGGCAGAGTACGGGCCGGTCAAATCAAGCGTCAGGCCCACAAATACCGAATCACCACTTACCCCAGCGGGGTAGTTGCCCAGCGCCGGATACTTATCGGCCGCTAGCGCCATGCCCGGCACCGCGGGCAACAGCGCGGCCCCTGCAACCCCCGCCCCCATCTTCAGCAGTGTCCGACGGTCGATGCCGCTCTCTTGACTGCTGATGTCCTCTTTTGTATCTTCCATACTGATCTCCTTTGTGTGTAAACAAAATCGCTCGTCGAGCTTGATGTCGGTTTTGGTAGCCGGCAAAAGAACAGTGCACTAGGTAAGCAAACATGTTTGTCAGCCTACCTACAATAGGCGCACTTTCGGCGCGCACTCACCCGTCTACCACGACATTTTTTATATCTGGTTACGATGTGCCTTTTAATATATAGCGTCACAGAAAAAAAATATAGTTATTTTCCCCTAGGGAAAACCTTCATTGATGCCGTGGTTGAGCCTTGATCAATTAATGAAAACGCGTTACGAGCCGTTAATCGAGCCTGATCCGCCCTGCGTATTCACGCAGTATGCCCAGGCTTGGATCTTTGCGCGGCCAGATCAACCCGACACCATCATCGTCATAACGCGGTAATACGTGTAAATGTAAATGCGGCACCGTTTGCCAGCCCGCGGGCTTGTTCGCCTGTAACAGCGTCATGCCGTCGGGTTTGAACGCGACGGCGACCGCACGAGCTATTTTGTGCGCCGCACGCGCCATTGCCACCACGGTCTCTTCGTCGGCATCCATCCATGTTTCGTAAGGCTGTTTGCTGGCCACCAACACATGTCCAGGATTGACCTGGCCAGCATCCATGAAGGCGTACACATACTCATCTTCGTAAACCCGGGCACATGGAATCTCACCACGAATAATTTTGGAAAATACAGTCTCCATATTCGGCTCGCCTCACGATTTTTGTAGAAACTAATTTTTGTAGAAACTAATGTACGCATCGGTAGCCGCAGCCCTTATGGGTGCCGTTGAAAATTCTGCATGCCATGGTGGTTTGTAGCTAGCCGCGATCGCAGCCACAAGGGCTGCCGCGATAGCTATTCAGAGCTACGTAAGTGTTCCGGTATAGGATACCCGGTTAGGTGCAGAAATAAAATAGGAGACATTAATGATGTTACGCAAAGCTATTTCACATTTATTGGCTGCGTCGTTGCTTACCGTTACTGCCGTGGCAAGTGCCGCAACAGCGCCGTCCGAGATCAAACTCGGCACACTCTACGCGTCTTCGGGGCCTTTTGCGGCAATTTCAATGCCGGTTTACCAAGGTCTGAAACTGTGGATCAGCCAGGAAAACGCGCAAGGTGGGGTGATGGTCAAGCCCTACAACAAGCGTATTCCCATCAAGCTCATTTCTTACGACGACCAAAGCAATACCGCTACAGCAGCGACTTTGTACAACCAGTTGGTTACGCAAGACAAGGTCGATCTGCTGGTGGCCGACAGCGGCTCCGTATTGACCGCGCTGGCGGTGCCGATTGCTCGCGAACACAAGATGTTGCTGTTTGATCAAACAGGTACAGGCAGCGCCTTCTTCACGAAAGACAACCCCTATATAGTGCTGATGTCCGACCCTGTGTCGACCATATGGCCCAAATATGCGGCCGATTTTCTAATACACGAAGGGCCCAAACTTGGCATCAAGCGTGTTGCGCTGTTATACGCCACCAATGACTTCACCGGCACGCAAGCCAATGCCGTACGTGGTTTCATCAAGGCATCGGGCGCACCGATAGAACTCGTGTACGACAAGGGTGTACCCACCAATACCTCTAATTACACCGTACTGATCAACAACATCCAGGCAACCAAGCCAGACGCTGTGATTGAAATGGGTTATCCCGGCAACGATATTGCGTTTCTGCGCAACTTGCACGATTCAGGAACCCACTTCAATTGGCTGTTTGCAATCTATCCCGGGCTGGAAACTGAGCATCTGGAAAAGACGGTGGGTGTAGACGGCCTGAAGTACGTCTACACATACACGCCTTCGTCGGTAGTTGAATACCACGCCGAATCGGGTATGTCGCTGCCACAATTCCGCGATGCCTGGAACAAGGCGTATCCTGACGGCAAAGTGGCGTTTGGCTTTAACGCTGTTGCAGGCTACACCACAGGCTTGGTCATACAAAATGCCTTGGCGGCCACTGAAAGCATGGATCAGTTGGCACTGCGCAAAGCAGTGTTCAGCCTGTCAGGCAAACTCAAAACCTTAGATGGCACGTTTGCTCTGGATGAAACCGGGGCACAGGTTGGCGAAATCACCCCACTTGGCCAATTGGTTCCGGATGGCAAAGGTAGCGTGAAATTTACAATTGTGTATCCTTCAGACGTAGCGACAGGAAAAGCGATTTATCCTGCGCCGTCTAAATAAGGCCTTGTCGGACATACCTCTTTCAGCATATTCTGAAATAGGGGTATGTCCGATGCCCGTCGCGGTGCGTCGCATCGCCGTCGAACACGAGCCCGCCGCCACATATGCTTGAATATTCGATATTAGCCGGCCTGCTTTTTGGCCTTTATTTCAGCCTGGTCGGCCTAGGTCTGAACTTGGTCTTTGGCGTCATGCGCATCGTCAACTTGGCGCATGGCGATTTTGTTATGTTGGGGGCCTTGGCCGCCGTGGGATGCTACAGTGCCTATGCTATCAGCCCAATGGCCGCGGCGGTTCTCTCGCTGTTCGCATTTGCGATTATTGGCTTTCCCTTATATTACTTGTTGGTACCTCGCCTGCTGCGTTCGTCTGACCCGGAAATGCTGTCGATTATTCTGTTTTTCGGCCTCTCCCAGGTCATTGAATCGTTAACGACTATCGCGTTTGGCCCAAGCGAACGTTCGATTCCGGGTCGAGCATTGGGCGGCCATCCTGTCCGGCTGCTGGGCGAAACCTTCCCGTCAGCCTGGGTCATCAGCGCGATAGCCAGCGGCATTGCCGTCATACTGCTGTTCCTCTACCTCTATCACACGCGAGCTGGGCGTCTGACACGTGCCGTAATGGTTGACCGAAATGAGGCCCTGGCCACGGGGATCGACGTCGACCGAATATCAGCGCTTGCTTTCGGCATCGGATTGGGCCTGGCCGCCGTAGCTGGCTGCTTTGCCCCGTTCATGCTGGGCAGTGTCACCCCCGCCATCGGCGTCAATTTGACCATACAGTCGTTTACGGTAATTATCGTCGGCTCGCTAGGCAGCCCACTAGGGACTGTACTGGGCGGGTTGATTTACGGCGTATCGCTGATGCTCATGCAAACCTATTTCAGCTCGTGGGCGGGCCTGCTGCCCTATCTGCTTCTAATCGCCATCCTCCTCGTGCGTCCCAGTGGACTACTGGGGCGCAAGCTGCGGTATGTCTAAAGCGCTGCAACACTCACTTCAGGTTCTGGTTCCGCTGGTTGCCGCGGCAGCCCTGATGCCCTACGTCTACTCCAATCAGCTTCTGCTGTTCAATTTCATCGTGTTTTTAACGCTGGCGCAAGGCGTCAACATTATTTATGGCTTCACCGGTTACTTACCTTTTGGCTACGTCGGATTCTTCGGCGCCGGAGCCTACGGATTTGCCATCGCCGTCATGCATCTGCATGCGCCGCCTTTGGTGGCTATGCTGGCAGGCGCATCGGCTTCGGTGCTGTTCGGACTGGTGCTTACTCCGATGCTGCGACTATCAGGCCCGTATTTCGCCATCGCCAATCTCGCGGCTGCGCTGGCGATAGCCGAAATCGTGTCCAATCCTGCACTCGAATCCATTACCAAGGGACCCTACGGCGTCTCCCTGTCGGGGATCTTCCAACCCACCTTCAGCTACGCCGTAGCCATTGCGGTCATGGCATTTGCGACGGGCTGCGTGCTGTACCTGCGTCACTCGCGTTTTGGACTGGCTTTACAAGCCATCAAGGACGACCCGATCAGTGCAGCGATGGCAGGTATCAATGTGGTACGGGCACGCACGACGGCGTGGCTGCTATCAGCCCTGATCGCCGGCTTGATCGGCGCGAACTTTGCGTGGTTTGTGTCGGTGTTTTATCCCGATAATGTATTTAGCCCAGACTTCAGTATTTTCGCCATTGTTTTCGCCTTGTTCGGCGGAGTCGCCACAGTGACGGGACCGATACTCGGTGTGCTGTTGCTCTACGGCTTATATAACGTCATCGGTATTTCAACACCGCAGTATTTTCAACTGATCTACGGTTTGCTGATTATGGCCCTGGTATTATTTCTACCCAATGGGCTGACCTCTTTGCTGCGACGCTGGGGCATCCATGTCATCTGAGGCGCCACGCTCGACCACTCCTGCCGCACCTTTGCTCACGGTCAAGAACCTGGCCAAACGATTTGGCGCTTTCCAAGCACTGCAAAGTGTCAGTTTCGACGTTCGTCCTGGCGAGGTTTTAGGCCTTGTTGGGCCTAACGGCTCGGGCAAGACAACCTGTATTAACCTAATTACCGGCCTGTACAAGCCGGACGGCGGCACCATTCAATATCAAGGGCGCTCAATTGGTGGATTGCCCTCGCACCGACTGGCCCATATGGGGATCAATCGCAGCTTTCAGATTCCCAAACCTTTCAAATCGCTCACCGTACGTGAAAACATCGAAGTCGCCGTCGCCTACGGTCGACGCGGTTCGGACGCTGCTGAAATCAAGCGACTGCTGGAATTTCTCGAACTAGATCTGTTGAACCATCGTCTGGCAAGCGAACTGACGAGCGCCCAACAAAAAATGCTTGACCTGGCCCGTGCCCTGGCTACCAAGCCGGCGCTGCTATGTGTCGACGAACTGGGTGCTGGCTTGAATCCCAACGAGCTCACGCACGTCGCCCAACGCTTGCGCGAACTGGCCCGTTCGGGAATGGCCTTGCTGGTGGTGGAGCACCTGATGGATTTCGTCGACCAGGTTACCGATCGCCTCATCGTGCTCAGCGTGGGCAAAGACATCTTCTCGGGCCCTCTGTCGCAGGCCGTCCAGGATGCTCAAGTGGTCGAAGTGTTTTTAGGAGCACCCGATGAGCACTGATCTGCTCACCGCGTCCGGCCTGGACGCAGGCTATGGTGGCGTACAGGCGCTATGGGACGCAGGCCTGACTGTGCGCGCCAAAGAAACGGTAGTACTGATGGGCCCTAATGGCGCAGGTAAAACCACCTTGATCAAAACGATTATGGGGTTGATCCAAAGCTGGAAAGGAGAGATCAGTTTTGAAGGCCGAAACATTGCTCACGACCGTACGGATAAACGAGTTCGCGCCGGTATTGCCTATATGTCCGAGATAGGCTGTTTTCCGGGTTTGAGCGTCGAGGATAATTTGCGTATCGGTGGCCAATTTCTATCGGCGGCCGAATTCAAGCGGCATATCGACGATCTTTACGCGCGTTTCCCTACTTTGGCACAAAAGCGCCGAGCATTGGGTGGTAGCCTGTCTGGCGGCCAACGCAAAATTCTGGGGGTCGCCAAGGCGCTGGCGGGGAAGCCCAGGCTTTTGGTCATGGACGAGCCTTCCGCCGGTCTGTCGCCCCTTTTCGTCAGGGAAGTTATCAACGTCCTGGGCCAATTTCGCGACTCCGGTTTGGCCCTTTTGATTGCGGAACAAAACATCCGCTTCCTGGACTTGGCCGACCGCGTCTATACGCTTGAAGGAGGGCGAATCGGCTTTGAAGGCACTGTACAGGCCTTGCATGCCGATGCGGCCTTGGAACGCGCCTATTTCGGGCTGAAAAAAAGCTAAGCTTTGCGCGCCCCACCCTTTTTGGCAAGGACCCCTCCGGGGTCATCACATCAGGCATAAACCTTATTCAAATTGTCACAATCCTGCTGGGACTTGTTTGCTACGCTTGAACTGTCAAAAACATGGTTGGAGCCATATTTATTCAACGCAAATAGTAGAAACGATGCCATAAACATAGACAAATTTTTTATATAAAAAAAGAAAAAATTTCGCCTACACTGAAGTTGTTCTTTCGGAGCAAGACCAACGTCTCAATTGCAACCTCCCGATGCAAGCAACATAACGTCGGCGCGACAGACCAATCCAGGCGTCATCTGACAGGCAGTCACTCAGAACCGCTCGTCACCGACCGCCCAGAACCACGCAGCATCAGCCGCCACTGAGTTCGCACGAACCCTATCAGGAGAAAATAATGAATGATATTGTTGACAAATATGTAGCCTATGCCCGTAAGCTTGCCGTGCAATACGAAGCGAAACAGATCGCTTTTGCCGATCTCACTGGCCTAGTTGAGGAGTTCGCCTCGGAGCTCTCGGCACAGGTCACGGATCTACCGGAGTCGCAGCGCGCTCCTACCCGCGCGGCACTGGAAACGGCCATCGAAATCGCGCAAAATTCCATGGTCCAACACGAACGGGCCGCGCAGGCTATGGAAGAAATTCTGCTTTCATTTAACCGCACACCTATTAATTGAAAGCGCTGCAGCGGCAGCCCTTGTGGCTGCCAAACTCTTCAGCATGCCCACGCGGAGCTGACACACACTTAATTTAGAAATGGAATAAGCTATCCATTCAATCAGCTCCGACTTAGCCCTCCATGCCTTCCGAACAAATAACGAACTCTCCATTACCTCTGGCGGGAATACGCGTCGTTGAAATGACTCACATGGTCATGGGTCCGACTTGCGGCGTAGCTAGTCTTGTTTCTCCACTCAGGATGCGGAAGCGGTTAAAATGAATCGATGAAAGCCGGAATATTCTTGATTAGCCTACTAGCTATGGCGGGCTCCTGGTATTGGATTGGCCGCGGCGACGACTATTCACAACCTCTCTCCCAGCAACTTAAAAGCGCTTTCAAATGTGTGGCTATCGGTATCGGTGTATATTTTTTGCTACTCTTCGCCCTGCTGATTTATCTTATGGCCACAACGTATTAATCTGCGCAAGACGACTCCATATTCACCCAACATGGGTTGTTATTTTGAACTAGTCTGTTTATCCGTCTTGTAAAAAGTCTCGAAATGAAATGTAATGATGTTATCTTTTTCTTGGATAACTCGGGGCGTCACTGTAACAAAACACTCGATTATCGACGCAATATTTCAGAATAGACCACATGCGCCACACTTTTTTTCTCAGCCGGCCATTATTTAGTGCATGCGTCATTTTCTTTGCGTGCCTCCACCCGGGGCAAGCCACCGAGACGACCTGGCCCGTGCCCCCATCGCGCCTGAGTCTGCCCACTCCGTATGGAACGCTGGACATCAAAACCAGCGGCTACATTTACGAATCGCACCTGACGCTCGATGGCATCGATTTAAAGCCAAAAATTGAAGGGCTGCTCAACATCACTTATGCATTTGCCATATCCAAAACAAAAACCTACATAGCCCTGGTGTCAATTAGCTCGGGTAACAATGCCTGCCCAGTTTCGTACCGCTGGGTGACCATTCATCAAGGAGGCTACAAGGTTTCCCCCACCTTTGGCTCGTGCTCAAATCAAATCAAGGTTTCTGCTCACGGCGGTACTTTTACACTGGTGACTCCGAGCGCTCAAAAGCCCGACAAAACTGATATTTACATTTACGATGGTAACCATATCAGGCACCGCCGACCCTAATCGTCTATCCTGACAGCCGACAGCCAATGGCGTATTCACATACAACACCAAATATGACCGCATCCCAATGGGGCTACGAACGCCCAGAGTGCCGAGGCAGTTTCGCTCTAAGCTTGTTCCTCGACGATATGGACAGGCTCGTTACGCATTACGCCACAAAGACTGAAAGCCCTGAGATCCGGCAATTTCAAGCGCAAGCCGCCGCGAACAAACTCGTGCAGGCATACCAGAAAAATGCACGCGGGACGCAAGCCTTTACCCAACAATCGATAGAAATTCGCTCGGTCATAGACAATACAGGCCATTTGCAATTCGTGCCAATCTTCTCGTCCGGACTAAAAGCGTGCTTGATGGAATTGCTGCAACGCTCCAACCAGACTCATCTGCACTAGGCCCGGACAACGACGCTGCCAGAAAAAGATTGCTCATCAATTCCAAGTTGTTCTTTCATCTTTGCCCAACCATTCGGAGTGACCTGAACCAGGCGCGACGAGGTTGTTCTTCGCAGCCATTTTGACTCACACAGCGCACCCATAAGCCGGACACCCAAAGGCCCAGCCAGATGGTGAGTGCGCTCCGTCCAATCAAGACACTGTCGCGCGATACCACGTCGGGTGGGCACAAGTTCGGCCACCGGCACACCCAAAGCGCCAAACCAGGTTACTCCGGCAGGGGTTACGCTATACCGCTTCTCTGACGCTGGCACGAGAAAGTGCCGCGTGACCAGTGCCGCGGTCACGGCAACCCCCAATTGACCCGCCAAGTGGTCATAACAACAACGAGCCAGATGCAAATCCTGGGCTTGGCGCGTAAGCGGCTTACGCCGAACCGGTCGGCTAATTGCCGCGAGATGCTCCAGCGCATGAGCCACGTCAGGGCCGACTAGACGATAGTAACGGTGTCGCCCTTCAGATTCACATGACAACAACCCTCCGGCTAGTAGCTTGGACAAATGCGAGCTAGCCGTCTGTGCGGTAATACCTGCGGCATAGGCCAGTTCTCCAGCAGGCAACGCGCGCCCGTCCATTAACGCCGCAAGCATAATGGCTCTAGTCGGATCGCCAATGAGAAAAGCGACAGATGCCACATTAGGAAACGCATTCAAAGGAAACGCTCCGATAACAAAGCTAAATTTTACGTCTGAAGTCGTCTCTATGCTTCGACGCCTGACGAAGCATTAGGCGCACGCCGTTACAATTCGATTCGCAAGCAAAACGTTATCTGGCGCGACACGCTGCAGGGTTGCCTAAAGAGTGTCCGCATTCAACACAAAGATGCGACGCCTGAGCGAGCCTTCAACCTGGGCCAGTTGCTCATGCGGCCGCAGCAACCCCATTGGAAACGGCCAGTCAGACCCAAACAGAACATGCTCCTCGCCGAAAACATTAGCGGCCAAAGCGACGGTATCGGCATCATGCAAAATACAATCGACTCTGAAGCGACTCAGTGCTTTTCGCGGGCATTGCAGCGACGTGTCGAGGCCAGGCCGGCTGGTGTCGAACCCTTGCTGCAATCGGCCCGCCAGCAATGCCATCGTGCCCCCGCCGTGCGCCAGGCAAAAGCGAATTCGAGCGTAGCGCTGGCACACCCCACCGAAAATCAGATGACTTACCGCAACCGCTGTCTCGTGCGGATTGCCGACCAAGTTTTCCAGATAGAATGCACTTAGCCGTCCATCGCAACAGTGGCCCGGATGCATGAAAATAAAACTGGAATGGCTATCAAGTAATTCCCACAACGGCTCATACGCCGAATCAGAATAAATAATTCTTTCATGTCCACCGGCCGCCGCTGAAAACCCGCTGTTGCCAGCCTCGATGCATTTGCGTGCAATGTCGGCCGACAATGCAGGATGCTCCAACGGCAAATGATAGAGCGGCCTCAAACGATCTGGATAGGCCACGCAAATACGGTCCAACCCGTCATTCAAATATGAAAACCAGGGGCCGGCCTGCTCTTCGGATAGCTGCTGACGATACAAAGGCGGGGGGATCGATATCCACGCCTGCGCAATTTTCTGATCATCCATCCAGACAAGTAATTGTTCAGGCTGAAACAATTTTTTAACGCCAATCACATGTCCGTCGACCGCCAACTGCCCGGTATCAGAGCGCCAGTCCACCCCATCTATCCCGGCCAGCAGCTCCGGATATATCGGTGCAAGGTGGGCATGCACGTCAAGCGCAATCTGCGCAATATCCTTGTTCATGGGCTTACCTTTCCGATGGCGACTACACAGGTTCGAAATTACCGTTCATCTGCTTACCCCAGAATTCAGGCGACCATTCCGGACCCCACGTATAAGGCAAAGCGCTCCAATCGCGACATTTCCATTTTTCGGTGATTTTGTCCATATCGGCGTAGTACTCTACCCAGCTTCCCCATGGGTCTCGAAAATACTGAAACAGATTCGACGCGATGGCGTGACGCCCCGGACCAAACCCTTCTTTATATCCCGCTTCCCGCATGTTCCACGCGCCAAACCCAATGTCATCGAAACTCGCCACTTGAAAACTCGCATGCTGCAGGCCTCGGTGGGTGCTCTTCATCAACACGAAACAATGATGATCCACCACACCTTCGCCTGCTGCCATAAACGAGCCTTTGCCCACAACACGATCCACCGGGCGCAAACCAAGCACATCGCTGAAAAACGCCTCGGCCGCTTCCCAATCCGGTGTAAATATCAGCATATGACCAATTCGTAATGGCGGCCGCTTTTTGTCCAGCACCTGCCAAAGATTCACATCAACACGATCTGCACGACCGCCTAGATTAAGAGCAGGCAGCAATACTTGCGGCGTCGGCTGAGGCAAACAAGGGCTCAGATTGATCCAGGTACCCCAGGGGTCCTGAAACCATAGGCCATTTCGTACCCCTCCGGGCGGCGCTACATCGTAAGTCTTCAGGCCGTGACGCTGAATTTTCTCGGCAAACGCGTCTTGCGAACCAGGCGGTATGTAAAACGAAATGTGATGCATCCGCTTTTTTGCGCCCTTGACCACCACAATCTCATCGTTTGTCCGACCGGGGCTTCTTAACAACAATGTATCACCCCGATCTTCCGCCTGCAGGCCAAACGCCGTATAGAATTGCCTCGCCACCGCAATATCGGGCACTTCAAGCCCGAAGCCGTTGAGCCCCAATACTTTAGGAGTATTCACAGTGTCCATGTCATTTCACCTGTTTCGACTCATCTCAGGTCAACGGAAGAGTCGCCATAAAGATCCACATTCTTCATACAATTGTGCAGCTCGCCCAAGCTCGTTGCGCGCACAACCACCACGTCGCCAGCTTTAAGGAA
>JBDTLC010000161.1:0-10157 GCA_039935015.1 Paralcaligenes sp. | reverse complement strand
CTGGCCCAACAGGGTCTTACGCTGGATGCCATTCTACTCACTCATCACCACCGCGATCACGTGGGCGGCGCCCTCGCCCTGCACCAAAGCACTGGCGCCCGTGTCTATGGCCCGGCCACCGAGTCTCTGCCCGTATGTGATGTGCGCCTGAGCGAAGGCGACACAGTCCTGCTGGAAAATCTTGATTTGACCCTTGACGTGCTTGATATTCCCGGCCACACCGCCGGGCATATCGCTTACTTTGGCCAATTTAATCAGGGAAAACACTTACTTTTTTGCGGCGATACGCTATTTTCTGCAGGTTGTGGGCGATTATTTGAAGGCACTCCTGCCCAAATGTTCAATTCTCTGGGTAAACTTAGGGTTTTACCGCTAGATACACTTGTTTGCTGCGGGCACGAGTACACTCTTGCCAACTTACGTTGGGCGCTACAAGTGGAACCTGGCAATGCGGTTTTGCACCAAAGGTGGAGGTCTGCGCAAGAGCAGCGTACCAAAGGCTTGCCTACACTCCCTTCCACTATTGGCGCAGAGCTTGATATCAACCCTTTTTTTCGTACGCCACAAGACAGCGTATCCAGTGCCGCGGCGGGCTACGTCGGCCGACACCTGGATTCGACCTTAGCCGTTTTTACGGCCTTACGTGAATGGAAAAACAACTTTAAATGAATCGCCGATGAAATGCTTGCGACTATTCATTCTGCTTATTACAGCAGTTTTGGCCGGCTGCGCCACTAACTCTTCGCACAATACAGCCGCCTGGCAAAAGCACACATACTCGGCCGCCGAAACATCACGCACGGTCGACCTGACCAACCCGCCTCAGGATATGTGGGATCGGATTCGCCGCGGCTTTGCCATTCCCAACCTGAATAACGCCCTGACGCAGCAATGGACAGATTATTACGCCGCCCATCCTGAATCGATTCAACGTATGAGCGAACGTGCCAGCAAATACCTGTACTACGTCGTTCAAGAGATCAACCGTCGCGGCCTGCCCACCGAACTAGCCCTGCTGCCGTTTGTCGAAAGTGCCTATAACCCCACGGCGTATTCCAGGGCCAAGGCCTCAGGGCTATGGCAATTCATCCCCAGTACCGGCCTGCATTACAACCTGCAACAAGACTGGTGGCACGATCAGCGCCGCGACCCAGTGGCCTCGACCAATGCCGCGCTAGACTACTTAAGCTATCTTTACGAGCTTCAGGGCGACTGGTATCTGGCGCTGGCGTCGTACAACTGGGGCGAAGGATCCGTGCAGCGCGCAGTCACCAAGACCATCAGCACGGGCGACCAGGCCGATTACACTTCGATCAACATGCCCGACGAAACCCGCAACTATGTGCCCAAGCTGCAGGCTATTAAAAACATCATCGCCAATCCGAAAAAATACGGCATTACACTGCCCCATATCAGTAACACGCCTTATTTCACCACCGTACAGAAATCGCGCGACATGGACATCACGGTGGCCGCCAAGCTGGCCGAAATGTCGGTCGAAGACTTCAAATCGCTCAACGCCTCGTTCAATCGGCCCATCATTCTGGGCGAACATCACCCGACACTGCTGCTGCCCGTCAACCGGGTAGATATTTTCAATGCCAACCTGGAGGCCTACAAAGGACGGCTCACTTCCTGGCAAACCTATAGCGCAAAACGAGGTGAGACCTATGCGTCTATCGCCAAACACCACGGTATGAGCCTCGGACAACTGCGCGCGGTAAATAGCCTAAGCGGCACACAAGCCAGAGCCGTGGCGCAAACCCTGCTGGTGCCCACCACCGAAGCAGGATCAGGCGCGGGAATTCAGCTGGCTTCGTTTGAGCCCCCGCAACAGAACGACGAACCCACAGCGCGCGCCATACGCACCACGTACGATAATAGGCACCGCGGCATCGTCACCACGCGGCACAAGATCAATGTTCGAACCCACACGGTCACACAAGGTGAGACGCTTTATAGCCTGGCTAAACGTTATAAAACCTCGGTTCAGGAACTGCGTCGGCTTAATAACCTGAAGAGCACTGCCCTTGGCCGCGGCAAAACGTTGCGAGTGCCTGGCACCAACGTCCGCGGCTAACCCCGCCAAACAGGCCTTTGGCTGCTCGATAAACATAGTAAAGGACTACACAACATGGGTTTCCTTGACGGCAAGCGCATTCTGGTAACAGGCGTACTTTCGAATCGATCGATCGCTTATGGCATTGCACGTGCCTGTCGCAGAGCCGGAGCCGAATTGGCGTTTACCTATGCGGGAGAGCGATTCAAAGATCGTGTCGCCGAATTCGCCACCGAGTTCGGCAGCGCTATCGTGCTTCCCTGCGATGTTGCCGACGACGCACAGATTGAAGCCACATTCACCAGCCTGCATACCTACTGGGATGGGCTGGACGGCTTGGTTCACTCTATAGGCTTTGCTCCACGCGAGGCCATCGCAGGGGGTTTTCTCGATGGCCTGTCGCGCGAAGGCTTTCGCATCGCCCACGACATTTCCGCTTACAGCTTCCCCGCCCTGGCCAAGGCGGCGTTGCCGCTCCTTAAAGGACGCAACAGTTCGGTGCTGACGCTCACCTATCTGGGTTCCGAAAAAGTGGTCCCCAATTACAACACCATGGGTCTGGCCAAGGCCTCGCTTGAAGCCAGCGTGCGCTATCTGGCCACGGCGCTGGGCCCCATGGGCATACGCGCCAATGCTATTTCTGCCGGACCCATCAAAACTCTGGCAGCCAGCGGTATCAAAGACTTCTCGTCCATCCTGAAGTACGTCGAAGCTCATGCACCTTTGCGCCGCAACGTCACGATCGACGACGTAGGCAATGTGGCCGCCTTCTTGCTGTCAGATCTGGCTGCAGGCATAACTGGCGAAATTACCCACGTCGACGCGGGCTTTTCTACCGTCGTTCCGGGGATGGCATAAACTCACCTGCCGTCGGTGTAGTGGCACCCCACGACACCTCAAACCGGAAAACGCACGCCCTGTGTGTCAGGAATCCAGACAGGAAATTTACCCATGACCTGTTTAAACAGCCTGGAATCCAGCCAAGCCTGAAGCCAAGCCTGAAGCTGGGGCCAAGGCTGCGCACTAAACCAGTCGATATCCACCATCGAAAATTGCCGCACGAACGGTGCGATGGCCATATCGGCCAAAGCCGCATGACCGCCAAATAAAAACGACTGCCGTTCCAGCCGAACCTCCAAGTCGCGTAACCAATTCGCCGCAGAATTACGATGCGCGTTGCTGTCAGCACCCTCCTGCGCGTACCGTTGCGGATATTTGTAGCGATCCAAGTGCGACTTGAAGCGGCCGTCACAGTCTGCAACCATGGCCAACATAGCAGCCACATCCTGTTGCGTGGGCGACAGCCACTTTTGCGGATCATTTTGCTCCAGCGCCCAAAGCATAATATCCAGGCTTTGTTCAAGGACCTGGCGGTTACCGGTCACCAGCACTGGCACCGTAGCCTTGGGCGATACATCCACCAACGCTTTCGGCTTGTCGCGCAGAACCACCTCCCGTAGCTCGCAAGACAGGCCGCTCGCCGCGATCGCCAGTCGTGCTCGCATAGCGTAGGGGCAGCGACGAAAGGAATACAGAATGGGAAGAGCCGACATCATGGTCGAAAAAAGCCCCATTTCGGGGCATCTTTAAGCATCGTCACTGGCCAGAGCACGTTGCGGCGCCATACGCACGCCAATATGGCGCTGATGGCGGCTTTTAGCCAATTCAACCTGCTTTTGCCTCTCTCTGAAACGCTGATTTTGCTCTTCGGTATGCTGACCATGGCAATGCGGGCAGCTGACCCCCTCGACAAAGAGCTCAGACGCAGTGTCTTCGGCGCCTAGCGGCTGACGGCAGGCCCGGCAAAGCTCGTAACTTCCTGGCGCCAGACCGTGTTGCACCGAAACGCGCTCATCGAACACAAAGCACTCACCATCCCAGCGGCTCTCCTCAGCAGGCACCGTTTCCAGGTACTTGAGTATGCCACCTTCCAGATGGTAGACCTCGTCAAAACCCTGAGTACGCAAATAAGCGGTTGATTTTTCACAACGAATACCACCGGTGCAAAACATGGCCACTTTGGGCTTTTCGCTTAGCAAGCCCCCCTGAACCGACTGTTCCCGCACCCACTGAGGAAAGTCGGAAAAACTGCTCGTATGCGGATTGACCGCACCCGCAAACGACCCAATCGACACCTCGTAATCGTTACGCACATCGACAACGACGACATTGGGGTCGTCGATCAGCCTATTCCATTGGGCCGGCTTGACATAGGTGCCGGCCATCGTGCCTGCATGCACATTGGGTACACCCATGGTGACGATCTCGCGTTTGAGCTTGACCTTCATACGATAAAACGGCATCTCATTGGCCCAGGACTCCTTGTGCACAAGGCCCGCCAGTCGCGGATCACTGCGCAAATAACCCAGCACCGCCGTTATTCCGGCCTGAGAGCCGGCTATCGTGCCATTGATACCCTCTTCAGCCAGCAACACGGTGCCCGACACCTGATTAGCCTCGCAACAGGCCAATAACGGCGCTCGCAATGCCCGATAATCGGCAAGATGAACGAATTTATAAAGCGCTGCAATAAAAAATTTGGCCATGACTAATGAGGACAGAAACAATAAGGCGAACAAAGGCAATAAGGTTGAGCACGCCATTTTACCGTTATACCGACGCGTGGCGCAGGCAGCCCTGGCAAAGCCAGGGCCGGACGAAGTGAGCGGGCCCGCCTGAACCACCGTCGCCGTTTCGCCTACACGAATCGCGAAGCAAACTACCATGGCAGCCACAAGGGCTGCCTCTACAAAATCCACCAGGGCCACCCACAAAGTGCACTCCCATTCCAGAGCAGATGTATAACAAAAAGCGACAAGTCTTGTATATTGTCAAAGTCAGACGAGATTTCGTTTTTAATAAAACATACCACGCGCCTTTTTTAGCCAACAATTGCAGACATGCTCTGTATCAATAAATGGCAATGGGCGCTGCACCACTAGGGGGAGTAAGCCATGAGTTCTTTACACGATGACAGCATCGTCATCGACGGCCTGATTATCGCAAAATGGGACCGTTCAATTTTCGAAGACATGAAAAAAGGCGGGCTTGCTGCGGCAAGCTGTACGGTCTCGGTTTGGGAAGGTTTCCAGGACACCGTCAACAACATCGCCGAAATGAAAAAACTCATTCGCGACAACGCCGAGCTAGCCACCCTGGTGCGCTGCACAGCCGACATCCGCCAGGCCAAGAAGGATGGCAAAACCGGCATTATCCTAAGCTTCCAGAATGCTCACGCAATTGAAGATCATCTGGGCAATATAGAAGCGTTTGCCGACATGGGCGTGCGCATCGTCCAGCTTTGCTACAACACACAGAATCTCGTTGGAACCGGTTGCTACGAGCGCGACGGAGGCCTGTCGGGCTATGGTCGCGAAGTGATCGAAGAAATGAATCGCTGCGGCGTCATCGTCGACTTGTCCCACGTGGGCGCCCATACCTCGGAAGAAGCGATCCTGGCCTCCAAAAAGCCAGTCTGCTACTCTCACTGTCTGCCTTCAGGCCTGAAAGAACATCCGCGCAACAAAAGCGACGCAGAACTCAAGTTCATTGCTGACCACGACGGTTTCATAGGAGTCACCATGTTCTCGCCGTTTCTCAAACGCGGCAACGAAGCCACGGTGCACGACTACGTCGAAGCCTTCGACTATGTCATCAACCTGGTCGGAGACGATTGCATCGGTATAGGCAGCGACTTTACACAAGGCTACGACAAGGGTTTCTTTGACTGGATCACGCACGACAAAGGCCGTTATCGCAGCCTTACAAAATTTGGCCCCGTCCTCAATCCTGAAGGGATACGCACTATAGGCGAGTTTCCCAACCTGACCCGGGCGATGGAGCAGGCAGGCTGGAAAGCCTCGCGCATCGAGAAAGTGCTGGGCCAAAACTGGATGCGCTTCTACGACGAGGTCTGGAACGTTTAACTCTTTATTTTGACTTGATTCCATCTCTAGATCATAAGAGGATTTGAAATGGAGTCAACGATCCACGGCGGGGCGGAGCTTGGAATTGCGCTTGTCTTTCATCCAACAAATGGTTAAACACAAACGTCTTAAAACCACACCCGCCGCCACAGGCTCACAGATAAAACTCGTGTGCCGCATCGAGCATCATGCGCACCGCATAATCGGCAAAGCTGCGTCGCACGATCACTACCCATGCGCCGTCGGCCTGTGGCCGCAAAGTGATGCCTGACTTGAAAAAATACGATTGTGCGCACTGCCCTTCAGTAAAGACCTTAGGATGCAGGTCCAGTGGACAACCTTTCTGCAAGACTTGCCCCGCATGGGTGCCCGACAAGCGCAATGTCGTGTAACCGCTACCCACATCGACACTAGTCGCAAATTGGTCACCAAAGCGGCCGCGCAAGCGCGCCTCGAGCACCGCAGGTCTGGCCTGAACCGACTGTGCCAGCCATTCATTGGGGCCAAGCCACCACAGCACGTACTCAGTACCGATCGATACCGTATTGGCCTTTATCGGCAGGGCGACATCCAGCGTCTCGCCAATAGCCTGCACAAACTCGGGCGACGCCGAATTCCCACGAATATTGTTCAATTCAAGGAACGGCATTTCCTCTATGCGAACCTGTGCATGCAGATGGGATGGCACGCCGGCCAACAAACCTTGCACACCCACGAGGGGTGATTCCTGAACGATTTCAGTCTGCATTTTGACGCGTTCCTTCGGAGTCATAGAAGACGGGGCTGCACACCGTGGCGGTGGCGTACCCGCCATCGGGCAACGCAACCGTTATTTTTTCACCCTGGCGATCCAGGCCACCTTGCAGCAAACCCAGGGCAATCGACCTATTCAATATCGGGCTTTTATAGCTGGACGTCACATGACCCGTCATGACGACCGGCAAGACACCGCCCACCTGCGAGACGATCTGCGCGCCCTCGGGTAACAGCACCACGGGATCGTCTGGCAGCAGACCCACGAACTGCTTGCGATTGGCCTGCGCCGTATGCGTGCGACTTAAAGAACGCTTGCCGATGAAATCTTTTGTTTTCGCAACCAGCCCTCCCATGCCGAGATCGAAGGGGGACAACGAGCCATCGGTATCCTGACCCACGATGATGTAGCCTTTTTCAGCACGCAAAACGTGCATAGTTTCGGTTCCGTAAGGTGTAATGGAATACGGGCGGCCCGCCTCCATAAGCGCGTCCCAGACATGCTGGCCGCAGTTGGCTGGCACGTTCACCTCGTATGAACGTTCGCCCGAAAAGCTGATGCGCATGACCCGGGCGAAGACTCCGGCAAAGGTTCCTTCGCGAAAACTCATGAACGGAAACGCCTCGTTAGAGAAGTCGATATCGGCGCACACCGCTTGCAGCACCTTGCGTGAATTAGGCCCCACCACGGCAAACGTCGCAAAATGATCGGTCACCGAGGTCATGTGCACCTTCAAATGCGGCCACTCTGTCTGATGCCAGCGCTCCATCCAGTTCATGACGCGCGCCGCGCCGCCCGAGGTCGTGCTCAAAAGAAAATGATCGGGTGCCAGACGAATATTCACGCCATCATCAAATACCATGCCGTTTTCATCCAGCATAAGACCATAACGGCATTTCCCCACGCCCAGCTTGGTCCACGAATTGGTGTATATCCGATTCAGAAATTCTGTCGTATCCGGGCCCTGGATATCAATTTTCCCCAAGGTCGAGGAATCCGTGATGCCCACGCTATTGCGCACCGCAAGGCACTCGCGCGAAACGGACGCATGCAGATCTTCGCCATTGCGCGGGTAATACCAGGGACGTTTCCAGTTGCCCACGTCTTCAAACAACGCGCCTTGCGCGACATGCCATTCGTGCAAACAGGTTTTGCGGATAGGGTCAAAAAAATCGCCCAACTCGCGCCCTGCCAATGTGCCAAACGAGACCGGAGTGTAATTGGGGCGGAACGTAGTCGTCCCGGTTTGCGGAATCGTCTTATTCAACACATCGGCCAATATCGCCATGCCACTGATATTGCCCAGCTTGCCCTGATCGGTACCAAACCCCAATGCCGTATAGCGCTTGACGTGCTCGATGGACTCGTAACCTTCACGCACCGCCAGATAAATATCCGATACCGCCACATCATTTTGGTAATCGACAAATTGTTTGGCGCCGCGGCCTACTTTGGCTTTATCGCCAGCCAGCCACAGCGCAAAAATCGGATCTTCGTCAACAACAGGCGTGCTCCAGGGGGTGACTTGCGCGGCAGCCATGCCCACGCGGGCCAAAGCGGCTTGCGCGGCAGCCACGCCCCCACCTAACGCTTCGTTCAGCAAAAAATCGCCATTGGCCGCACCGGCGCTAAACGTCGCCTGCATGTTCTGCCCCGGAATAAAACAGGCTTTGGCATCATTCCACTCGGCGCGGCCTCCCGACTGCGCAAATAAGTGCAGCACGGGATTCCATCCGCCCGACATCGCCAGTAAATCACAGGGATACTCGGCCAGCCTCTCACCTGGCGCCCCCTCTTTGCAAGCCACCACCTGCACGCCGCGAACGTGACGCGTGCCACTGGCCTCAATCACCATGGCCCCATAGATGACCGAAATCCCCTGGCTCTTTGCCAGTTTTGGCAAAGAGCCTTGTGTGGCAGCGCGAGCGTCGACCACCCGCACCGCCGCACCATGCCGCTTCAGATCGATCGCGGTGCGATAGGCCTCGTCATTATTGGTAAACACCACCGCGTTCTTGCCAGGCAACACGCCATATTGATTGATATAAGTAGAAACGGCTCCCGCCAGCATAATGCCGGGCAAATCGTTATTGCCAAATATCATAGGGCGTTCGTGAGCACCCGAGGCCAGGACAACGGTCTTCGCGCGCACCTTGTACAGGCGTTCACGCACCCCCCGACGGCTATGTACCGGCAGATGATCGGTCAGGCGATGGCACACCGTGACCAGGTTATGGTCCTGGTACCCAAAGGCGGTGGCACGAGTCAATATCTGTACGTTGGGACACGCCCGCAACTCGGCCGTAATGCGCGCCACCCATAGGCCGGCCGGCTGCCCATCAATCTCGACGTCCTGACTGAACAAGGAGCCGCCCAATTCCGGATGTTCATCGACCAGCATGACTCGCGCGCCAGACAGCGCCGCGGTATGAGCCGCAGCCAGCCCGGCAGGCCCGCCCCCTACCACCAGTACTTCGCAATGAGCGTAGGTTTTTTCGTAACGATCCGGATCGCGTTTCTTGGGAGATGATCCCAAGCCCGCTGCCTCGCGAATATGCGCCTCGTATTTCGGCCACAATTTTTTAGGCCACATAAACGTTTTATAGTAAAAGCCTGCAGGAATGAAACGCGCGAAACGCTGCACGAACGCCATGCGATCATTTTCCAGGCTGGGCGACGCATTCACGCTACTTGCAGTCAGCCCGCTATAAAGCTCCACCTCGGTCGCACGCGGATTAGGCACCGCATAGGCGCCCTCTTCAAGCTGCACGATTGCGTTGGGCTCCTCCACCCCTGCCGTCATGATGCCGCGCGGGCGGTGGTACTTCCAGCTGCGCGCCACAAAATGTACGCCAGCACCCAACAAGGCCGAGGCCAGCGTGTCGCCCTGAAAACCCTGGTACGTCTTTCCATTAAACGAAAATTCCACAGGCTTGGAACGATCAACCCGGCCTGTTGCATCCAGACGATACGATTGACTCATTCTTCTACTCCCTCATTGGGCTGCGGAAACTTTTCATAACTCTTGATCTCATACGACACCGTATCGCGCTCAACCTTGAACCAGCGCCGGCACCCTTGGGTATGGTGCCACTGCTCGCGGTGTAATCCGCGAGTATTCTCACGCATGAACACGTAATCGCCCCACTCTTTATCCGTTAAATTTTCACTATCCACGGGGCGCACAATATCGGCCTCGCCGCCACAGCTGAATTCAGTTTCAGCGCGGTCACCGCACCACGGACATTTAATCAATAACATTGCTGGCTCCGGAATCAATGTGCAACTGCGGCTGCACCATGCTCGTCAATCAGATGGCCGGTATAAAAACGATCAAGTGAAAATGGCGCATTAATAGGATGTGGGCTGTCGTTGGCGACGGTGTGCGCGAAGACCCAGCCCGAACCCGGCGTGGCCT
>JBDTLC010000160.1:0-4981 GCA_039935015.1 Paralcaligenes sp. | reverse complement strand
ATTTCAAGCACGATTAGGCGAGCGCACCGCATCTATTTTGGCCGAACCTTTCTGGGTTGAACTGTACCGCGAATGGCCCAAGGATATCCGCCGTCTCGAGCCGCTCGCCACAGAATTGGCGACAGTTGCCGCCGCCACACCCATTCAGGTTTGGGCCAGTGTTTTGCTGACCATCGTGTTGATACTGGGATTAGGGCTGCTTGCCAGCCGCCTCCTATTACGCCTGACCGCGACGCGGGTGCCACCTGGACGATTGCGGCGCTCTCTATTTGCCATGGCGCTGGTTCTGCTGGCCGTCGCAGTGCCGGGTTTAATTGCCGATACGCTACGCGTAGGCCTAGCCTGGTCCAATCCTCTGTCTCCAGCGCTAACCAAGTTGCTGGGCTGGCTGGTTGTGATCGCCTGCTACGGCGGCCTGGTAGCGGGGCTTGGCCTGGCGCTACTGGCGCCGGGGCGTCCATCATGGCGGCTGCCTTCCATACTCGATAGTGTCGCCTCGAGCCAGCGTCGATTCCCACCGACACTGGCTGCTGTCGTGGTGATAGGCTGGTTTCTGGAAGTACTGGCATCGGCCATCAACGCCAGTCTGTCTGCTACCGTAGCCATCGAATGCGTCATGGCGCTTGCTTTGGCCGTGATAATGGCCAGGGCGCTGCAGCAGGCCAGCCGGTTGCGGCGTCAATCTACAACGAATAGCAGCGACTCGGAGCCTCTGACCAGCCCCTTGTGGCTGACTGCCCTATTCAGTTTGAGCTGGCTGGTGCTGGTCGGCGGCGGGATATGCGTGCTGACGGGTTACGTGGCATTTGGCAGCTTCATCATCAAGCAGATGATCTGGTCGGTCATCGTGCTAAGCGCCACATATCTGTTGACTGTACTGATACACGACGGCGCCATGAGCCTGCTCGTGTCGATCCGGCACAACGCCGATGATGAAAACCTGACGCACCCCCCCACTCGTGCCCGCAGCCAGGCTGTCGTGTTGCTTTCTGGCCTGTGCCGCCTGACGATCGTGCTGTTTGCCCTGACTCTTTTGTTGGCGCCATTTGGCGAAGGGCCCGCCGAGTTGCTAAGCCACATCAACTATCTGCACGCCGGCATTTCCATCGGTGAGGTGCAAATTCGCCCCGCCTCCATGTTGCAATCGGCGCTAGTCTTGATTCTGAGCTTCGGATGCGTGCGAGTGGTGCAGCGCTGGCTGACCGCCCAGTATCTGCCCACTACTAGCCTGGATTCGGGCATGCGCCAATCCACGTCCAAGCTGTTTGGCTATGCAGGCTATGTGCTGGCGGTAGCCCTGGCCTTATCGGCGGCGGGCATCAGTCTGGAGCGCGTCGCTTGGATCGCCAGTGCGCTATCGGTAGGTATCGGCTTCGGGCTGCAGTCGGTTGTGCAAAACTTTGTGTCCGGCCTGATTCTGCTCGCCGAACGTCCGGTCAGGGTAGGCGACTGGGTGTCGCTCGGGGGGGTCGAGGGCGATATACGCCGTATTAATATGCGCGCCACCGAAATACAGATGAACGACCGCTCTACGGTCATCGTACCCAACTCCGAATTCATCACCAAGGTCGTGCGCAACGTCACGCACGCCAACCCGCTGGGACTCGTGCAAATCAAGCTACCCATGCCGCTGTCTACCGACGCAGAACAGGTGCGCAGCCTAATTCTGGCTATATTCCGGGATCACGTGGACGTGCTCGAAGATCCGCCACCCAAGGTCTTGCTGGACGGCATAGACCCGAATAACGGCCTTCTGGTATTTAATGCCACTAGTTATGTGAACTCGCCGCGCTCGGCCTACGGCGTGCGTAGTGCACTGCTGTTCGAGGTATTGAAGCAGTTGCATGATGCTAACTTGCCTCTATCGAAGCCATCTACGATCATGATGATGCAGCCCAACGAACCCAGTCTGCCAGAGACTAGCGCAACTGCAGCGTGATTATTTCGGACGTTCCCGCAAAGTGAGAACCCAATTCGGATTGGGTTGCCCTGTCCAAGCCAATACCTGCGCGCGCGAGGGTGCACGCCACACTCCACCGCCTATGCTGGGCAGCGGTTTGACCCGATACCAGAACCAGCGGCCGTCTTCGTCTTGCGATGCCCAGTTCCAACCCTCTGGCGCCATGGACCAATCAGGCTCAGTCATTAGCGTCCCAGCGCATAGGCCTGCATCAATCTGGGCGAGGCGGCCGCATGTAGCAGGCCATCGACATCGCGCGAAGCAGCGGTGAGGCGTCCGATGCTCCACGGTTCGGACTCTTCAATCCGATGACCCCTGCTGCGCAAGTCGTCGATCACCTCGCGCCCCACACTGGTTTCAATCGTGATATTTCCAGGCTTTCTGCCGCGTGGAAAAAAGGAACTGGGAAAATGCTGGGTATGAAACATGGGCATATCTACCGCTTCTTGCAGATTCAATCCCTGATGGACATGTCGCAAAAACAATATCAGCTGCCACTGTTCTTGCTGATCGCCGCCAGGGGTGCCAAATGCCATATAGGGCATGCCTTCCTTTAACAAAAAGGTGGGGCTCAAGGTGGTCCTGGGGCGCTTGTTCGGCGCCAGTGTTCCGGGCAGACCCTCTTCGAGCCAAAACATTTGTGCCCGCGTATTCAAGCCAAAGCCCAGCTGTGGAATAACCGGCGACGATTGCAGCCAACCGCCCGAGGGAGTGACGGTAATTATATTGCCCCACCGATCAATCACATCAATGTGCGTCGTGTCGCCTCTTCTGGCGGAAACAACCCGGTTTGCCTGATCCATGGCCGAAAGCGGGGTATCGAGCGCGGTTTGTGGTGATAGGCGCTCAAGACTGGCCATGACTCGGTTTACTTGCTCTTCATAACCCGGAATCACGCCCGGACTTAACTGATTAAAGGCTCGATCGCCAATCAAGCGGCTGCGCGCCTGGTTGTAGTCGTCTGACAGCAAGGCGGAAATAGGCACATCCACAAAATTGGGATCGCCATAATAGGCTTCGCGGTCGGCAAACGCGAGCTTCATGGCTTCAACAAGCACGTGAACGAAGCGCGGATCTTCGGCCTTCAGGCTGGAAATATCGGTGTGTTTGAGCAGCGCGAGAACCTGTAAAAAGGTTGGCCCCTGGCTCCATGGCCCGGCCTTGGACACCGTAATGTTGCCGTACTGATACTGCAGCGGTGCTTCATAAGTGGCCGACCAACTGGCCATGTCGTCACCGCTGATAACGCCTTTATGAGGAGCACCGCTTTCATCCATTACTGCAGTTTGCGAAGCAAACTGATCAATGGCTTGCGCGACGAAGCCCTTGTAAAACACGTTGCGAGCCTTTTCAATTTGGGCCTCGCGATTGTTGCCCACACTTTCCGCTTCAGCTAACAGACGCGTCCACGTTTGGGCCAGCACTGGATTGCAAAAGAGCTTGCCACCTGCGGGCACAGCGCCATGGGGCAGGTAGGTTTTGGCGGAGCTGGGCCAATACGTTTGAAAGAATTCTTTCATGCTGGCAATAACGTTGGACACGCGCGGCAGCAGCGGATGGCCTGTCTGCGCATAATAAATGGCCGGCTCCAGCACGTCACGTACCCGCATCGTTCCATGATCGCGCAGCAGGATCATCCATGCGTCGAAGGCGCCAGGCACCACCGCCGCCAACAAACCATTGCCAGGAATCAGCGACAGGCCTTCGGCCCGATAATGGTCTAGCGTCGCCCCACCCGGGGTGGTTCCTTGTCCGCACAATACTTCAATTTTCTTTGTGCTTGCAGAGTAAAAAATACCAGGCACCTCGCCCGCCGGCCCCACCAGATTGGGCTCTACTACATGCAACATGAACCCCCCGGCCACGCACGCGTCGAAAGCGTTGCCGCCTCGCTCCAGCATAGCCATACATACCGATGAAGCCAGCCAATGCGTAGATGCCACAACACCGAAGGTGCCGGTAATTTCTGGACGAGTCGTAAACATGATGATGAAGTTAAGGATGAAAATGCGAGGGGAGCCAGGGAGATATAGTGGGCAGAGGGCAGCCACAAGGGCTGTCGCTACATTTGCAACAAGCACGTTTTGGTAGCAGCACCCTTTGTGGGTGCCACCATAAACCCAAAACAAAACCCGATTATTTCGCCGCCATAGTAACGCCCTTTAAACGGATCAAACCGTCGGGATAAGGCACAAAGCCTTGCACTCGTTTTTTCAACGCAAACGTCCAGGGCAGATAGTAGGTATAAAAAATAGGGCGCTTGGCCTGCATCTGCTCCAGGAACCGCGCGTAGAGCACCTTGCGCTTATTGGTATCGAGCTCGACCCGCGCGTCGACCAAAAGCTGGTTCATGGTTTTGTCGCAGAACTTGCCGTCGTTCAGGCTACCCTTGCAACCCACGTACTGGAATACATTCGCACTAGGGTCCACCCGGCCTGACCAACCGGCCTGCGCCAGTTGAAAGTCGCCTCTGGCCATGGATGACTGTAGGGCCGCAAACTCCATGGGTCTGAGGCTGATATCGAAGCCGGCCTCGCGGCCCATGGCTTGTATCATTTCCATGACCTGCTGCATGATCGTATTGGTACCAAAGCTAATCTCGACCTTGACCCGGTCAAACCCCGCTTCCTTCAATAGCGCGCGGGCCTTTTTTACATCGCTTCCCTTGCGGTCAAACTTTTTATCGTACGCAAAACTGGCGGGAGGGAAAGGCTGGTATGCGGGCTGATACAAACCTAAACCCACTACCTGGTTGATCGCGTCCCTATCGATAGCCAGATCGAAGGCTTGCCGTACACGAGCATCTTTGGCGAAAGGGTTGATCGCGCCACGAGGACCATTGGAAAAATTAACCGAAATCGCCTGAAAACCCAGGCCAGTAATCGGCGCAAAGACAAGGTTGGGATCATCCTTTACCGTCTGCGCATCGCTGGGCGCAATACGTTCGGCTATATCCAGGCCGCCGGCGCGCAAATCGTTCAGACGTACCGTGGCATCGGGAATCGGCTTGAAGACTAACTT
>JBDTLC010000159.1:0-6785 GCA_039935015.1 Paralcaligenes sp. | reverse complement strand
CCCAGCACTCCTGCAATAATAGCGATCACAAAAAACACAACGGCGTAATACAACATAATGCTTCTCCGTTTAGTTATTTTTAGCGGTTGCGGTCAAAGAAGGCGTCCACCTCACGCACCGCTTCTTCACGAGTGCGGCCGTATTTTTCCTGAATCAGACCAGCTAGGCGTTGGGCATTACCATCGACTTTCGCCAACTCATCATCGGTAAGCTCGCCCCACACCGCTTTTGCCTTGCCAGACAGCTGTTTCCATTGGCCTTCGAGAGTATCCTTATTCATCTAATGCTCCTTGAGTAATGGCTAGGGACATATCCCTCGACATCTGTTCAACCCGCACATGCATCATTCGGGTACAACCTTACCCTAACGTCGGACCATCAAACCCGTCAAGAAAAGCCATAAGTGAACGTAACAGCACCTCTGGATAGCCCCTGCAACTTAATCATTCGATCGCGACGGCTTCGAAATGTGCTCCAAGGCAATACAGATGCGGCTATCACTAGAGCCTTTCATTAATGTTCGGAATGCCCGAGGACGTGCAAGTACTGCCTGCAGCGGCAACATTCCGTTAACACTCAGGCGGATTCGTAACAGTGTGGCGCCCTATTTTGGCAGCCACAAGGGCTGCCACTACAACGCAAGGCCTAGGTATCGCCCACCCTATGAATCGCCATAAATTTTATAAGTCGCCATATATTTGGCTTGCGATCATAGCGGCTGTATGTACTGAATCGGTCACACCCAAATGGCCATGGCCGACGGCCAGCCACAGCCCGTGGCGGCCCGCCACGGGACCGATGACAGGCACGGAATCAGGCATACAGGGGCGATGCCCCATCCATGTCGAGAAGGACTGATCCCTGAGGCATTTGAAGTTCTCGCGCGCGATTCGCAGCAGCATGTCGGCGCGCTTGGGGTTCGCCGGAGAATCAAGGCCTCCGATCTCGACCGTCCCACCCACACGCACTCCTTCTTCCATGGGGGTAACAAACACCTTCAGATCCGCCAAGACTACTGTGCGTGAAATCGGCGACGCAGGGCCCTGAAACTGCACGTGATAGCCACGTTGTGATTCCAGTGCAAGCTTCACACCCAAGGGACTAAGCAAGCGAGGCGACCAAGCTCCGGCCGCCACCACCACCTGTTGGGCTGCCTGCGGCCCCGCCGTCGTCTCGATCCGCCAGCTTCCTGCCGCGACCGGCGGAGTGAGCGTCTGCACATCAGCGCGCAAAGTCCGACCGCCTACGTCCACGAATTTGCGCAATATGGCCTGCACATAACGAAAGGGATTCCTCACCGTGGCGTGGTCGGCCAGGAAAATGCCCACTTTATAGCGAGAATTTATGGCGGGTTCCAGGGCAAGAATGCCATCGCGATCCAATCGCTCGAATTGAAAGCCGTGGTCTTTACGCATGCGCCATCCCGTTGCGTCCTTGGATAGCGCACGTTCATCCGGGTACAGGTGAAGATGCCCACGTTGCAAGATCAGTTCCGGTACCCCCACCTCTTGTGCCAAGGCCACATGACGTTGTACCGTGCCCTCGTGCAAAACGGCCAGACGGGTGGCAGCGGCTTCTACTGGCCCCGATCGCGCCGACCAAACGAAGCGCGCCAGCCACGGCAGCGCCTTAGGTAAATAACGCCACGGCAAATACAAAGGGCTATTGACGTCACCCAGCATACCCGGCACCGCAGCTAATACGCCTGGCATCGCCAAGGGCACAATGGAACTGGGACTGAGGGCTCCTGAGTTGCCGAAACTACAACCACGCCCTGGCTCTCCACGATCGATCAGCAAAACATCCGCACCACGCTTGCGTAATTCGTAAGCGGTACATACGCCGACGATCCCACCACCCACTACAACAACTGTACCCAACTTCTCAGACATCGCACCCAGCCATATTTTCGTTTATTGCGCCTTGATTCCCACCTTCACAGCCAGGCGGCGCCATTTCGTTATTTCCGAATTAATGAACGCCCGAAATTCGGTAGGAGAATCGGCAGAGGGAACAATATTCAGATCCGCAAATGCCTTTTTCAGCTCCGGCGATGATAACGCCGCACGGGTTTCGGCATTCAAGCGGTCGATTATAGGTTTGGGCGTTTTGGCCGGAGCCAGCAAGCCAAACCAGGTTCCGCCGACAAAGCCGGGTAGGCCAGCCTCGGCCATGGTTGGAATCGTTGGCGCATTGGACAGCCGTTCGTTGGCCGCCACGGCCAAAGCTCTAAGCCGCCCGGCCTTCACCTGGCCAAGGGTCGCGGTGGCCGTGTCAAACGTATATTGCACCTGCCCACCCATGAGATCTGCAATAGACGGCCCGCTGCCTTTATAAGGCACATGGGTAGCGCTGATGTGTGCGGCCAATTTAAACTCCTCGCCCACCAGATGATTGGATGTGTTGGTGCCAAAGGAAGAATAATTGAGCTTGCCCGGATTCGCCTTCGCGTAGGCGATCAGGTCGGCCAGAGTATTAACTGGAAGGGCCGGGTTGACGACCAAAAGAAAGGTCACCTTGCCCACCAGCGAAATGGTCGCCAGATCTTTAAGCGGATCGTAGGACATGTGCTTCATGGCGATCGGGGCAATAGATACTTCGGGCGAGGCCGCCAATAGCAAGGTATAGCCGTCGGGCTTGGCACGTGCGACGTAAGCCGCGCCAATAGTGCCACCAGCACCCGGACGGTTCTCGACCAATACTTGTCGACCCAGAGAGTTGGACAAGTATTTAGCGAGCAGACGGCCAGCGGTATCGGTACTGCCCCCCGGTGAGTACGCGACTATCAGCTTGATCGGTTCGGTCGGCCAGGGCGGCGTGCCGGCAAAGGCGCCGGCAGACAACAATAGCGCAGACAGTGCTCCCAAAAGCAAGTGGCGTCGATGCATCATCACAACTCCTTTGCAAAAAAGGTATGGCGTGTCAACGCGCAAATGCTCGTTGCTCCATGCCTTGCATCACCGCACTTTATCCACTAATATTTTATTTTGCAATACTGTGTATTGCATATCAATACTTCCTGTATCTACCGGCATTGCATCCACACACCCGTAAAGGAAAGCGACTACACCATGAGCAAGAAACCTCTGCGCCCAACCCCGGTCATTGACGGCCTTGTCTACTTCTGCGATGGCAATCCCGCACCGTTTCGTTCGGGCGGAGTGACCGCGGCGAACATTACCGTCACGCACATGCACTGGGGGTTAGAGGAAACCTTTACGGCACTTGGCCAATGGCACAAACGGCTGGCCATGCCTGACTGCGGCTGGCGTCTGGTGCGCACGGCCAGCGACATCCTGGCGGCGCAAGAAGAAGGGCGCACAGGTCTGATCATGGGCTGGCAGAATTCACTGCCCTTCGGCGTTCAGATTGACCGGGTCGCCGCTTTCCACGCCCTTGGGCTGCGCGTGGTTCAGCTGACCTATAACGAGGCTAATGAAGTCGGCGACGGGTGCCTGGAAGAGCGTGGCGGCGGCTTGACCCGTTTCGGTCTGGCTCTGGTGGCCGAGATGAATAAGGTTGGCATTGCGATCGACCTGTCGCATTGCGGCGAGCGAACCACCATCGAAGCCGCAAAGGCGTCGCACAAACCCGTTCTAGCCACGCATGCAAACGCAAAAGGGCTGAACGATCAGGTTCGCAACAAATCAGACAAGGCTATCCGCGCTATCGCCAAAACCGGCGGCGTCATTGGCACATCCATACACGGCTTCCTGAACTGGGACGGCCACCCCAAACATCCTCCCACTTTGGCCAATTTCGTACGGCATGCGCAATATATCGCCGATTTGGTCGGTGTCGAGCATATAGGCATAGGCACCGATTTCTCCGCGGTGCAAAATGAACAGAGCGTGCGATCGATACTAGAGCTTTCAAAAGGCGCCTACCCGGAAACCGGAGGAAAATATGCACAAGCCTTCGGCAACGCATCCGCAGCGCGCTATCCGACTCAAACGCCATCGCCTGCACAGTTTCCCCGGATTATCGAGGCTCTCGAAAAGGGCGGATTCAGCACGCAAGAGGTCAACGCCATGGCAGGTGGCAACTTCCTGCGCGCATTTCAGCAAATTTGGGGCTAGCCATGTCGCGCAAACTCATTGTCGCCGCAGCCCAAACTGGTAGCGTCCTCAAAAGTGGGTCGGCGGAAATAGAAGCCTTGGCCCATGCACTACTCGATGAAGCCGGACAGCGATCCGTCCAGCTTCTCACATTCTGCGAACTGTTTCTGGCACCGTTTTTCGCGAATCGACTTGAAAAAGATTTCGACCAGTACTTCATGGCGGCGGACGATCCAATCTTGCTCGGTCTGCGCGACAAGGCGCGGGCTCTGAAGATGGCTCTGATACTTCCGCTGGCCGAGCGAACGACTACCGGCTACTTCAACTCTGCACAAATCATTGACGAACGCGGACACCTTATCGGAACCTACCGAAAAACTCATATTCCGGCCTACTTTCCCAATGCACTGCCCGCGGGCACGGGAAGCTACGAAAAATTCTACTTCACGCCCGGCGATCGACTCGACGTATACACGGTGGCGGGAGCGCGTATCGGCATCCAGATTTGCAACGACAGACTTTATCCCGAGGCATCGCGCGTGCTGGCGTTAAAGGGCGCCGAACTGATCGCCATACCGATCAGCTTTTCCACCTATACCGATCCGGTTCATCGGGCATCAATCTGGGAGGTGCCCGTGCGTGCCCGTGCTTACGAAAATGGCGTCTTCGTGCTGGCCTGCAACCGTGTGGGCACAGAAGGAAAACGACACCACTTGGGCCGCAGCATGGTTATTGACCCACGAGGCATGCTAGTGGCGCAGGCAGGCGCGGAACAGCCTGAACTTCTGGTGAGCGAAATTGATCTGGACGATGCACTCGCCGCGAGAAAAGCATTTCCCTGGTGGCGTGACCGACGCCCGGATCTGTACGACCCTCTTATTCATGCCAACCTCGATTAATTCCATTTATAAATCAATCGTGTACTTTGTTGGCTCGGCTTGCCGTACTACAAGTACAGTCTGCACTTCGCCTTCTCGTTCGCCATTGATTTAGAAATGAATAAGATGACTCCGCAACAGAACGAAACACACCCAGACGCTGAAAATCCGCTATTTATCGGATCGATAGGCAAGGGTTTTCGTGTACTCGAAACGCTTAAACAAGCGGCGCGCCCCGTCGCACTCACCGAACTGGCTCAACTCGCAGGTCTGAATCGCAGCGTCGTGCAGCGCATCACGCACACGCTAAAAGCGCTGGGTTACTTGCGCCAGCATCCCGACACCCGGGCCTATACCTTATCAAGCCGGCTTTTGGAGTTTGGTCACACCGTGCTCGCCATGGATCGCCTGCGCGAGAGAGCTCATCGTCATATGGAAGCGCTCAATCGCCGCACGGGTGAAACGGTCAATTTAATGAAGCTTGAAGACGACGAGATTGTTTACATTGCGCGTTTTCCAAGCCTGCACGCCGTTAGCGTCGACCTGCACGTAGGCTCGCGCCTGCCTGCCTTCTGCACCGCTGCCGGACGCGCCATTCTGTCACGGCTCGACCCAGAGATTGCGCGCGAACATTTGGCGCGATCCACGCGAACCGCCATGACACCACATACCGTCACTGAACTGCCTGGGCTGCAGCAAACCCTGGCCGATGCCAGGCGCCTAGGCTATGCGCTCAATGATCAAGAAGCGTTTATTGGCGACATCTCGCTTGCAGCCCCGCTTATTGACCGTTTTGGCACCCCCGTTGGAGCCGTTAATATTGCCGTGCCCTCGCCCCGCTGGGGGCTAAACGAAGTTCGTCGAACCCTGGCCCCGCAAGTCCTGGCGACGGCCCGCAGCATTAATTCCGAACTGGCCGACCTGTAGGGTTCAATCCTGCTTGGGCTTTGGGACGCAGTGGCAGCTTATAAACAGCTGAAATTTCAATCGCAAACCGCTATCTTCCCGATCAAAACCTTAAAGTCAGGCAAAACATGGGGCATACCCCGAGGCAAAGTCATTGACGTTTAAAGCACAGAGTGGCTAAGATCAGCTTTACTAAAAATATATAGCACTGCGTAGCCGATGGCCTAAACAAGGTCGCCGCAGGCGTTGTGCTTGCTGGAGCGCCCTTCGCTGTGAAACCTCAGTCTCTAGACATGATCACCAAGCTGATCGGATTTGACACTGTCTCGCGTAATTCGAACCTTCCACTGATCCACCACGTGCGTGACTTTCTTGCCGAACATGGCGTAAAAAGCCATCTGATCAGCAACGCGAAAGGTGACAAGGCCAATCTGTTTGCCACCGTCGGCCCCAACGTAGAGGGCGGCGTCGTGCTGTCGGGACACACAGACGTCGTGCCGGTCGACGGCCAGGCCTGGGACACGGACCCATTTCAGCTTGTGCAAAAGGATGGCCGCCTGTATGGCCGCGGCACTTGTGACATGAAGGCGTTTTCTGCGATCGCGCTGGCGATGGTGCCCGACATGCGGAACCTGAAGCGCCCCATTCATTTCGCCCTGAGCTACGACGAAGAGGTCGGTTGCGTGGGGGCGCCTGCCCTGATCGAGCGGATATCTATTGATGCGGCCAAACCCAGCGCGGTTATAGTGGGTGAGCCCACCAGCATGCAATCTATTGTGGCGCACAAAGGCATCGCGGCCGTACGTATCACCGTTTTCGGGCACGAAGCGCACTCAAGTCAGGTGCAGCGTGGGGTTAGCGCGGTCATGGTCGCCGCCAGACTCATCGCCTTCATCGATGACATGATGGCCCAGAACAAGGCCTCTGCCGACCCCGAAAGCCC
>JBDTLC010000158.1:0-3845 GCA_039935015.1 Paralcaligenes sp. | reverse complement strand
GGCAGCCCTGGTGGCTGCCATCAATCCACCCGTTCAGCAAGCAAAGCTGAAAAGATGCCGGCTGATTTAAAAGCCGAATTACTTATTGTGCTTGCGACCGTACCGCTCGTTACCCACACCACTCATGCTAATAATGCGCTTGGCTGACGCCTGCTTGGCACGCTCTTCGTTTATAAGCTGCTGAACGCCGGACTGCAGCGGGCGAAATTTGGTTGGGGTACGTGGTTTAACAAGCATGGCTACCTTTTTATTAAAAGAGTCTCTGTAAAATGGACACTTAAGTCAGCGCGCCGGCTTGACAAACCTTGTTCGCAGCGCGTGGACAATCCCTCTACCATACACCTATTTGCTCGTGCTTTCATGACAAGTCTCGCCGATCCGGCTATGATCCCTGTGGATGCGAGCTATTTGAGCCACAATTGATACTCGCAAGACCGCATCCCGCCCCTGTTCGGCGCGAACCCTGTGCACACTGCGATACCGCTTTCAAGACTGGAGAAAGTACCATGAGCAAGAACCACGATAGTAAAAAGGCCGAAAAAAAAGAGCCTCTTAAAACACCCAAAGAAAAAAAGGAAGCCAAGCGCGCCAAGAAGGTAGCCAAGGGCTAAAGAAACCCTGAATACAGGTTTCTTTCCCACCGCCATCTTCCTGGCCTCATATACTTGGGGGCGACTATCGCAGTCGCCCCCAAGTCGCTTTCGGCAACGCCTGCAAGCTCCATTTTTTTATAGCTATTCTGCCCACATTAAGCGTTGCGTACTAGAAGCGTCGTCCTCGAATATTATTCCCGGGCGTCGGCAAAAATAGAAACGGCGGCCCATCCATTTACCGCTAGAATTGACGGTACGCCATTACCGGTTTCCCATACGTAGCGCCTCATGAAAATACAGATGTTGATTTTTGGTTTGTTGTGCAGCGCCCAAGCATTGGGCGCAACAGGCTGGGTGCCTGTGTCTGATTCGGCCGGCGTGAACTACTTCGCCAAATCGGCCTCAATCAAGCCCGAGACCAACGCGGTCGGCATTATAGACATAACGGTAAAAGCCAACTTTGCCGCTCCCCAAACCGCGTCGTACAACGCCAGCCTTTCCTATCGATCTACGGTAACCATGTACCAGATTGACTGCGCCAATAACTTCATATCCGTGCAAAACGTGGCCTATTATGCAGACGACGCGACGCGTGGCAAGGCACTTAAACAATATACCTTCAGCAAGGCAAAGCAGCTCGACATCGTACCCTGGAGCCCCTTTGACGACTTCAAGAAATATGCCTGCAAGAACTTGGCCGGGTCCGCTAAGGAACCCGCCCTAGAGGACATGAAACCTACGGTTATTCACGATACTCGCAAGAGCGTTTTTAGCCCCGGCGCGAAATAATTTCACTGAAAAACTCAGCCAACAAGCTCCACGTGCCCAGTATCCAGGTGATAAAGCCCGCCTACAACCTTAAGCTCGCCTGCTCTGGCCAATTTCCGCAATACGGGTGTGGCCTCTTGCAGATGCTTTACGTTCTCTCGAATATTTTCCTTGGTCGCCGCAGCCACCAGCATGCCACCCCCGCCATGCACGGTTTTCGCCGCTGCACGCACTGATGGCATCAAAGCCGTAACAATGCTCTGTATATGACCCGGAAATGAGGTGTTGTGTTCGAACCCGCTAACTGCAGCACTGACCGCCCCGCACTGGGTATGACCTAGCACCATAATGAGCGGAGCCTTCAGCACAGCTACGCCATATTCCAGGCTGGCAAGCATGTCGTTCGTTACATAGTTGCCGGCGACACGGTTGACGAACAAGTCGCCCAAGGCCTCGTCGAAACACAATTCCGGGCTGACTCGCGAATCGGCGCAGCCCAGTATGCAGGCGTAGGGGTTTTGCCCCGTGGCGAGGGCACTACGGCTCGAAGCAAAGTCTCGGGTAACGGGTTTGTTCGATGCGTAGCGCGCGTTGCCCTGCATCAGGCGCGTTAGCGCTTCATCGGGCGTAAGCACATTGGCCGGTTTTTGCACCTGTGCTGCAAGCGCCCGGGTAAACAGCCCACCGGTGCTCATCAGGGCCGCAGCGGCCCCCATCGCAGCCAGAACGGAGCGCCTGGACGGAGATGCAATATCGTTGCTAGGGGAACTGCGTCTGCACATGAAACACATCGTTCTTCTCCTGAAGTGCGGCGAGTAGCCAAGTTTTTGGACGGCTATGCGTTGGGATTTTGATGGAAAAACGATGCGGCGACAAGAAGTTTCGTAAGCGAAGATGGCCGGGCTGGCAGCGACAAGATAGACTGCCCCACCTGCCATGGCCAAGACAACACATGCTCAGGACACCATAGAGTGGCACAATGATAGTGATGGCGGATACCCCAGAGAACACGGATAAGTGGACGGGTTGTACGCAGGGGTGAAAGAGGCAGCACGCAACAAAAATCGAATTTTCACATGGAGAAGAAAATGGGTATGGGAATGAACATGGGCAGCTTTGGAATGGCTTTTCCGCTTTTGCTTTATATCGTATTGATCGCGCTGCCGGTAGCGCTGATTATAGGCAAAGCTGGATACAGTCGATGGTGGACAATTTTGGCGCTGATTCCAATGGTTAATCTGATTGCGCTCTGGGTATTCGCGCTTGCCAATTGGCCAGTGAGTCAAAAATAAGGAGCGCGTGCCACTAAGGCACTGCGTGGTGATACGAACATCACCATTGGTAGATTTTCAAGAATCGTTTTGCTACGGTGTCAACGGGGCACGCGGGTAAAAATCGCCATGGGGTGCCTAAACGCCGGTTGGATAAGTTCTTCTGTGACGCTCGACCTGCGCCCTGCACATCGATAGTCACATAGTTGCCGGCCTTGGCAAAACGACAATGCCTATCCCCGTCACCGCCGCCCATAGGGAGCGCTGACGTAGGATGCCCAGGGCGCAGCGATGCGCCAGAAACAGGTCGTGTTCAAGGGCTTGCAAGGTAAAAGCTAGGCTGACGTATGGAACTTCGCTGGTATCAGAGGCTTTCCGCCCGCTTAGGCCTTCTCTTTTCCATGCAACCACTCGCGCAATGCATCATTCATACGCGTCTGCCACCCGTCGCCCCCGGCCTTGAAGGCATCAATAACGTCTGCGTCATAGCGTACCGTCAGTGCTACCTTGGGCGACGCACTATGTGGTCGACCCAGACGCTTGAGCTGTTTAAATTCCGTGCCGCCTAATTCATAGGTATCGGGATCGACTGCAATGCCCGCATTGATTGCGTCATCCTCGGCCCGGGTCGGCATAATCAATTTACGTTTGTTCGACATAGTTTCGTACCTCCCTGCGGTTCGCCTTGCGTAGGCTTATGACGTGTAAGTAATCGCTGCGCCGTGTAAACACCACACAATACAGCCGATCATCGATCACCCCATACCCGATTTCACGCAATTCGCCATAATCGCGGCGGGTATCGGGCTTAACCAACATCTGCGTCCAATCTAGATCATTAGCCATTACGAGCGATACGCCATGTTTGGTCTGATTGTCCTGATCTTTGGCTGGGTCGAAGGCGATGCGCATATCATTATTGTAGTTACATTAAATGTTTTAGACAACGCCTTTTTGATTGCAAAGAAGAGACGTGCGCCGTGCTCGCGGGGGAGGCATCCATACTCGATTTATCTTGGCCTAGTTTTAAATCGAACCAAGCCGAATCTCTCAAGCGTTTTTATATGCTTGCGTACCAGCCGCACTGAATTGTCGCAAAGTGATTTCCCCGCATCTCCAACTGGGCACCGGCGCCCAACCATGGGAGCACCAAGCAACGACGCCGTATCACGCAAGGTGCCTTTTCACGCTTTCCAGCAAAGCTACTGGGTGT
>JBDTLC010000157.1:0-3377 GCA_039935015.1 Paralcaligenes sp. | reverse complement strand
GATGGAATAATGTTTTCGAATTTCTTTACCCTAGAACTCAGCGATAGGTGTACGACGAAACTTGTATTCGGAAAATATATCGCTGGTCTCAGAAAAGGGGTTGGAGAACGCGTGAACCACACCTTTTTGGGTATGCATCGATTCACCCGGAATAAGATCACGCTTGTTCTCGCCCACCGAGTAACTCAGCCTCCCTTGGGTGACATAGACGATTTCTTCGTTATTCAAGTGGCTATGCGGCGGTGGAACATTAGCGCCTGGCAGAACCGTTAACTCGAACCTCCCCATTGTTTCCGTTTGCGATCCGTCAATCAGATAGCGAATCTTCAGAAGAAAACATGGTGCCGCAATGATGCAGCTTTGGCACAAGTACATCGCATTCGATAAAGCGTGTGCCGCTGACAATTTTTTGTCAAGCAACATTGAATGAGCAATTGTGGCTGTGGTAACAGAGGTGTGAATCGGCCAAAGGTATCCTGGCATGCCAGTTCCCTGGTTCTGTAGATTTTGCGTTTAATGCGTTCACGTTTAAGCCATTGAAAAAAGCTTTTGGCGACGGCGTTGTCATGGCAGTTGCTGCGGCGGACAAGGAGACCAGCGCCGAGTTGGGAGTCGCACGAGCCACGGTGGCACGTTGGCGAGGTCGCTATCTCTAGCAAGGGTTGGCGGGGATCGAGCACGATAAGACGCGGCCGGGACGCAAGCCGAAGATTTCCGGGTGTAAGGCCAAGGTCATCGTGAAAATGATGACTCAGCAAACTCCGGACAATGCTACCCACTAAAGCGCGCGCACCGTGGCCACCGAGGCGGGTGTCAGCGCGGCAACCGTACGACGCATCTGGCAGGCGCACGGACTCATTCACATCCGCACTACCCAGACATACATCACCAACATTCGCACAAACTCTGACTCGTTACAGTGGGCGGACGAGCATCGCCATTTTTTGTCGAGAACGCTCGCGACACAAAACCCCTGTGCCCCGCCAACCGCGCTTCTCCAGCCAAAAAAAACCAACCGAAACCGGTCAAGATTTAGATACTTGGTGGTGGAGTAGCGGGCCAACCCCCTAGCGCTGTGCCTTGACCTGCTCAGCAGTGATTTGTTTGGCCTGGTTGCCCCACGATGTACGCTCGTGGTTGGCGATGTCGGCCACATCGGCATCGCTCAATGCGCCGCCAAACGGTGGCATCGCACTGGGGTAGGTGACACCATCGATGGCCACACCGTTCACGCCATGCAGGATGGCGTGAATGTGCTTTGTCGGATCGTCATCGAGCACGGCCGGGTTCTTGACCAGCGGTGGGAAGGCCCCAGCCAAGCCAGCGCCCGCGGCCTGGTGGCAGGCTGCGCAGGTGCTGGCGTAGAGCTGGGCGCCCCGCGCCGGGTCGAACTTGTAGGGTCCGGTTGGGGAGGTGGCCACTGGTGTCGGCGTAGTCGTGGCTGCAACCTTGTGGATGTTCGGCTTGCCCAGCTCGGTACCTGGCTCGCGGATGTCCAGCACCCCAGCTGCGCCCTTGTCGAGATGGGCGAATGAATGATCGACGAAAACATACTTACCCGCGTCGGGTATGACCAAGTCAAACGTGATGCCCTCGCCGGGACCGACGCTGTAGGTGGAAACACCGCTCAAGGCATGCGCGGGGTCGCCGTCTGGATACACTTTGTCAAAAATTGCGCCGACCACGTGAAAGGAGCTCCACAGGCTGGGCCCGGCATTGACCATGTACAGGCGTACGCGCTCATTGGGCCGGGCCGTCAGCGGATGTTGTTGGTACTGGAAGGCGATGCCGTTGAAGGCCACGATGTCGGGTTGAATTTTCTGCATCTTGGTAAAATCCGGCCCCATCAGATTGCCCTTGATCTGCTGTGTGTACCATTCACTTTGTACTAGTACGTATTCCTTGTCCGCCTTGGGCCGAGGATCATCAGCTGGATCGACAATGATGGCGCCGTACATGCCGTTGGCCATGTGCAGCAATATCGGTGGTGTGCCGCAATGGTAAACAAAGGTACCGGGCACCTTGGCTTTAAACGAGAATTCGATCTTCTCGCCGGGCATGATGTCGGCAAAGCTGGTGTTAGGTGGCGTGAAGGCCGAGTGGAAATCAATCGAGTGGTGCATCGTGGCTTTGTTGGTCAGCACCACGTGCACCATCTGCCCCTGCTTGACGTGAACCGTGGGGCCGGGCACCGTACCGCCAAACGGCCACGCCTGGTATTTGACGCCGCTGGCGATCTCCACCGCCAAGTCCGTTACGTCGATATTGACCGTCACCGCATCGCCCGCAGTCAGTGGCGGCAGTGTAGCGTCATACGCCTGCTTGACTGGATCCTTGGACATCAGCTGTAGCGGCGACACGGCCGCGGCGGCGGCAGCCGGGGTCGGCGCCTTGACGTTCAAGCTGCTGTGCAGGCCGGCCACCAGGAAGAACACTACGGCAGCGACGCCGGTCAGGATGCCCGCCTGCGCCCACCAGGGGACACGCGGCGCACCGCTCAGCTGTCGCCCACGCCACTCGGCGACCCGGCTCCAGCCGGGCCACTTCAACTCAATGAAATAGTCCACGCTGTAAGGGCTGGTGCCAGTGCGGTGGTTAATGGCGATCAGCACCGCAAAAATCAGCACGTAGACGATACCGACCCCGGCGTTGGATGCCCCGATGGTGTAGGGGCCGCCAAAACCGCCTGCGGTGCTCCAGATCAGCAGGCTGTAGAGCGCCCCGATAACGTACACAGTGCGCCGCGCAAACCCAAAAAGCAGGGCCAGCGCCAGCGCCGTGGTTGCCAGCCGCGTGAGCCATAGAAACGGGCTAGCGCGCGGTTCGACCAGATCGATCCAGGCATCGAACCACCAGGCCGACCAGGCAGCCTGCCCTTGGGCGGCGTTGCGCAGATAGCCGACATAGTTTGCGGCAAAGCTCGGCATCCAGGTGAACGCCGCGTTGACTATCCAGATGATGCCAAATGCTACCCGCAGTGCCGCCGTGGAAAGCGCTGGCCAGGCGTTGGAAGGAGATTCGGTGGATAGTTCACGGCTCACTGGTGAGCTCCTTTCGATTGACTGGTGGTCGCGCTCATCGCCGCTTGCGCGACCCGCACGTCCACGCGTGATGCCATATTATAAGCTCCGCATCGGGGCAGAATTGGTTGATGCCTAGGGAGTTCACAAGACGAAATCGTCAAACTCATCCAACCGTGGCGCCTTGCCCGAAAAAAATCCTAACCGAGACCTGTTAGGATTTTGATATCTGGTGGAGAAGAGGAGGATCGAACTCCCGACCTCTGCATTGCGAACGCAGCGCTCTCCCAGCTGAGCTACTTCCCCGTAGGAACGACATTCTAGCAAATTGAGGCCCGACTTGGGGACGTGGAGCAA
>JBDTLC010000156.1:0-6305 GCA_039935015.1 Paralcaligenes sp. | reverse complement strand
TAGGCTTGGTGCAGCAGGATAGCGCCACCGGACAATACGAGCTGGGTCCTTTCGCGCTACAAATGGGCCTGGTCAGCCTGCAGCGGCTTGATCCGGTGCGCATCGCCCTGCCCTACGTCAACCAGTTAGCCAACCAGATCGGACACACACTGGCCATTGCCGTTCTGGGTTCGCACGGGCCAACCATGATCTACATCTGCGAAGCCAGCTATCCGGTGCACGTGAACATGCGCAAAGGGACGGTTATGTCGATGCTGCATACGGCCACCGGCCACGTCTTTGCCGCGTGGCTACCGCCCAAAATTGCACAGCATTACATCGAACGGGAGGCGGGCGACACGGCCGTGGTCACCAGCATCGGTCAGCAGCAGCCCAGCGCCGAGGCCATGAAGACGTTATTGACTGATATCAGAATGCACGGCCTGGCCCGCGCACTAGGCAACCCTCTGCCTGGCATCGACGCGTTTTCCGTACCCGTTTTCGACCATTCCGGCAATATTGCCCTGGCCCTGACCTGCCTGGGGCCCAGCACCCTGTTCGATTCCCGCTGGGAAAGCCCGATCGCTCATTCCTTGAAAGAATGCGCCGACGCCATTTCCAGCCGATTGGGTTATAAACCACCCAAGCTCGCTGTCGTACAAGCGTCATAATTTTAAGCCGCGATAATGCAAGAACGAGAGCTCAAATTACACGCCCCCGCCAAGGCGCGGTTGGCAATCGAACAGGAATTGCGCAGTCTGCAGGCTGACGAAATAGCTTTGCACGCGCTGTATTTCGATACGGCCGAGCGCGAGCTGGCACAGGCCAGAATTTCGCTGCGGCTGCGCCTCGAAGGCGAGCACTGGATACAGACCCTGAAGGCTCCGGGCGCAGACGCCCTGTCGCGTATCGAAATCAATCAACCGCGCAGCGTGCCAACACTGGACTTATCGTTCTACGAGGGCAGCGAGCTATCGACCATTTTTTCCAGGCTCAAGCACCCGCTGGTGCTGCGTTACGAAACCCGCGTCAAGCGTCTGGTGCACAAGATCACCACCCCCTCGGGAGTGGTGGAATTGGCTTTTGACCAAGGCGTGATCTGTGCGGACGGCCTTGAGTTGCCGATTAGTGAAGTTGAATTCGAGCTGCTCAAGGGAAATATTCGCAGCCTGTTCGTCCTGGGCCGAAAATGGACGCGAAAACATGGTCTGATCCTCGATCTTAGAAGTAAAGCAGAAAGGGGTGATGCGCTGGCCACCGTGGCGCAGAGCCTGCCAGCACCCGGTGACCACCAGCCATCGGTCGCCGCGTTCCCCGCCGAGCAATTGATCAAACCGCGGCGAGCCGCCCTACCTCGCCTCAAACCCGCCATGTCTGCCGCCCAGGCCTGTCTGATCTGCACTGAAGAATGCCTTAATCAAATTATCCGCAACGCCGCGTTCGTCGCTGGCATTGACAGTGCTTTGGCAGACAAGTCGCTGCACGCCGAACACGTTCATCAGCTGCGGGTAGGCATACGCCGCCTGCGCTCATGCTGGCGCCTGTATAAAGACTGGACCGGACCCATAGCGGAGCGACTCGAAGCTCAGGTGCGCCAGGTATTCGACGCTTTGGGCCAGTCGCGCGATGATGATGTCGTCCGCTATGTCATTGCACCCCTCATAGAACGGGCGGGGATGCCTCTGTGTACCTTGCCTGCGGCACCAGCACACACACCCGGCCATTCAGCCACGTTGGCGGGTCGCGCCTCATTCCAGATCTTGCTATTGAATTTACTTGAAGGCGTCGTTGTTCCGGCCAGGATGGCCGCGGGCGCCATGCCTGAAAGCATCCAGGCCAGACCCTTGAAAAAGAAACTGACAGGCGTACTGAATAAGTGGCTCAGACAAATCGTCCGGCAAGGCAGCGAGTACGGACTATTGCCCATCGAGGGCCAGCACGACTTGCGTAAAAAAGTGAAACGCCTGCGCTATAGTCTGAATTTCTCACAGGCGCTGCTCGCCAAAGGCTCTGTAGAACGGGTCGTGGTCCAGCTGACGCAAACTCAAGAGATTTTGGGCGAGTTAAACGATTTGTACCTGGCCCAACGCCATTACGAAGCGCTATTGACTGACCAGCCTCAGGCCTGGTTCGCGGTGGGCTGGCTGCGCGCAACGCAAGAGCAAAAAAAACAGGCGGCACAGGCGGCCTTTAAAGCCCTGGCCACCACCGGAAAGCTGAAAATGTAGCGCCGCCCCTTGTGGGTGGCAAAACCTTGATCACGCAGACGGTATCTTCATTAGGGATGGCAGCCACAAGGGCTGCCGCTACGCCTGCCACTGCGTTGCAGGAGAATTATTCGCCGACCAGCGCCGCCGCAAAATCTCGTGCCACAAACGGCTGCAGATCATCCAGCCCTTCGCCCACTCCTATCCAATAAACAGGTATCGGTCGCACGCCCTGACTGCCCGCCGCAACTGCGGCCAAGGTGCCGCCTTTGGCCGTGCCGTCTAGCTTGGTGACCACCAGACCCGTTAAATTGACCGCCTCATCGAAGGCGCGAATCTGCGATAGTACGTTCTGCCCGGTATTGCCATCGATCACCAGCAAGACTTCGTGGGGCGCAGCCGAATCGGCCTTGCCGATGACACGGTGGATTTTCTTCAATTCTTCCATAAGATGCAGTTGCGTAGGCAAGCGTCCGGCTGTGTCTATCATGACTACATCGGCCTGACGTGCGCGCCCCGCGTTCACCGCGTCAAAGGCCACGGCGGCCGCATCGCCGCCGTCTTGCGAGATCACCGTAACGTTATTACGCGCACCCCAGGCAATTAGCTGCTCGCGCGCGGCCGCGCGAAACGTGTCGCCCGCAGCCAGCAATACACTGGCCCCCTGGCGCTGGAAGGTGTTGGCCAACTTACCGATAGACGTCGTTTTACCCGCCCCGTTCACCCCCGCAATCATGACTACCAGTGGAGCAATCTGCCCCAGCGGAAAAGGTTTCTCGAGAGGCGCTAAATGGTCGGCAAGAATATCGCGTAGGGCGGCCCTAACGGCCGCGGCATCATCAATCCGGTCTTTGCGAACCCGCACACGCAAGGCTGCCAACAACTTTTCGGTTGCCTCCACACCGGCATCGGCCATAATTAGCGCGGTCTCCAGATCGTCAAACAGCGACTCATCGACCTTGACACCCACAAATAAACCGCCCAGGCTTTGGCCAGTGCGCGACAGGCCCTGTTTCAGGCGCGATAGCCAGTTTGCTTTGGCGCCCGGCGTTGCAGATCCAATGGGCTCTACAGTCACATCCCGCGCTACAGTTTCTGCATTTGGCGCCACAACCGCCACCCCGGCAATGAGCCCAATCGGAGGCTCGGCTGGATCGGGCTGCGGCAAGCCAGCCGGAGCCTCATTGACCTCCGGCTCAGCCGAGTCCGGTTTCTTTCTTTTAAATAAACTAAACATAGGCTTTACACTATCCAGCATTCACTTGGTTAAAGGCTAACCCGGTCTCAGGCATGCCATGAAGAAGCACCTTGTCCGTATTGTAGGCGGTGATTACCGCCGCACCGTGATCCCCGTCGTCGACGCCAAGGGCCTGCGGCCCACACCCGACCGCGTTCGAGAAACCTTGTACAACTGGCTGCAGCATCTTTGGAACCAGGACTTCTCGGCCAGGCGAGTTCTCGACCTGTTTGCCGGAACTGGCGCTCTGGGTTTCGAAGCCGCCAGCAGAGGAGTTGAACACGTGCAAATGGTGGAGTCCAATTCGGCCGCGGTCGCAGCGCTGCAGGCGTTGCGCAGCAAACTGCAAGCGAATCAGGTATACATTCATGCCGGCGACGCCCGCACGATTCTGCCCAAGTTCCGCGCCACGCCGTTCGACCTGATCTTGCTCGACCCGCCCTTTGGCCATCAATGGCTGGAGGCTTTATGGCCCGAATTACCATCCGTTTTACACCCCGGAGGGCTGGTTTACATTGAGGCGGAATCCGCCGTGTCGCCGCCTGAATCATTCGATTTGCTGCGTAGCGGCCAGGCCGGTCAGGTGCACTATCATTTACTCCGATTTGCTGCAGCGCAAGAAAAAGTCAATAATCCTGAAGTTGACTGAAAAACCAGACCCTTTCATATAGTAACCTTCGCGCTCTTGTCAGGGCCAGTCCAGCTCCATTTATCGATCTTCGGAACCCGCATGATTACTGCCATCTATCCTGGAACATTCGACCCCCTGACGCGCGGTCACGAAGACCTGGTGCGCCGCGCAGCCAGCCTGTTCGACCGAGTCGTCGTGGGCGTTGCCCACAGTCACGCTAAAAAGCCGTTTTTTACGGTCAGCGAACGGGTCGAGATAGCCAAAGAAGTACTAAGTCATTATCCCAACGTCGACGTCAAAAGCTTTGCCGGACTGCTTAAAGACTTTGTGCGCGACCAAGAAGGGCGTGTGATCGTGCGAGGCCTGCGTGCCGTATCCGACTTTGAATACGAATTCCAGATGGCAGGCATGAATCGCCACTTACTGCCAGAGGTCGAGACGCTATTTATGACGCCCTCGGACCAATATCAATTCATTTCAGGCACGATCGTGCGTGAAATTGCCATTTTGGGTGGCGATGTCAGCAAGTTTGTCTTTCCTTCGGTCGAACGCTGGCTACACAGCAAGGCTAAGACGTATCGCGCCCTACAAGACGAAGAGGGAAATTAAACGCGTAGTACCGGTTCGCACTACACTAGATATAGTGACAATGATCAAGCAGGACTAGCGCCATGGCTTTGCGCATTACCGACGAGTGCATCAACTGCGATGTTTGCGAAACGCAGTGTCCGAATCAGGCCATTTCAATGGGCCCCGATATCTACGAAATAAATCCGGATAGGTGTACCGAGTGCGTCGGACATTTTGGCGAACCCCAGTGCCAGGTTATTTGCCCAGTCGATTGCATCGAAATTGACCCGCAACACCAAGAAAGCCAGGATATTTTGTTGGCCAGGTTCCAGGCGCTGACCGAAACCCTCTGATTCCACTCATCAACCAATAAATCAATCACCCCACTGCACTGCAGGCGCATCGGGATGCACCTTCACGAGCCGGCTGGGTGTCCCCAGGCAATTCGACATCCAGGCCGCAGCAAGCTCGCCTTCGTCGACGACGTCTATGGTCTGACTTCCTATGATAGCCTGGCGACGTACGCTGTCATCGTCTTCGATCACATCAAGTGGTATGTCCATGCGCAACATGCCGGGGGCGCGTATCACAAGATAGCCAAAACGAAGTGACACATCTACCTGCGCCAGTTTGGGTTGATCGTGCTGGGTAAGCCTGCGCCAATCAGCGTCGACCACCAACCATTGTCGATCGTACGGAGCGGCGTCGCCGCTGTCGATGCCCGCGCAAGCTTCTATGGGGAAGTAAAGGGTAGAGTTCATTTACCTAGCAATCCTTTTAATGCGTTGCCTATGCTTCTAATGGTGTCCGATTTGGTGGGTGCCGTCACTTGGGCCGGTGTAGTCAGTTCAGGCATAAAGTCTTTGCCCACCTGATTCGATATAAGATCGAGCAAACCATCGCGCACCGCCTGCTTGACAGCCTTGCTACCGATTTCTTTCCACTGCACATGGTAGCCTAGCGCCGCAAAGGGGCCGGCCACGAGAATCGGCACGGTAACCCCTTTCAGACTGGCCAATGCGGGGCCACCCTGACCCATAAGCGTATTGACCAGACGTACATCGAGCAGTAGATCGAGCTGCTTGTTTACCAGATCGATTGAATTGGGCGATGCTTCAGTTACGCGCAACATGGGAGAGTTTAGTTCCAGCTTTTTAAACGTGCCCTGGCCGCGCTCGAAAGCCAGCTGGGCGTTGAGCGTCGAAAAGTCGGTTTGCCGGGCAGCGTCGAATTTGGTCACGACGTCGGGCATCTGGCCACTGAACGCATTTTCTACTGCGCCGCTGACTTCACGCAACGTTTGGGCCACATTAATGCCCTCGACTGCCCCATCATGAATGTTAGCCTGCACGGTGCCCGATAAATCCGCCTTCAACGCGGCCACAGTCGTCCCCTGAGCATGCAGGTTCAAGGCAATATCCCCGATCCCGCTTAGCAGGCTTCCACCCGTCAGTCCGGTAAGCAGTCCAGCTACATTGACGCGAGCCAGCGACAACTGGGCAGACATGGCGTTGTGTGCATCGGCCGAAAGAGTGCCACTGAGCTTGCCCTGATACAGGTCGGCCGAGAACGGCGCTACGTCGAGGCGGCCATTTTTCACCCGTACTCCGGCGCTGAATTGACTGGCCTGCAGGTCGCGCACTTTAACCTGAGCCACCTGCACCGTGCCACTTAAATCAAG
>JBDTLC010000155.1:0-27539 GCA_039935015.1 Paralcaligenes sp. | reverse complement strand
AACACCAATATCGCAACCTGGCTCGCGCCGGGCAGCGTCACATGGCTGTCCTTTGCCGATCGCCTGATGGAATTTCCAACATCGCTACTGGGTGTAGCCCTGGGCACAGTCCTGCTACCCAGCCTGTCGGCGGCGCATGCCAGGCAAGATCATCAGAGTTACAGTGCCCTGCTTGATTGGGGTTTGCGCCTGATGCTGCTGCTGGGTCTGCCCGCCGCGGTAGGCATGGCCTTACTGTCGAACGGCTTGGTCGCCGCTCTGTTCAACTATGGGGCATTTAACGCCCACGATGTGCTGCAAACCCGTATGGCTGTCATGGCGTATTCGGTCGGCCTGGTCGGACTGCTGTCCATCAAAATTCTGGCGCCTGGCTTTTATGCCAAACAAGATATACGCACCCCGGTCAAAATCGCCATCTTCGTGCTGATTTTGACTCAAATTTTTAACGTGATTTTCGTTCCGTACTTCGCCCACGCGGGGCTGGCGCTCTCTATCGGCCTGGGCGCCAGCGTCAATGCTTTGTGTCTGCTGCGGGTATTGCGGCGCCGGAAAATCTACGTGCCTAGTGCCGGCTGGAGCCACTTCGCACTGCGAGTTATCCCAGCCCTGGCAGCCCTGGCAGCCGTGCTGCTGGCCGCCAACCACACCATCGACTGGATCGCACTCGCGCCCCATCCCGGACAACGCCTACTGTGGCTGGCGGGCGTAGTGCTGAGCGCCGGCGTAGCCTATTTTTCCGCGCTGTTCCTCTGCGGCTTCCGCCTACAGGATTTCACCCGCCGCGGCTCGAATTTGTAGACACACGCAGAGCGCATGATGGCAAGCACAACGGCCACCGCCTTCCTCTGGCTCAGGTACCAACCCACCGGACATTTCTATTTAGCAGATACCGGACATTCTCACGTTGCACCAACAAGCCTTAAAACACCGCTTTACATAGCAGCCCCCCTCCTATACAATAGCTGTCTTTGCTGGTAAACACCGGCATGTTTTGGCATTGCGTTCCTAATCAAAAATGCAAGCCAAAAATGCAAACCAAAAACGCAAATAGCAGGACATACAGAGAAACGCATACAGGGGTCAAGCAGAAATGCAGTAGCCTGGACGTTGCTCCTACCGTCAATTATTATCACTTACTTATATCGTTACTAATTATCACTCATGGCCAATACTGTCCAAGCTCGCAAACGTGCCCGCCAATCGGTTGAGCGCAACAAACGCAATTCCAGCCTCCGCTCTGCGCTTCGCACCTCGATCAAACGCGTGCGTCAAGCTATCGAGTCTGGCGATAAAGCCGCTGCCAGCGACATTCTGCAAAAAGCAACCGGCGTTATCGATCGTATTGCCGACAAGAACATCATTCACAAAAACAAGGCTGCTCGCCACAAGAGCCGTCTTGCCGCTGCAGTTAAAGCACTGGCCTGATTCGGCACTGATTTAACAGGCACCGGGACTCGTTCCCGGCACCAAAAAGGACGGCATAGCCGTCCTTTTTTACTTATATTCCCTTCCTCTGTCATGACCAAACCCACCCTTCTGCAACGACTCCCCCTGGGCCAACAAGCCGATTCCCTGGCACGTCTGGAACAAGATTTTGAAGTGATCCAGCTCTGGCAGGCCGACAACCAAGACGCAGCACTGGCCGCCTGCAAAGATCGTGTCGTCGCAGTCGTGACAGGCCCGTCAACCCCAACACCCGCTGAATTTATCGACAAGCTCCCCTGCTTAAAAGCCATCTGCAGTTTTGGCGTGGGGTACGAGCACGTCGCCGTTGCTTATGCGCACAAAAAAGACATACAAGTCAGCAATACGCCAGACGTCCTTAATGATTGCGTGGCGGACCTCACCTGGGGTCTGATTTTAACGACCGCGCGCCACATTAGCCACGCCGACCGTTATGTGCGAGCCGGCCAATGGGGCCATGGCCCACGCCTGCCTCTGGCCACCAAAGTCAGCGGCAAAAAACTAGGTATCCTCGGCTTAGGCCGCATTGGCCGGGAAATCGCTGAACGCGCCCGAGGCTTCAAGATGGACGTGCGCTACCACGGCCGTCACGCCCATCAGGACGCAGGTTGGCCGTATGAACCCTCACTGCTTGAACTGGCACGCTGGGCTGACTTCTTAGTAGTGGCTGCCCTAGGCGGCCCCACAACCCACCATCTCGTCAATCGGGCCATCATTGAAGCGCTTGGCCCAAAGGGTGTGCTGATCAATATTTCGCGCGGCTCGGTTATCGACGAAACGGCACTGGTTCACGCGCTTGAAAACGGCGAACTAGGCGGTGCAGGCCTAGACGTGTTCGAGGCCGAACCCAAGGTGCCCGATAGTCTGAAACAACTTGATAATGTAGTTTTGCTGCCTCACATTGGCAGTGCTACCGTTGAAACCCGTTGGGCCATGGTCGACCTGGTCTTGAGAAATGCCCAGGCATTCGCCAAAACCGGGCGGGTCCTGACCCCTATCGAATTACAGACATAAACCGACGCGCAAACTCACGAACCAATTACCCTTCCGAGGGTGGTTTCTCCACCGACTGTTCGTTGGTTTTCAGCTGATTGTCTCGCGCAAATTCATAGGCGAATTTCCAGGCGAGGGGCTCAAGTTCGCGCAGACGAGGGTCCACCACAACACAATGCACGCCATCGATTAGCGTGGGCAAAGCATAGGGAGAATATGTCAGAGGGCTACCCACCACGCCTGCGGGCCGAAAAGGCGACAAAACGCCTGCCAACCGCTCGGCCCAATCGCTGGGACGAAAACGGTGGCCATCCTGAGTAAGCCCGTAGATGATAAATTGTTGCACAATCGCTGACATAGGTATTCGCGTGGAATTGTACTCACTTTAGGTAGGCCGAATTGCCCGAATGCGGCCGCATTGTATATGATTGATGCTTTAAACAAACAAATTCGCACACTTGGCCCGCGCAAGGGGCCCATGCAAGGATATTTTTTCATTCAGGGTTCACTATGGCTTTCGCTACACCCCAGACAGGCCCGCTCAGGCATTTTCTGCAATTTCGTGACTTCACCAAAGACGAAATTCATTACGTGCTCGAGCGCGCGCGCCTGATCAAAGATAAATTCAAGCGCTACGAACCTCATCACACCTTGCATGATCGGAATCTGGCTATGGTGTTTGAAAAGGCCAGCACTCGTACTCGCGTATCCTTCGAGGCTGGTATGTACCAGCTGGGCGGTTCGGTCATACACTTGACCACTGGCGATTCGCAATTGGGACGCGCCGAACCCATCGAGGATACGGCCCGCGTCATCTCACGCATGGTCGACCTTGTCCTGATCCGCACCTTCGAGCAAACCCGTATCGAGCGATTTGCCTCCCACTCCCGCGTTCCAGTTATCAATGGGCTGACCAACGAGTTTCATCCCTGCCAAATCCTCGCCGATATCTTGACTTTTATGGAGCATCTGGGCTCTATCGAAGGCAAAACTGTGGCCTGGATAGGCGACGCCAACAACATGGCCTATACCTGGCTGCAGGCGGCTGAGATGCTGGGCTTTCGCCTGCACATATCGGCGCCTTCGGGTTACAGGCTCGATCGGCAACGCATAGGCGAACCCTCAAGCGCCGTGTTGCGTGAATTTACCGACCCCATGGAGGCATGCCGCGGAGCACACTTGGTCACTACAGACGTCTGGACCAGCATGGGCTACGAAGATGAAAATGAAGAACGCCGCCGCGCATTTGCCGATTGGTGCGTCGACGCCGACATGATGGCAGTGGCCGATCCCGAAGCCATTTTTATGCATTGCCTGCCCGCCCACCGCGGCGAAGAAGTCACCGGCGAAGTCATCGACGGCCCGCAAAGCGTAGTCTGGGACGAAGCCGAAAACCGCCTGCACGCACAAAAGGCACTAATGGAATTCTTGCTGCTGGGCCGGGTCAAATAAATTATTGCCACCCACAAGGGGTTGCTCGACATGCGATAATTGACTTCACACACTTCCACAATTCGCTTTGTTAAAAAAACTTGTTTCAGCCCCTCGATCAAAAACCCTGCTTGCTCCTCTGGACCAGCTCGCCGATTTCGATGAGATCGTCGATGTCCGCACACCGCTGGAATACGCCGACGACCATATTCCCGGCGCCATCAATGCGCCAGTTCTTAGCAACGAAGAACGTGTCATTGTAGGCACCACGTATCGTCAGATATCGGCCTTTGAGGCGACCAAGATGGGTGCAGCAATGGTGGCCAAAAACATCGGCCTTCATCTGGAAACTCTATTTGCCAACCGGCCCCGCCAATGGCGACCGCTAATCTATTGCTGGCGCGGGGGCAAACGCTCAGGCTCGATGACGACCTGGTTCAATCTGATAGGCTGGCAAGCACGACAGCTCGATGGCGGCTACAAAACCTATCGCCGCTGGGTCATTGACTCGCTCGAATCCCTGCCCACCAAATTCCAATACATCGTCCTGACCGGGCACACGGGCACCGGCAAGACTCGTCTGCTGCAGGCGTTGGGCCAAGCTGGTGCTCAGGTGCTCGACCTGGAACAGCTAGCCTGCCATCGCGGCTCCTTGCTAGGCGCATTGCCCGGCCACGACCAACCCTCACAAAAACGCTTTGAGTCGGATCTGATGACGGCATTGACAAAGTTTGATCCGGCCGAACCGATATTCGTCGAAGCGGAAAGCAGCCGAATCGGGTCGATCAGCGTCTCCAAACTATTGCTCAACACCTTCCATCACAGCATCTGCGTAAACGTGCGCGCCAGCCTCGAGGACCGCATCACCTTTCTGCTGCAAGACTATGGGCATCTGTTTAATACCTCCGAGCATTTCAAACAACTACTGATGCGGCTTATCGGCTTGCACAGCAAAAAGACGATTGACCACTGGCACCAACTGATCGACACCGGTGCACGCGCCGAATTATTCAGTGAGCTCGTCCAACTGCATTACGATCCGGCGTATCTGCGCAGCAGCCACGAACACTTTGAAGGCTTGTCTAGCGCCTTGACCTTCACATTCCGTCCGAATGCAGCAGATAATCTTGAGCAGGCCAAAAGCTTACTGCGAGAAATAGCACGCAGCAAAGCACGCATGAACGCGTGCGCACCTGATATGCCTGCGTTCGGCAGGCACCCTAACTGAAAAGCTGATCTGATGACACCTCCAATCACCCCACCCCGCCTGACCGAACTTTCTCACGGAGGCGGCTGTGGCTGCAAAATTTCGCCCGCTGTTCTGGGTGAGCTGCTCAAGAACATGCCCCTCTCGCAGGCCTTCCCGGACCTACTGGTCGGTAACGAAAATTCAGACGATGCCGCCGTCTACCGGCTTAATGATGAACAAGCCATCGTCGCTACGACCGACTTTTTTATGCCCATCGTAGACGATCCCTTTGATTTTGGCCGAATCGCCGCGGCCAACGCACTATCGGACGTATACGCCATGGGTGGCAAGCCTATTCTTGCCCTGGCTCTGGTCGGCATGCCTATTAACGTCCTGCCTCATGAGGTGATCGCACGAGTACTGGAAGGGGGTGCCTCTGTATGCGCCAGCGCTGGCATCCCCGTAGCGGGCGGCCATTCTATCGACTCGGTCGAGCCCATATACGGCCTGGCTGCACTAGGCATAGTGCATCCGGAGCATGTAATACGCAACGGCGGCGCGCACCCTGGCGACGTACTGGTGCTGGGCAAACCCCTGGGCATAGGCGTACTGTCGGCCGCACTCAAGAAAGGCCGTCTGGATGAGGCCGGTTATCAGAGCCTGATAGACACCACAACACGTCTGAATCGACCCGGCATCCGACTGGCAACGCTGGCGGGCGTGCACGCGATGACCGACGTCACAGGCTTCGGGCTGCTGGGCCATACGTTGGAGTTATGTCGTGGTTCAAAACTGACGGCCCATGTCCATTACGCGAGCCTGCCCTGGATACACGGCGTGCTCGAACTGGCAAGCGCGGGCGTCTACACCGGCGCATCGGCTCGCAACTGGGCATCGTACGGCGCTGCCGTGCAATTGGCCGGCCACCTGCCAAACACCGCACGCACCCTGCTTACCGATCCGCAAACTTCGGGGGGGCTGCTAGTGTCATGCACGCCTTCGGCTGTGAATGAGGTACTGGATCTGTTCCACAGCGACGGCTTCGAACAAGCATGCGTAATTGGCGAAATGATGCACGGTGCACCGCAGGTAGTTGCCGCGTAAACGCGCCGCACAGGGCATTCACACTGCCGGCCGAGCCTGTCATAGCCCTTATTGACAATGTGGTTCAAGCCTTAACTGACGAATCGGCTATTTATAATGAAAACGCATATTTGGCAATGATCGCCAACCATCAGGCAAGCGCGTTACAGCGCCACTTAATGGCTTCTCGATATGCTACGCCACTACTCATCTTAAGGACTTTCATCATGGCCCACGACTCAGCTATTCCAGTATCTGCCGAAAACGTCTACCCATTCGACGCACGCGGGGTTGCCAAACGCTTCCGCCACGCGGCTATTTTCGGCGCTTTATCGGCTCTGGGCGCCGGGGAAACTATGCGTTTTTGCAACGACCACGATCCACTGCCTCTGCTTTCGCAAATTCAAGGCCACTTCGGCGACCAAGTGCAGATCAATTACGTATCTCGCGAACCCGGCCAAATTGTGATCGACTTTCTAGTGCAGGGCTAGTTCGCCACAACGTCAATCATTATCGTAGTTTTCCACAGTTGTTACGCGTACGTAACAACCATTACGATACAGAGCGAAATCGTAAGCCAAAATCAAGCAAATATGTCCATGCCTGCCAAATAGATGGGCATTAGCGAAGAAGCGTCGAAAACAGCCTTATACTAAAAGCGTGGCATTTCTCGTTCACCCGCTCCATTCATACTGCGAGGTTCAATCATGGCTATACAACTCCTGAAACTTACGTGTAAAACTCTGGCTATTTGTGCGTTAGGCGTCGGGCTCATGCCCTCGATCGCGTCAGCAGCCGGCAACAAAACCAATGCCGACATCCAGGCGCAGTACCGGGCCGATGTAGCCCACTGCAAAAGTCCCCAGGCTAACCAGGATCGCACCACGTGCATGAAGGAAGCCGGCGCAGCAATGGAAGAAGCCAAACGCGACCGCCTTGTGGTTGGCAACGCTAATTACCAGGAAAATCAGGCAAACCGCTGCAAGGCCCTACCTACCGGCCTGCAACAAGATTGTTTGATGCAAATGTCCGGGCAAGATACGGTGACTAAAGGCAGTGTCAGTAGCGGAGGCATTCTAAGAGAAACCACTATTACGGTGCCCGCCAAGCAGTAGGCACAGAATCCTTTGGCGGTTCGCATCGAGGCCTGCGAACCGCCAAAAATTTAGAATTTGTGGCTCATTCCCGCCATATAGCGCGTAGTAGTGCCTTGGCCACGAACTAGCTGATCTTCAAGCGAATAACGTGTCGCCAAACCCACCATCGCGTAAATGCTGGTGCGCGGCGACAGGCTGTGAACATAACCCAGCGTTCCAACCTGCCCGGCCCGGGGCTTTGCCCCATCCTGCCAATGCCAGCCGGGCTTGGCATAAGACCATTGAGCTAGAATCGTGCCATGGGCGCCCACAGGCACCGCAAGCCCAAGCAGATACGCATCTTCTTGACCGCCATTGATAAACTCAGCCGCCCCAAGCCCCAATCCCACACCACTTGGATCGCCGCCGTCGAGCCCGGCGTAGCCATTTTTCATACGGCTCCAACCCACAGTCAGCTTCGCCACTTGAAAGTCGTACGAAGCGCCGAACTGCCAGGCCTCGGGCTTTTTGCCTCCTGACAGGACCGCGTCAGATATATAGGTTTTATCCCAGGTTGCCACCAACAATAAAGGCCCCTGGCTATACTGCAAGCCCGTGCTGACCATGGGTGACTTCGAGCTATTGACCTGAGTGCCGGTGAGGTCGAAACTATATCCAATACCAAAACTGAAGCCCGCCAACGACGGCGATATATAGTTGACAGCATTGCTGACCCGATAATTATCCGACGCCTTGAAGGTCGCGCCCATGCCCATGTCTTTCCAGGACGCGATTTCGAGCTGGCTACCAAATCGCTGCGCGACCGTGTGTTGGCGTCCCAGCCGCAATTCGCCCAAATGCTGGCTATTCAAACCCACCCATGCAGAGTGGCTAAAAAAATTGTCCTTATCGGACAAATTGCCTGTTGCCACATCGAAGAGCGACTCAAGTTGAAAGGTCGCCGACAGATCTTCGCTCAATGTCTCCTGGCCCTTGACGCCCAATAGCGAATCGGTGAGGCCACCGGAGACAATCCCCATCACGGAACGTTTGGCACCATCGGGGCCTGACTCGTGAGTAGAAGCGATACCGGCATCTACAACACCGTACAAAGTGACGCCAGAGTCGGCGGCATAAGCAGCGTTCGCTGCCGCAGCAAGAAGCCCTGATATTAATAAGCCGTACTTCATTGACCCCCCATTAATGCGATAAAAATAAGTAGTTATTTAAACACATGAATGCGAATCATTGTCATTACGACGTCAAATTAATGGCCAAAGTATGTCCCATCTGGCGTTCTGAGATAAAGCTTATCTATGTCAAGCAATCCCACAAGGACATTTACAGCTCAAATTGCATACCCATTTCCACCACTCTATTGGGTGGGATTTTATAAAATCGGGTACTACGAGTGGCGTTACGCGCCATAAAGGCAAATAGACTGCGGCGCCAGCTTAAACGCCACGACAATCTGCGCACAACAATCACAGTTTGGCGCGACAGAAAATATGAAGTCCGCATGGGTTCCAGATTGAGCTCAGGATGTTCCTGCGCGATCTGTTCAAGCAACTGCGGCACGTTGGGTTCTTGTTTGAATCCCCACGTAGCGACCACCTGCCAACTGGACCGGCTAAGGCGCTCGAGTACAAAGCGCTCGTTAAACGGTACATAAGGCTTATCGGCGCTTTGCACATTCAAAAAAACGGCCTGCTCGTGCAGTATCTTGTTGTGTTTAAGATTATGCAAAAGCGCCGGCGGCACCGTATCGACGATCATGCTCATGAATACGGCCGTGCCCTCGACCCGCGTAGGTGGGTATTCTTCGAGCGCTTCCATAAACCTTTTAAGTGGTTGCTGATCGCCTGCCAGGGATTCGTGCATTTTTTCGCGACCCTGTTTCCAGGTAAGCATCATGGCAAGAATGGTCAGGCCCACGACCAACGGCAGCCAGCCCCCCTCGACAATTTTCAATGCGTTGGAAGAGAACAACAAGATGTCCAGTATCAAAAACACGCTAAGCACCGACATCCATAAAACGCGCTTTGCCCCCACCGATTTCCGAGGTAGCACGGAAAAAGCTAGCATCGAGGTCATCAGCATCGTGCCCGTGACCGCGAACCCGTAAGCCTGTGCCAGACGATCAGACGACTCGAAAGCCAGCACCAGCACCAGTACGGCAACAAACAGCAGCATGTTGACGCGTGGCAAATAAACTTGCCCTTCCTCGCGAGCCGAGGTATGCAATATCACCATGCGAGGCCAGAACCCCAGTTGAACCGCCTGACGAGTAACCGAAAACGCACCCGAAATAACGGACTGTGAAGCGATTACCGTTGCGACCGTTGCCAAAACTACCAGCGGCACCAATCCCCAGGAAGGTGCCATTAAAAAAAATGGATTTTTAATTGCTGAAGGGTCTGCCATCAACAAGGCCCCCTGCCCAAAATAGCACAGCACCAGAGCCGGCAGGACTAAACCGAACCAGGCACGCTGGATTGCCGGGCGGCCATAATGACCCATATCAGCGTAGAGAGCCTCAGCGCCCGTCAGCGCCAGCACGATAGCACCCAGCAATAAAAATGTTCCCCAGGGTGCATCGCCAATAAAAGTCAGCGCCCACATGGGATTGAGGGCCTGCAGTATCTGCGGCGTTTGGGCGATACGCCAGGCGCCTAATACGCCCAGCGTCACAAACCACAGCAGCATGATCGGTCCAAACAGTTTGCCAACCGTACCGGTACCTCGCGACTGAATGAAAAACAGGCCTGCCAGCACCAGCACCGACAAGGGAACGACCAAGTGATCCAGGCGGTGAGAGACAATGCTCACGCCTTCAATCGCCGACAAGACCGAAATAGCGGGCGTAATCATGCTGTCGCCATAGAATAACGCCGCGCCAATCAGGCCAAGCACGGTCAACACCCCTTTTTTTCGTCCAGAAAGACCACGTACGGCCAGCTCCATCAGCGCCAGTGTCCCACCCTCGCCATGGTTATCGGCACGCAGCACCAGCATCACGTACTTAAGCGACACCACCACCATCAGCATCCAGAACAAAATCGACAGTACGCCCAAAATGTGTTCGTTATCCAGAACCGGAAACTCGGACAACGACACTTTGATGGTATACAACGGGCTAGTGCCTATGTCGCCATACACCACGCCCAAAGCACCCATCAGCATCGTGGCTCCTGGTGAACGGTTAGCCTTCGAACCATCCTGCACTGTTGCTGTTTTACTCATGTAACCGCTCTTGTTAGTTTGGTGCCAATGCGAGGGCCGGGAAACACAATGCTGATTCGTGTACCGGCAAATGCCGGACGGCTGGCGAGATTCCACCAGGCTCCATGAGCCCGCGCAATTTCCCGGACAATGGCCAGACCCAATCCAGAGCCTCCCACATTGGCCCTCGGAGAGCGATAAAAGGCCTCGAATACCCTCACGCTATCGACCTGGTCAACGCCGGATCCATCGTCCTCGACTGCCAGCGCAGGCGGATTGGCGGTTATTTGCAAGCGAATGTGCTGAGCCCCCACAGCATAGCGTAATGCGTTATCAATAAGATTGCTTAATAATTCTTCGAGTAGTAGAGGATCAGCGTCGACCCAGACGGGATCGTCGGGCGCAACCAAATGAATTTCCACCTGATTGGCGCGCGCCATGGGTATCCACTCGGCACCACTGATGCGAGCCCACTCGCACAAGTCCAAACGCACAAAACTATCTTGCGGCCGGGTAGACGAATCTACCCGCGCCAGCACCAGCAATTGCTGGCCCAGACGTATCATGCGGTCGGTCACGCTTTTGATCCGTTCTGCGCGCACCCGCACATCATCGGGCAGTTGCCGCGCCAACATCAGCTCGGACTCGAGTTTGAGGCCTGCCAACGGCGTTTTGAGTTGATGCGCCGCATGGCCGATGAAACGCTTCTGGGCCTGCATGGAGTCGTCCAGACGCACCAGAAGATCATTGAAGTGTGTCACCATTGGGACAACCTCGGTCGGCAACCCCGTTACGGCCAGAGGCTGTAAATCTTCGATAGAGCGCTGGCCGATCTCTTCGGAAAGACGATTGATCGGTTCTAGGCCCGAACGCACACCCGACACCAAGACCCAGGCAAACAGCAGCACCAGCAGAAGTTGGCTGAAGATCATGGACCAGAAAATGTCTTCGAGCAGCCACGCGGCCAAACTGATCTGACGAGTCATGGCCCAAGTAGAAATAAGGTCGAGCGCGACCAGGACGATGACCGCCGGCAAGAGGCGCAGCACCAGATGGCGCGCAAGCGACCCCGGCGGCATCAGAGTCGCCAGCCGCAGCGGTAATAATTTGGCCCAGGACAAACCGCCCGATGACTCAGGCGGCACTTTCGACGTCGAGCAAGTAGCCAAAGCCACGCACAGTCTGGATGCCTGCGCCCGTCCCTTCAAGACGCTTGCGCAAACGATAGACATAGACCTCAACCGCATTTTCACTGAAGTCGGCATCCCATGCCGACAAAGAGTTGACGATCTGCCGCTTGGTGACTACGCGCCCCACACGCGCCATCAGCATCTCGAGCACCGACAGCTCACGCACCGACAGCGACAACCGTTCGCCGCTGACACGAACTTCGCGGCCGACGGTATCAAACACCAAAGGCCCTGCCTCGATAAAAGGTTGTGCCTGCCCCGCACGGCGTCGGGCAAAAGCGCGCACCCGCGCCGCCAGCTCGGGCAATTCGAAAGGCTTGGTGACATAGTCGTCGGCCCCCGCATCGAGCCCAGCCACACGGTCTTCCACGCCGTCGCGTGCAGTCAGGATCAACACGGGTATTTGCTGGCCGTTGGTACGCAACTGGCGCAATACCTCGAGGCCGCTTAAACCAGGCAGATTCAAATCAAGCAGTAACAGGTCGTACGATTGCCCCGCTACGGCTCCCAATACCTGGTCGCCGTCTTTCAGCCAGTCGACCGCGTATCCCTGCTCAATCAGGAACTCCTGTAGCGCGTGGCCCAGGGTAGTGTCATCTTCGATTACTAGAACTCGCATGGCGTGATTCTATATCGAACCGAAAATTTTGGGGGAAACAGCCGGAACTATCGTGGCAGCGTTACAAATTAGGCGACCTACTTTGCCACTGGCGTGGCTGGAGGCCGGGTCACAAATCCGAGCTGTTTCAGCCCTGCCAGCCGCGCATCGCTCATGATCTGGGCCAGCACTTGGTAACGTGTGTTCAAATCGGCGCGTATACGCACCTGCGGCTGCGGATCGGCCTGCGCTTCCTGAGAAAAACGCGGTATCAGTTGGTCCATCGATACCGGCTGGTCGTTCCAGAACAAGAGCCCCTGCGCGTCGACGGCCAAGTCTATGGTCTTGATTTCCGATTTGACCTGCTCGGCGCTGGCCTGCGGAATATCGATTTTGATCGAATGCGTTAACAACGGCGCCGTTATGATAAAAATAACCAGCAACACAAGCATGACGTCGATGAGCGGAACCATATTGATTTCCGACACGGTATGGCTGACTTCCTTGCTATCGAAGCTTCCAAATGCCATGTCTAGTCCCCCGAGGCCGCCAGCGCCACATGGCGCCGCTTGATATTCGATACATCCACCTGCTGCCCGGTGGACAGAAAGGTGAACAGATCGTGGGCAAAAGCGTCCAGTCGCGCCAGATAGACGCGATTGCCGCGCACAAAACCGTTGTAAGCCAGGACTGCCGGAATAGCCACCGCCAACCCTAATCCGGTCATGATCAGCGCTTCGCCTACGGGGCCGGCAATCCGGTTCACACTAACCCCCTCTGACAAGCCGATACTGACCAGGGCATGGTACACACCCCAGACCGTGCCAAACAAGCCCACAAACGGCGCGGTAGAGCCTATCGAAGCCAAAACCGTCAAGCCATTTTCCAGGCGCGCAGTTTCTTCGTCGATCACCTTGCGTATCGTGCGGGTGACAAATGCGCCAGTCGAACCTTTCTCTTCAAGCTTGACGGCGCCGTGCTTGCCATGATGATTGCAGGCATGTATGGCATGGCTGGCCACATGTGAAAAGGGCTCGGTAGCTCCGTGAGTCTTAAGTTCATTTTCAACCTGCTCAAGCGAACTGGCGCTCCAGAACTCAGTCAGGAATTTGTCTGAGCGACGCTGCATCTGAAAATTCACTATCGATTTCACAAAAATCAAATACCAGCTGTACAAAGACATCAACAATAAAAATCCGAAAAGTGCCTTGCCCACCAGGTCACTATGCCCGATAAAATGCAAGATTCCGGTACCTTGCCCTGCAGCCGCAGCAACATCAGGCGCAACCGCCGCTGCATGAATCACCGGGCCGGGCGTGCTTATTTGCGCCAACACTTGCAAGATGCTGTTGAATAAATCAAGCATATTCGATCCTATAAGACAAAATCAAATGGAATATCCACCATCGCCGCATACGCAACGCCGTTTTCGGTATAAGGCTTGAAACGAGCCGAACGCGCCGCATCGAGCGCCGCGCTATCAAGCCGCGAATAGCCCGAGGAGGTGCGCACCGACACGCCAACTACGGAACCTTGTGCAGAGATCGAGACCCTGACGATCACCCGCCCTTGTTCTCCACGCCGCTCGGATAGGCGTGGATAAACAGGAATCGGGCGGCCGCCCAGATAATCGACCCTGCCTATCAATCGCGGCCGATCCGGTTGTGAGGGGCGCGAAGACGTGCTGGGAGACGCATTAGCCACAGTCTTGGCCGCCGATATAGCAGCGCCAGACGGCTCAATTTCGGTTTTGGTCGATGTGGAACGAAGCGCGGCCTTAAGTACTGGCTTGGGTCTGCTCTTGTGATCAGGCTTGCGCTCGTGTTTTAGCTGCTTGGGAGGAGGGGCAGCCTTCTTTTCTGCCCGTAACACGGTCACAGGCGGCTTTTCCGTTTCCACAGCCGAGGTGTCTACCACGGGTTCGGGCGGTTCAGGTATCATTTCCGGCGGCGCCTCTGCCGGCAGGGGCGCCGGCGCGAGGCCAGGAGCCCCTGCCGGCGACTCCATAGATATTTCAACCATCTGCATATCGCCTGCGTCGGACGGCTGAACCTGGGGCGCAACCTCAGGTGCCGCCAATACAAGGCCCAGCACGGCAAGATGCAGCCCCACCACTAACCCTGCCGCGATTAATTTAACCGACACGGAACGAAAATTTAGGCCGACAGTGGGAAGCAAGAAGAGCCCAGCGCAAAGTAGAGGTTCAATAGGCCGGACGTTACCACAACAACGCCCAATTCAAGGCTTTGCATCTTAACTTAAATAAGAATTATTCGCAATTGTGAAACAACCCTAACCGCAGTAAATCAAACTCAAGGCGCCACGCTAGCATCAACCTGGCCGCTACGTTCGAGCGCAGCCGCGATGAAACCGCTGGCCTTCATTTCTTCCACAAACAACCCCAGGTATTGCCCACCGCAGGTACGTCCTTTAGGGGTAGCCATGGCCTGATCAATGGCCGTAAAACGCCCATCCATAACGCGCAAGCCAGAATGTTCGGCCGCATAGGTGACTAAAGGCTGCCTGACACCGGCTACCGCATCAAGAGACTGCTCTATAAACAACTCGATCGCAGCCGCCGACGTCGCCGCTCGAACAAGTTCGGCCTGCTGCAAACTGCGAGTCAGAAACAGGTCGTATGCGGCCCCCTTACCCACGGCCACACGAACCCCTGCGCGATCAACATTGCTCACCTGCTCCAGGGGAGAATCGGCCGACACCATGTAGGTGCCTTCGATAATGACATAAGGCTTGGTGAACTGAACTTTTTCAGCGCGCACCGGATCGACTGCCATGAAAGCAATATCCCAGATGTCGGCCTCGACCACTGCGAAAACCTTGCCAGCCGCGTCAAAGGCCACGAACTCCGCCTCCAGCCCCAACCGCCCGGCGAGCTCGCGAGCCAAGTCAACCGATACGCCCATAGGCTCGCCGGTTCCAGGATGCCGTTGCGCCAGTACGGGATTGCCAAAATTAAGGGCAACCCGAAGCTTGCCGTGAGGAGCCAAACTTTTTACAACGGTAGACTCAGTATTCATAAACACGCCCTACCACAAGATACGCCTAGCCAATGATTGCAAGGTTTCGACCAGCTTCGACCATGCTACTGTACACTAGGACATTCGACTCTGATGCTTGACGCTAAAGCACAGATCGGATCATAGATGAGAGAAACGCGGCGTAGCTAGCTATGAGAGTACATATATGGCAACTCGTTATGATCAGGTTTCAACCAACATCCTAGACGCCATCGGTGACACTCCACTGTTGGAGATCGACGGCGTGTTTGCCAAGTGCGAGTTTCTGAATCCATCCGGTTCAATCAAAGCGCGCATCGCCAAGTACATCATAGAACGTGCGGAGCAAACTGGCGCGATCAAACCCGGCGACACCATCGTCGAAGCCACCAGCGGTAACACCGGCAACGCATTCGCGATGGTGGCGGCGGTCAAGGGCTATCGGATGATCGTGGTGATGCCGGAAGGGCTATCCAGCGAGCGCGTCGCGATCTCTCGCGCATTCGGCGCGGAAGTCCTGTTCTGTGGCACTTTCCACGTCAACGACGCACTGAAGCGGGCGCGCGAACTGGGCCAACAACCCGGCTTCTTCTTCCCCGGTCAGTTCGAATCGGAGTGGAACGTGGATGAGAACCGCGAAGTGCTCGGCGCCGAAATTCTGATGCAACTTTCGGATGACCGCGTACCGGACGCGTTCGTACACGGCGTCGGCACCGGCGGTACATTGATCGGTGTAGGCCAGGCATTTCACAAAGTCAACCCGAACGTGCGGCTGTTCGCGATGGAACCCAGCGAATCCCGTACCCTGTTGTGTGGGGAAGTCGCACTGCATCAAATTGAAGGTATCTCGGACGGTTTCGTGCCGGGAATCTTCGCGCGCCACCGAGGATTAGTGAATGACACACTAAGCGTATCGAGCACCGATGCTGTGGCCAAGATGCGCGAGCTCGCACGGACACGCGGGATTTTCTGCGGGCCGAGTTCGGGCGCACACCTCCTCGCCGCCAAACGCGTACGTGAGCAACACCCCGAACTCAGAACGGTTGTAACCATCTTCGACGACGAGGGTGAAAAATACTTGCATGACTTCTTCATGCACCACGGTTCATCCGATGCCGGTCAGATACCGTTTCACTGAGGTTCTTGCCGCGTCTTTTTATAAAAAGACGGATGAAATGCAGTCGTCGTATGTGAGTTTCCGGGGTCTCGGTTGGTCCAGCGTATAGTCTGGCCAGGTTGAATCAGCAGGCCGACGAGCTTAAACCATACCCGCGCTCCGCCGGGTGTTCCCATCATTGCAACGTCAATGACGTCTTGGGCATGGCTCGCGCGAAGGCTAGCCATGCCAGAATCACGCCGCATCCGGCCTGCATGAAACATCGGCGCGCGAGGTTCATTTGGCTATACGCGCTTCATCTTTGACCGGTACATTCCAGAGCACAACGTGAATGTGCGGTTCGGCCACGTGGGTCAACCCGTGCTGCGCGGTTTCAGCCCCATAGGCATAAGTAGGCCCAAATGCGAATACGGCTGCATTGAGGGGCAGGAACAGTTTATTCTTGTGAAGAATCTCCGCAACGTTAACAAACATGGCCGTGTCAGTTCTTTGTCGACTTAACTTCAGCTTAGCGTCAACCTCTAGAAGTTAGACACGATCAAGAGAGTAGCCAGGCCCAACCCCTATTCCCCCAAATCGACGCGCTTGCACCGATTTATCACGCCGCACAGTGTGCCCCGCCACTGTCACGATTAGGGCTGAATCTGAACAATGCGGTGCACAGCTATTTTCCGCGTGTACTAAGTCTTTTATAACCGTCGCATCCAAGCTGAAGTCCGTTATCGCACGCGCGCCCAAACCACTCTTTTGTTGCTGCGTAGTTCTGAGGTACTCCGTAACCGAAGTAATATAGGCCCCCAAGCTGAAATTGGGCATCAGTGTTTCCTTGCGCAGCCGCTTTTTCGTACCATTGCTTTGCTATCGTATAGTCTTGAGCTACTCCGTAGCCGAAGTAATACAAACCCCCAAGCTGAAATTGGGCATCGGCGTTTCCTTGTGCAGCGGCTTTTTCATACCATTGCTTTGCTACCGTGTAGTCCTGACGAACACCATTGCCCTGGTAGTAAGAGAACCCAAGGGCGCGCTGAGCACCAGCATGACCTTGCGCAGCCGCCTTTTCCAACCACTCTTTTGCTGCCGCGTAGTTCTGGGGTACACCATCGCCCTTGTAGTACAAAATTCCTAACTTGGTTTGAGCTGAGGCATCGCCTTGTTCCGCTAGCGGTATCCATTGCGCCAACCCTTCTGACTGCTCCATAAAATTTGTCTTCGCATGGCCAGTTGCCGCAAGAAACATACAAAATATCATCACTAGTAACTCTTTCATGCGACGCCCCAAAATGACTTTAGATAAAAAGAAGCGCAGTTGCGCCAAACCCCAGCGTGCGAATCACCGCTCACGCGCGACATTCACTATTCGCGATTCGCATTGCATCAAACTGGCTAGCTACAACCGATAAGATGATTCTTGCTTAATCTCTCGTTAGACCTCGGCTTGTTAATGGATCAATCTCGACAACGGCGCCGGGTGGAAGATTTACCCTCTGGCGCCGGAGTTCAACATCTCTCTGCAGATACACACTAACTGTTAATGTAACACATGTTTCATGATGATACACCAATTATCGAAACCAGGAGGCCATTACGCCTTCGAAAGCCAGGAGAACGAGTGATACGAGAAACCCGACATTTGAAGCGCTCGGATGTTGTGCTCCGCTGGCCATTTCCGATCAGTACGGGCCTCGGTTTACCAAGGTGACGATGGGATATGCGACAAGATGAAACACTAGGCGACTGATTTGTCGCGCTAGCATTTCGACTTTTTTTGGAAATTTGGTCGAGAAATGTGACCGTATGAGGCGTGCTGTGAAGTGCAAGTGGTGGGTGCTACAGGGTTCGAACCTGTGACCTACGCCCTGTAAGTGCGACCTGCAAGCCCCTGTCTACGCATAGATAAATGCTAATTTATGGCTATCCATAGTTACCCTAAAATGCCGTCAGTCTTGACCCGTAGTGCAGCAAAAATGCAGCAAGAAATACTGTCCGGAATATTCCGTGATGAAGGTCGACTTTCCTATTCCAAATCTCACTTACTTTTCGATTTTAGCTTCTTCAGACTTGAGACCGTTTAATCACTTTGGACGCTTCAACCGCCAAAGCTTGGGTTTTGCCGTGATGCTCATTTGCCTTCGCCGTCTGCTGAACTGTCTGCCGCGACGCTTTTTATGATGCCACCTTACTACAAAATCTTCTGCATCGGCCTAACCCCCGATGCTAGACAAATCAAAACCGACGCACAATTGCCTGCGGCACAGCGTATCAGTGCTGAAATCCGCTTCTACTTCTCTCAGGAGAGCCAATGACCTGACTGTCGGAAAATCGTGATATCTTCATTGCAGATTTCCTCTATCAGGAAATTCTACTCAAGTCTGCTGCAGTTTAAAGGGATGATTACCTATTTGGGCTGGGCCAAGTCAGCGCAGCAGGCTGACACGCATCGTCCCAGGGTTCAATCTGCCGGATCGGCAGCAGGCAGCACTATCCTTTCGCCCGATTCCGCGTTAAACAAATGAAGCCTTTCCAAGCGAGGCATTAGGCCAACTTCCTGATTCGCCATGACATTCGTGCGCTCCCTCAACACACACGTCAACATGACGCCATTAGCGTCCGAAATAACATAAGTCTCCGAGCCCGTTGGCTCTACGGAAACCACTTTCGCGGGCAGACCTGCGGGATCCAATGTCAGGTCCTCGGGTCGGATCCCATATACAAGCCTACGTCCTTCCCATTTCTTGGCAGCGGCCGGTAGCGGTAGCTGCCCACCGCCGGCCAACTTAAACACCACGTTGGGATTTGCCACAACCGTGCCGTCGAGCAAATTCATACCCGGAGATCCAATAAAGCCAGCGACAAATCGATTTTTGGGCTCGTCATACAGCTTCAGAGGTTCGCCAATTTGCTCCACGATGCCATCGCGCATTACCACGACTCTGTCAGCCATAGTCATGGCTTCGATCTGATCATGCGTAACGTAAACCATGGTGGTTTTCAACTTTCTATGCAGCGACTTGATTTCAGTGCGCATCTGTACACGTAACTTAGCGTCCAGATTCGACAAAGGCTCATCAAAGAGAAATGCCTTGGGGTTTCTGACGATTGCCCTACCCATCGCCACACGCTGGCGCTGCCCACCAGATAGTTGGCGGGGCTTGCGGCGCAACATAGTATCCAGTCCAAGTGTAGATGCTACCTGATTGACGCGCTTTTCGATAGCCTCCTTCTTCTCGCCCCGCATTTTCAGAGAAAATCCTAGATTTTCTGCTACCGTCATATGCGGATACAAGGCATAGTTCTGAAACACCATGGCGATATCTCGATCCTTGGCGGGCAAACTAGTCACCTTCCGCGCACCGATCGTGATTTCCCCAGAGGATGCCGATTCCAGTCCCGAAATGACTCGTAGCAATGTTGACTTCCCACAACCCGATGGGCCTACCAAAGCAAGGAACTCTCCATCCATTATGTCAACGTTGATATCCTTTAGCACAGACACATTGCCATATGCTTTATTCAGATTATTAATACGGATGGACGACATTGCCTAATTTCCCGAAAGCGTAAAGTTCATGACGGACAAGGTGGGCGCACAACTCATCGACTTTCCAATACGAACTCATCGTAATTACGCGCCCGTAATAGCCGCAATTGTTCACAGCCTTGTAATCGACTAAGAGCCTGATCTTCTTCAGCCGAAAGCTGGGCGCTCATCGCCGCCTGCACGCCCTCCTCCAGTTGATTTGGATTATCAGCCCCCAGAATCAAGGCATCTATACCTTCGATTCCGGCTACCCATTTCATGGCTGCCCTTGCAACAAGACCTTTATCTTCCAAACCAATTTCCTGGGCCATCCCAAACAGTGCGCCCTTAATGAATATTTCACGAGCCACAACGCGTAGGCCCCGCTCGCGCGCAGCCGGTATGACTTCTTCCAAAGCAGCATCATTGGCAAAATTGAAATTCAGGTTCATGGTCTCGAACGCATCTGATCGAATCATGGAGAGGTATGTATTGGCCCCCGAAAACGTGTCCGCTGCCGCACATCTTATCAAGCCCTCGGACTTGAGCTCATGCACGACATCCGCTAATTTCGCGATGTAATTCAGATCGTGAGCCTCAGCGCTGCTCAATATTCCAATGTTCAGAATATCCAGGCAATTTCTCTGCATCAAATCCAATATGCGCCGTACTTCGTCGCGCAAGCACCCTGGCTCGACCAGCTTTCTGTTGAACTCATCGTAGCCGTAGACCATACCCTCTGGCCGCGTCTGGACGACAAGTCCAGAACCTACGTCGAGCTGGATAAAGTTTCTTCCTAGAGCTTCTTTTTCCGAATCAGTTGTAACATCGAAAGTAGTGATTCCGAGGCGCAAAGCACGCTCGACCACCGCCAACCGCTGCTCGCCCCCGAACCGGGGGAACAGATAGCCCGGAGTGATCGCCTTTTCCATGTCTTCGTTGAAGGCTCGAGATCTTCCATCACGCAAGTATTCGTGACCTCCTAAAATGATTCTGGAAATTGTGGTCGAACTATCGCGCAAGGATATAAGAGGTAAAGCCATAAATTTATCCTTTCACGGCGGACGAAACCGCACTCTTGACCAGATAGCGTTGGAGGAATACGTAGGCTGCGGCGGGTATCGAACATCCTATGACAGTAGCCGCCATAATGTCGGACCATAAAACCCGGAATTGCCCCACCATATTGGTAATGCCCAGCGTCATGGTTTGTTTGGAAGGTTCAGAAATTAAACACAGCGCCCAAAGTAAATCACCCCAAGCCAGCAGAAAAGCGAAAATCATGGTCGCCACCAGTCCAGGAAGAATATTAGGGAAGATGCAATACCACAAACATTGCAGCGCGGAAGCGCCATCAATCTCCGCAGACTGGTCGATCTCAATGGGTACGCTGTCGATATAGCTCTTGAGCATCCACACCGTAAACGGCAAAGTCAGTGTGGTCTGAGCCAGAATTAGCCCCCAGAGGCTGTCATAAAGTCCGACTATAGACATCATTTTAAAATACGGTCCCACCAGCAATACACCAGGAACGACTTGGCTGGCCAGAAACATTATCATTAAAACGTGGCGGCCACGAAATTTGAACCTAGAAAAGCCATAGGCACAGAATATACCTACTAGAGCCGACAACAAGGCAGTCGCAGTCGAGACCTCAATGCTGTTCATGAAGTAGCGCAACATGCCTTCCTGTGACCAGACTCTGGAGTAGGCATCCATTGTGATTGCATGTGGCAGAATAGTGGCCGGGAAACTGGTCACCTCTATATCCGTCTTCAACGAAGATGAGATCATCCAGAAAAACGGAATCAGGTTATACAAAGCCATAACCAGCAAGGCCGTATAGGTAGCCATCCAGCGACCGGCAGACTTCATTCCCTATCTCCCAGACTTAGGCGAACGTATGGCACGGCAAGAACCAACAAGACTGCAGCCAAAACAACCGCAATGGAAGAAGCATACGCAGTATTGTAAAATTGGAAGTAATTCTTGTAGACCATCAGAGATAGGGTCTCAGTCGAATATCCCGGACCACCCCCAGTCATGCCGTAAATCATTCCGAACAAGCGGCACTCCCACACTGAATCCAGCACGACGGCCAACCAGATCATGGGTTTCAAATTGGGCAAAGTAATGTAGATGAAGCTCTTCCACGCTCCCACCCCGTCAATACTGGCCGCTTCGTATTGATCTTTCGGGATGGCCTGCATCCCCGCAAGCAGAATTAACATCACATACGGGTAGCCACGCCACGCCTCCGCCGAAATCACGGTACCCAGCGCCAAATCCGGACGACCAAGCCAGTCAATCACATTGCCGCTACCCAATGAGGTGAGTACCGCATTCATCCCCCCCTTCAAAGTGTCAAATATAAAGCGGAAAATCAAACCACCAATGATATCCGGCATCGTCCACGGTAAAATTGCAATAACGCGAAACAACCATCGCAGTTTGGTGTCCATATTGAGCAATAGGGCCACGCTCATTCCGATGACCAGATGCAAACTCACAACCACAATCACGAATACAGCAGTATTCCAGAATGCCGCCAGAAACTCAGGATCATCCACCAGCCTCTTGTAAGCCCCCAAGCCGAAGCTCCCCTGCCCCCACACTCCAAAGCTTTCAAGAACCGAAGCAAGTGCAGGAAAGCCGAGGATGACAAGCATAAGGATCAGCGCTGGAGCAACAAGGAAATATCCGGTCGCTTTACTTTGATCTGACATGTTGAGCTCCTGATTAAGCATGCCGAAGGAGCCCGTGCTCGTCAGGTATTTCAGGCACAGGCTCGCACGCGGGGCTCTATTGTTGAAGGATTTTATTAATCTGGCTGTTGGCGTCCGACAGAGCCTGTTCGCGAGTCTTGGACCCTACAATCGCGTCCTGCAGGTTCTGGCGAAAGGCCTCCATGATTTGCGGCCATTTCGGCGTCAGCGGCAGGAAAGCCCCATGATCAATCTCATCAGCCACGATTTTCGCAGAAGGACTGTCGACGATGTTTTTGTAATTTTCATTCACGCTACGGCGCGACGAAAGCATATTGTTAGAGTCGAACCAGACCTTCATCGACTTTGCATCGGTCAGGTATTTCGCCAGCTTCCAAGCTTCCTCAGGGTGTTTGGTATTGCTGTTAACGAAAAGAGACTTCTGATACAAGACAGTTCGTATCTTGTTCGTATTGCCCTCCTGCTGAGGGATAGGCGCCATTTTCATAGTGTGCCATCCATCTAGCTTTGGATTCATGGCGCTGATTTCCGGATAACCCCATGTCGTACTTATCAGCATGGCGACCGTCTGATTGGCCATTAGGCGGCGAGCCCCATTGGCATCAACCTGGGTCACGCCCGGCGGTACGGACTTGTCTACCTTAATCAAATCAAGAATGTAGTCGAACGCCTCCTTGGCCTGCGGCGTATCTAGCGCAGATTTCTTGCCATCTGCCGTCAAATAGTCGGCTCCAAAACCACGCAGTATCGAGGATACGCGGAGATCAAAGCCTGCTGGAGCCAATACCAAGCTCATACCCCACTGATTGGCACCAGTCAGTTTCTTTGCATCTGCTCTGAGCTGCTTCCAGGTCTTTGGCGCTTCTTCAATGCCGGCCTTGTTAAACATGCGCTGATTGTAGAGCAGCGTCATAGCGACAGTATTCATAGGAATACCGTATATTTTTCCGCCGACAGTAACGGGTTCAAGGCTGACCGGGTAAAAGTCCTTCAGATAGTTCTTGTCTCCTGCTTTGTCAATATACGAACTTAGATCCAATACCCAACCCTTGGAGATGTACTCTCGGACCGGATTAACATCCAGTGCAAACACGTCTGGCCCCTGCCCCGCACGAATCGCCGTCGTGTATTTGACGTCACGCTGGCCCAGCGGCACAGGAACCCGCTTAACCGTAACGCCGGGATTATCCTTTTGAAACTGATCAATCACAAGATCCAAGGACTTGCCCCAGACATCCTGCGCCAATTGCCAGTCGGAGTAGGTCAAGGTGATATCTTTTGAATATGCTGTCGGAACAATCGACATCAAGGCACAAGATGCGACTGCGAGCACATGCCATTTTCGAAAAACTTTCATTTGTGTCTCCTTTTTGTGGAATAAAGAACGTCTCGAATCAACGACTCGGCCTAAATTTGCCTCAAATCAACCTACGTCTAGCTACTATTCTCCAGGCGCCAACTCTCAAAATCGGCGCGTGTCTGCTCATTCGTGGGCGGATAAAGCCCTAAGATAGAGCGTCCTTGACGGACCTGCTGAATCACGAACTCTTCAAATGCGGTCATTGAGATAGCTTCATCAGCAATCTCCTTTGCGATGGCAGCGGGAATGATGACCACACCCTCGGCATCGCCCACCACTACATCCCCCGGAAATACCGCCACTCCTCCGCAGCCAATAGGAACATTCAGATCCACAGCCTGATGCCGCGTCAGGTTGGTCGGCGCTGAGGGCCGGTGGTGAAAAGCCGGAATGTCCAAAGTCGCAATTACTGGCGAATCTCTGAACCCTCCATCAGTAACTACCCCTGCAACCCCCCTCACCATCAACCGCGTAATCAAAATGGAACCAGCCGAAGCGGCACGCGCATCATTGCGGCTATCGAATACCAGAACCGCCCCAGATGGGCACTCCTCTACCGCTTTTCGCTGTGGATGCTCATGATCCTCAAATACAGACACCGGGTTCAGGTCTTCGCGAGCGGGGATATAGCGTAGTGTGTAAGCTTCCCCTACCATTGGCAGAGAACGGATGCTCAACGGATAAACATCTTGAATATACTGATTGCGTAAGCCACGCTTATACAAAGCGGTACATAGCGTTGCCGTACTGACGTGCTTAAGCTTGGCCTTGGTTTCTTCGTCTAGTTTGTTCATTTGATTTGCCGTAAGCTCCAACGGATGACTAACGAGAACTAATCTGTCATGTTTTATCAATAAGTTGTCATACAAATTTAGCCTGTTTTAATCTGGAATCAAAAATATATTGTGGGTATTATGTGAGCCGTGTACATTGAATCCTATGCAATTCCTAAGACTGAGTCAAGTAAAAATTGCTGACCCCATCAATATAAAACATGTAAGACAGCTTTGCAATAATAACATTCGAAACTGGAACAAACTCATGCACAGCACCCTACCACCGCTTGGTATCATGCCACCTTCTCAACAGCTAGCTGACAAACTTTACGAAAATCTTCTGGGGTGGATCGTCCAAGGAAAATTCGACGACACTGGAAAACTACCATCAGAAGCTGATCTAGCTAAAAAATTCGGCGTTTCTCGGCCTGTGGTTAGGGAAGCGCTCTCTCGGCTGCGGGCAGATGGGATTGTCATGTCTAAGCGCGGCTCGGGCTCCTACATACGACGCAGGCCGCAAAAGGAATTCTTTGAATTCGCTCCGTTGGGCGGAGTAGCCGACGTGATGCGCTGCTTTGAATATCGCATCGCGCTAGAAGGTGAAGCAGCCGGCTTGGCGGCAGCTCGACGAACGGACAAAGATCTCGCAGAGATCAATAATGCGTTGGACGAACTAGCTGAAGCCAGTGAAAAAGGCTTGCTCGGTGCAGACGCGGACATCAGGTTCCACAATGCGGTTGCAACTGCCACACGAAACTACTTGTTTGAATCGACCATGGCTGCGCTTGCCGACTACACCAAAGCGGGGATTTCAATTGCTCGCACTTTGTCCTTGAGATCGGATGCGACCAGATTGCACCTGGTGCAACAGGAGCACGCTGTGATTTACAGGGCAATAGAAGAGCGCGATGTTGAATCCGCTCGGAGCGCAATGCGCGTACATATATCCAACGCTCGCACGCGGCTGCTCAGCGGCTGTACAGAGCCTTGAGAAGATTGATTCGCCTCCGATTCGATCTACCCCGCCTCTAGTACCCTGGACGTTCGAACAGTCATTGACTGCGCCGCAGGATTATCCTTACAGATTTCCCGCGTGATGGGTTCCCGAGCCAGCCCTGCGGCAGGAATCGACCAATGTCCTGTCCGATATCAGACAAAGGTAGACGATCCACCAACCACAGGCTATTCAGTCGGCCAGCGCTGTGGCTAAGTCATGGGCATGCAGATTCCACGACAAAGGGGCGAATCGCGTTATCGCAACGGTTATGCCGCGTGGCGGATTATGCCGTGTTGTGAGCGCGGGTCGCTGTAATTCACGCTTTTCCTACCAGGAACCCAGCATAATTCGTACGATTTTTTCAGGCAGGCAATCTTGACGGCTAGGAGAAATAGCATGAAGGCGACTAACATAACCGAAGCCAGCGAGTCTGAAGGGCTAGTGGATTGTCACATTGAGGCATTTCTAGAACGTCTACGCACCGCACGATACTCTGTAGTCACGCTTTGCAATAAGCGAAGGGTTTTGTCGGCATTCTCGCGATGGATGAAGAGCAAGAACGTTGCCCTGGTTGATCTTGATGAATCCGTTCTGCTACGCTTCGTAGCGCTCCTGAGCGCCGCACCACAAGCCCGAGTTCAATTCGAGCTTTCTGTAATAAGGCGGTTTCTTGTCTATCTACGTGGTCAGACGATAGTGCCCGACTTGCCGCTGGTGAACCAAGGCTCGGTCTTTGCCCAAATATATGATCGTTATGTTGGGCATCTGAGGCAAGATCGTGGCCTATCGCCAAACTCAGTGTGTGTCTATGCGTCACCCGCCGGTTCGAATCGCTCTGCCAACACTATGTATGGCATCATCGCAACCCGCAACAATCGCGGGGTGGCCCACGAGAACGGCGCGATTGAATCGCCCAACAATCATAGCAAGCGTCCATTACAGCGAGCACACCGTTCGGGTGACCCGCAGCAGCACCATTGAGCTCAAGCGTGTCGTTTATACCGTGCCATCGCGCTTGATCGGCAGCCGCGTCACGGTGCGCCTCTTTGACACCTAGCTGGAGACCTGGTGCGCGCAGACCCACACGTTGACACTGAATCGGGTGTACAGCCCCAACAAGAATACACGGGGGCGATCCGTGGATTACCGTCACGTTATTGAGGCCTTGGTTAAAAAGCCACGGGCGTTTCGGTACTCGCAAATGCGCGATGAGTTGCTGCCCAGCCAAGATTATCAAATGATCTGGGAATATGTCGATCGCACCTTGGCGGCGGACACTGCTTGCCAGTACATCGTGCGCCTGCTTCATCTGGCCAAGAAGACGGACAGCGAAGGCGCCATCGGCCGCTACGTCTTGGGCCAGTTAGCCACCACGAGCTTGCCCAGCATGATCGACTGCGAGGATCGCTTCCTTGAAAAGCGTGCCATGCCGCCTCGCATCGCCATACACCAGCACGCGCTGTCTGATTACGATTCGCTGCTTAAGCCCGAGGCTGAAGTCCTCGTGCTCAGCGCGGTTCTTATACGCGGCGCTCAGGCTGTCAGTGCGCAGCTCTTTCGGCACGCCACCGCTTTGCTAGAAGGCGTTCTGTAGTCCGTCGGACAAGGCGCTAAAGCTTTCGCCCCCGCACACCACCTGAGCATAAGCCCAGCCGCTGGCCGCCAACCGGTAATGGAACAGGCGGTGAGGCAACGGATCGTGGGCGACGGTGACCGGCTGATCGACCACGGTAAAGTCGGCGATCCCGAGCTGGCCTGCCGCATGCGTTTGCAAGAAAATGAC